>JAPKEZ010000160.1 GCA_028821845.1 Planctomycetota bacterium | reverse complement strand
GGCAGCACTAACTATTAGGAGTTACATTTGTTTCTGCCTTAGAGTAGGGAGTGCTTTTATCCCACCCTGAGCCACAATTATCGTCTGATAATATATATTATGGTGTATTGGAGATATGCCTTAATACGGCACATGTCCGCAAATACCTACATCAATCGACCCATCAGCCTGACAATCAAGATGGCTCACCGAAGCTGTCGGTATATCCATATTTAACAAGTCATCAACAACGTCACCCTTAGTCAAATGATTCAGAATGATTCGCGTAGGAAACAAATGTGACACGATCACTATGTTGCTATACCCCAAGGTCAAAACATTCTCAAAAGCGCTCACAACACGCCGCTGAACTTGCGCTAACGATTCGCCGCCATGCCCGCACCAGTTTATGGGATCGGCAAGATACGCCTTCATATCATCTGGATATGCCTTATTCATCGATGCTAAGTCATGGCCAACCCAATGTCCACAATCCTTCTCGCGAAAACCTGCAATTTGGGATACCGCCGCCTTAGTATGTCGCATTCTGATTTCTTCGGCGCCAAACACAGCTCTGCTGAGCGGACTGCAGATTATGTGGTCTATCGGTTCATCAGCCAAGTAATCCGCTGCTGCAGTAGCCTGAAGCCTGCCATTGGCGCTCAAGGGCACCTCAGATCCACCGTAAAAACTATCAGGCGGATTAGGTGCTGTTTCACCGTGACGGACTAGATGTATACGCATATACAGATTATGTGCCTGCTGTTCCCAAATTAGAACAGTAAAGCCATCTAAATGCCCACAATACATGGCACAGCATTTGCATTATTGTAATAAAGGCGTTTAATTAATGTGCAAGTTGCTACAATTGGTACTCAGATTGATAAAACCTTTGCTTTTGACAAATCATGAAAAAATTACTTACAACATCACTCCTAGTTGCTGCAGTTGCCTTCTTCGGTAACAGCAGTGTTTTTGCCCATGGTGGCACTTATAAAGGCCCTGGTGATACTGTTCCTCCAGGAGGTGCTGGCGCTGCCCCTGCTGCACCGACCACACCTTCGACACCGTCAACACCTTCGACACCGTCAACGCCTTCGACTCCGGCTACGCCGAACACACCGAATGCCCCTGCTACCCCGCCTACTCCTGGGCAACCACCTGCAAATGCGCCTGCTACTCAAGGTGGCGCGGCAGTTGGCCCCGATTTGTCACGCTGGGTTTACTGGTGGGAATTCAACAAAGACCGTTTTCTAAACCTAAAGGCCAAGGTTCATGGCTCAGCTACAGTGACCGACACCGTCGGTGCTCTTGCGGGTCTCGGTGCTGGCGCGCAAGCAGCTAACACTTTGGCTCCGACGCGATCGCAAATTCAAAATATAATCGTGCCAGCGCTATTCGAAATCGTCGGAACTGAAGATGACAGTGATATAGCGACTGGCGTAATGATATCACTCGCAAAGATTGGCATGCGCGGTGACGAAGCACGAAAGGTATATAGCGATAACTTAAAAGCCTCTATCCAGGAAGTCTCAGAAACAGCTGCGTTGTCTTACGGCATTATGAAAGATGAAGGTGCTATTCCTGACTTAATGGATTTGCTCCTAGATACACCTGCTGGTAAAAAAATGACTGGTGGTACCGAAGTCAGTCCTCGTATTCGTACTTTCGCTGCTTACGGGCTTGGCTTAATTGGCCAGTCTTCTAATTCTGATGAAATAAAAAACTCTATAGCTAACGTTCTTTACGAATTGTTAATTAGTGACAAGTCTGCTGTTAAAGACATTCGCGTTGCTTGCGTTATCGCCATTGGTGTGCTCGACTTGTCTGAGCCTGCCGACGTGGTAAATAAGCTTTCTGCTTTCTTGGATGACGATTCACGCGACACTTTGGTGTTGGCGCACGTACCGAACACATTAGCAAAACTTTTGCGTAACGTGCCTGCCGGAGACGCAACCCGTAACGCTGTCATTGATAAGCTAATCTCGATTCTGGACAATAAGCCTAAGCGCCAAACTCCGATTCGACAGTCAGCTGTTCAAGCAGTTGGCATGTTGGCAACTGCCGATGACCCGCGCAACGAAGACATCTTCAAGATACTTGATGAGATGTCTGTCAAAGGCCGCGATCAGCAGCTTAAGCATTACACTGCAATTTCAATGGCTTATCTTGGCGCTGCCGATCCTCAATGGCGCGAACACGTCACTAAGTTTTTGATGCAGAAGATGAAAAAGTCTAGCACTTTGTACGAACCGTGGTGTGGCTTGGCACTTGGCGTTATGGCATTCATGCTTAACAATCAAGGAGAAACAGTGTCGCCTGCTATCCATGAGGCTACCCTTGACAAGTTCAAGAAAGTGAACGCTCCTGGACGCAAGAGCGCCTATGCAATCGCGCTCGGCTTGATGAAAAACGAAAGCGCTAAGGGTGAACTTCGTGAAGCACTTGGTGACGTTCGCGATTCTGAATTTCGCGGATACACTGCGATTTCTCTTGGTTTGCTAAATGCTCGTGAGCACATTGGATACCTCGGAGAAATTGTTGACGATTCAAAGTACGATCCAGACTTACTTAAGCAATCTTCAATTGGCCTTGGTCTAATGAAAGATCGCAATGGTGTTACTCGCCTTCTCGAGTACCTAAATCCTGAGAAAGGTAGAACGCCGAAGATAGCGGTTTTATCTGCTGTGGCAACAGCACTCGGTTTTATTGGTGACAAGTCATGTGTGCAACCTTTGATTGAGACACTCAACAATCCTAAGCTTGCTGACCTTGGTCGTGCTTTCGCTGCTGTGTCTTTAGGCATGGTTGCTGATAAAGACACCATGCCATGGAATTCCGCTTTCGGAGAAAACCTGAACTATCGCGCTGCTGTCTCAACTTTGATTGACCAAGCAACCGGCACCGGCATTCTAGATATTCTATAAGAAATCTTTAATCATTAAGGGCGCTCATTCTTTGCAATGAGCGCCCTCTTTTTTTATTAACAAACAACCGTTCTTTACACTAGCCGCGCGGCACTGGCAGGAAACGGCTGCGAATGTCCTCTGGAGAGGCGCTGCCCAC
>JAPKEZ010000159.1 GCA_028821845.1 Planctomycetota bacterium | reverse complement strand
CTAACAGGTCAAAACGAAAGTTGGTGTTTGATTGCGTGACTAACAATCCGCCTGTCTCGGGATCTAGCATGACCTTTATTTTTGGACAACCTGGTCGCAGCAACCACTGATCGAAAAACCAACCCAGGTCGCGCTTGCAAACTTTATTAAAGCTTTCTATTAAACTTATAGTCTCAACAGCCTGCGATTGATAGCTCTGATAGTAATCGCGAACACTTGCGAAAAACAATGCGTCACCGACAGTGTTGCGTAACATGTGCAATACCCATGCCGCTTTTTGATAGGTGTTTGAAGAATAACGCCCGAAGAAGTCTTCTGATGAACTAAACGCATGATCGACTATCGGCTTTTTATGAGCAGATTTTGCCCGTAACCAACGAGACCGCGCCGAGCGCATTTCGTCTGCCAAGTTTGTCTCGCCAATCAGTTCGTGTAACACTGGACCAATATAACTTGCGAACCCCTCAGATAGCCATGCATCTTGCCAACGCGCATAGCCAACGCCGTCGCCAAACCACATGTGCGCGAACTCGTGAGCCATAGTGCCTACTCCGCCACCGGGATATTTGAAAATCTTTTGTGCTAACCAAACATTCCCTGGATACTCCATACCACCCCAGCGCGTAGGGATTTGCACCGTTGTAAACTTAGCATAAAGGTAGTCGCCGAATTTTTCTTCCATCCAAGTCATCCAAGTAGCGTGGTGAACTAAGTACTTCGCGGCTAGCTCGGCATCTTGAGGAAAAACATAATGCGGCAAAAATCTTTCGTCGCCATCTTCATTTACGCGGGCGAATGGCCCAGCAGCAAAAGCAAACAATGATGGCGGGATGGGAGATTTAGTTTTTCCATGGCTAATTGAACCGCCATTTTCAGTTTTGGAAGTCGTCCACGCTCCAGAGCCGATGGAGCTCCATCCTGCTGGCGCTATTAGTTCTAGCGAAAACTGCGCGCGGTCGGCATTTGAATCTTCGCATGGCAACCAAGCGCGAGTGCGAGATGGGAAGCCATCACTAAAGAAGTAGGTGTCACCGAGGTAGTTGCGCTCGCGGTACAGGCCGTCAGCAGGCCACCCCTTGAAGCTGGCAGTGAACACGATGTCGTCACCAGGGCCAGCTATGAGGGGCAAGGGTATTTGATACTGGTAAGTATTTGACCCAACGATGATTTTTTGGCCATCGAGTCGCGCGAACTCGACTTGCCACTTATCTGATGCGGTACGATCGAGATAAATGGTAGAGATCTTCTCTAATGCTCTAAAATGATATTCGACACTACCCTCCACTTGGCCGCTAGCCAAAATCTCTAGTTTTACGTCATATGAAATAGCATCTTGCGCTGGATAGTCTGCGAAGTTTGGTTGCGGTTCTTGTGCTTGCTGCGGTTGTTGGGCAGCAAATATTAAGGCGATAGATAAAATCATATTAATCATTACACAGGTTCATTATTTCAGAGACTAAAGCGTCGATGCTGACGGACAGCTGCGCTATATTTTCAGCCAACATATAGGCTGGGGTCGAGACTATTTTGTTGAGACTATCAACATGTACTTGTGAGTATTCGCAATCGATGGTTTTAGCACCCATTTCACGTAAGGCTGCATGGGTGTCGGAACAATTCCCTGCCGTCAATTCAATCACGGCGTGATGATTACGCAAAGCACTTGCGGCAATCGCTGGGGCTATACAGATGAAACCCAACACTTTGCCATCGTCTAAGAAGTTACAAACAACGCTTTCAACCTGGGGATGGGAGACGGCATCTGCTCCAGCTACAGCGATATCGCACAAGTTCTTTGCTGCGCCAAAGCCACCAGGAAATATTATCGCGTCGTAATCAGCGGCGAATATTTCGGTTAATGGCACAATGTCTCCACGCGCAATTCGCGCCGATTCTTGCAACATGTTGCGCGATTCACCTTCAATAATTTCATTCGTCAAGTGATTCACTACATGCATTTGCTCAGCGTCCGGAGCGCAGCACTGCACAACAGCTCCGGCGCGTTGCAACGATAACAATGTCAAAACGGACTCGTGAATTTCGGATCCATCTTGGACACCACACCCTGACAAACAAACTGCTACTTTTACCATGATTTATTACTCGTTGATTGATTCAAGCGCCACATCGCCGGCGATATGCGCCTGACAAGCTAAGCGCACACCAGCCTCGCAATCGAAGGCTTCGAGAATGGCCTGCTCCGCTCTTGACGCCTCGGCCAGTTTGCCGTCGACGACTTTGACAGCGCAGATGCCACACTTTCCTGATTGGCAGCCGAACGGAATTGGCAAATCGTTGTCGTAGCTGACTTCAAGCAAACTGCCGTCGCCCTCTGCGACTTTAGTTTCGGTGGACGATGTAACTGTAATTTTAGACATTAGCGTTAGAGGCGATTATTGATTGGACGGTATCGATGATTGTTTCACAATCGGTAGCATCGAAGCCACTGAACCATTTGTCGGCAGGCATCAAAACCGCATGTGGCCCTTGGTGGCAGCAGCCGAGACATGAACTTGAAGCAACGCGTAGTTGTGGTTTTAGACCACGCGCTTTGGCTGCATCACGTAGCAATTTGCACAATTCAGAAGAACCATGGGAAGTTTCGCACGACTCGAGCTTATCTGCACCACGTGCATTGGTGCATACGAACAAAATGTTATTGGGCTTGGTCATAATCGGCGAAACGTTGTTGGTAGTCTAGTATTTGCTCTACATAAGACAAAGGCGTTTTTGATTGCCCGCGCATTGAATCTATATAAAGCTCTACGCTACCTGATTTTTTTATGTTACGCGAGACGCGAGCGGCCCCCAGCCTATATGACAACAAACCCAGAGTGACAGACCCATCCCAGCGGCGAATCATTTGTGACAAGTAAAACCCCCCCATTCGCAAATTATCCTTCGCTGAATAAGGCGGACCACTTATTCCCATTTTACCCGCGACCTCGGCGGCCGTACTTGGTAGCAACTGGCAATATCCGCCGGCTTCTATCGATGATATTGCATCAGCTTTGCCACGTGATTCGGCGTAAACCAAACCAGCCAATAAGTAGG
>JAPKEZ010000037.1 GCA_028821845.1 Planctomycetota bacterium | reverse complement strand
TTTTTCAGCAATCACTTTTTATGCGTGTCGCAGCTTCATTATTGTTGATATCTATACTTGGTGTGCCGGCCGCTGCTTTTATGGTAATTCTTCCGGGCACTTCGCCGAAGCCTCCAGTATTGCTGTTTATGCCGGCACCGGCTATCGATGGTATCGATACTGATTTAGCGGCAGTCGATCCAAAGGTGGTGGTTATCCCGCCTGCTGATGAATATATCAACGACCCCGCATATCAGCGAAGGGTTACTGCCTTAAGCCAGCGTAATAGTTTCCGCGTGCTAATTCAGTTATTGCCTGATGAAATCGAGGCCAGTATTCTTGACTTCATTAGCAAGATAAATAAGCTTCTGTCAGATAGTTGATTAATTAGCTAATTGCATGGTAGTTTGTGCGTAAAATGGGGCACAATGAAATACTTGATAGCCACATTAACGATATCAGCGATTTGCCTGTCTAGTGTCTTAGGCCAGCGGCCACAGCAGTTACATGTTGACTTGAGCCTAGAAGACGCTATTCGACTTAGTCAAGACAATGGTTCGCAGGTGGCGCAAGCCAGTTTGCAGGCGATGATATCTAAGGGTGCTATCACTTCTGCCGATGGCGATTTCGACCCGGTGCTCTTCTCTAGCTTGAACTACGACTTTAACGAGTCGGCGTCATCAGGTTTCTTTAGTTCTTATGGCGACACCACTTCGCGTAGCTACTCGGCCACTCAGGGCATCCGTTCCAATTTGCGAAGTGGTGGCAATCTAGAATTAAGACTGAATGAAGGTTACGACAGCGAGAGTTTTCTGACCGACACGCAGTCGAACACCTCAATGTCGCTGTCGTTTACGCAACCTTTGTTGCGCGGGGCATTCAGCATGGTTGCCACTGCCAACGAACGCAAGGCATACATCGCCCACGACAGCGATTTGTTATCACTCACGCAAGTTGGTGTCGATAGTGTGCAATCAGTCGTCGATGCCTACTGGAATTTATCTTTTGCTAGGGCAGACCTCGAAGTCAAGAAACAATCTTTGGTGTTGGCCGAGAATCTACGTGACATTACAATTGCTAAATACGATGTTGGTGCGGTTGCCAAAGTTGAAGTTACCCAAACTAGGGCCGATATCGCCTCCCGTCAAGATGCGGTGCTAATCGCGCAAAACTCAGTCGATACCAATCATGATGCTTTGCGCCGCCTTATTTCTACATTTGACAACCAAGACGATTGGCAGATTAATTTTAATTTAGTATCGGCGTCACCGCCAGCGACCGCCGTGACTAATGACTGGCAAGATTTATGGAACAACGCCCTTGAGAATCGAGGTGATATCCAAAAGTTGCAACTTGATGTAGATTCAGCGCAAATTGATTTCGAGGTGGCTCAATCAAACATGAGTCCTAAACTAGATTTCATTGCGACTGGGACATACTCCGCTCAAGACCATCAAGTGGGGTCGTCCTTAGACAGACTACTCGATCATGACTATCCTGGTTACACTTTAGGTTTCGTGTTTGAACTACCTATATCTAACAGTTCGTATGTCGGTGCCAAAATTCAAGCGAAGAATCGGTTGTTGTTGGCAAAAAGAATCTTACGCGACCAAGGCGCGGACTTGGCACAGCAAGTCCGCCAGGCTTTGCACAACGTCAACTACTATTCCGAGCGTGTAGCTGTAACGGCACACGCCTCTAATATGGCGCAACTTAAACTCGAATCCGAGCAACTGCGCTTAAGAGAAGGGGCATCTACTAATTACCAAGTCCTGCAGTTCCAGGCAGACTTAGCCGTTGCTCAGTCACAGCAGTTGCAGACGCAAACAGAATATGCCAAGGCATCAGTGAAACTTGACACGGTTCAAGGCAACGTACCTACGTTTTAATTGCTGACAGCTGTGCAGCGATTGCATGCAAGTCGCTAATGGTGCTTAATTGACCACATTGCTTACGTAGCTGCGGGGCACCATGCAACCCGTGAAAGAAGTCTGCAGCAAGGCGGCGCATCACTCGCATACCGCGTTTCTCACCGTAAAGTTCGGCAACGCCGCTACCAAGCTCTATCAATAATTCGGCTCTAGCACCAGCAGCCGGAGTTTCTGGAATAGCAATACCAGAAAAGTGGCAACGAATCTGATCAAACAACCAAGGCTTGCCCATTGCACCGCGACCAACAGCTATACCATTTACTCCGGTATCGGCCATCGCCTGCGCACTCTCAATATCGATGACATCACCATTGCCAATTACGGGGATGTCAACAGCTTGAGCCACAAGCTTTATTAAGTCAAGGTCACTGCGCCCAGTGTATTTTTGCTCGCGAGTACGGCCGTGCACAGTAATTGCTGCAGCACCAGCCTTTTGCATCAGCTCTGAAAACTCAGGGGCATTCTTATCGTTGTCGTGCCATCCGGCGCGAATCTTTACGGTAACCGGAACAGTCGCCGCTTCGGTCATCGCCGAGACACAATCAAAGGCCAACTGTGGTTCGAGAAGTAGGGCAGAGCCACCACCACCGCCAGTAATCTTTGGCACTGGACAGCCGACATTTAAGTCAACTATATCAAAGCCACGTTGTTGCACCGATTCGACGGCCATGGCCAAAGTTTCTGGATCAGCGCCAAAAATTTGCGCCGCTACCGGAGTCTCATCTATAGCTTTTGCCAAGTAGCCGAGGCTTTTAGTATCGTTGTGGCGCAAGGCCATTGACGAAACCATTTCGGTGGTAGTTAGCTCAGCTCCAAATTTCCGGCACAATGCTCGGTAAGCCACGTTTGTATTTCCGGCCATTGGTGCTAAACTTAGGCCTAAGTCAAACTTGTGCTCACCAATGCTGTAACCGAGGCTATGTGCGCGAGGTAGATTCGAATCCATGAAGGCCACATTTTACTTTAAATCTCTGTTCTGTGCAGTCACAGTTTTTTCGTTGTTTAGCTGTTCGCAATCCGGCGATATCTCTGGCTACGAAACCCGTCTCAGTGATGTGTTCCCGGCGCCGACTAAAGTGGTTCCGACTTATGTAGAAGTTGATGAAATTCAGTTGGTCGACCGCTATATATCCCATGTTCACGTGGGGACTAAAGATAATCACCACTTCGCAGTGCAACGCTTGCTCAAGAATAGAGACTGCGCAGACAGAGTAGCAGCCGAGCTCAGATTGCTAACAACCGATCGATTTACCATTGGCTCAGTGGTGTCGTTATGTCAGGTGCTGGGTGATGTCGGAAACGCGCAGCATGCCGCAGCGATTCTGCCGTTTATAGAGACAATCTTTCCGCCAATAGTCAGGACAGCAGCATTTCAAGCATTAGCTAATATTGCTCCTGCCGACTACGGCGACTTATTGATTGCTGCCTATGCTGAGCAAAATGAATCATCGCCACGTGACGCTTGCTTGAACGCACTGTCAAAAAGCGGAAGCGATACAGGCCTGGATTTCATTGCTGAACTCGTTGAACAATGGATTGATCAAGGAGAAACAGCTTTGCAGAGTTCATGGAACGCCTTGCTGCTGAATAGCAACCCGCGCTTGCAACAAGTATTGACAAAATTGCAGCCGCGACTATCACCATTTCTAGCGTTGCAATCATTTGGAGTACGCGTCAGCCTGGGTGAGCGCGATATTTACGAGCAGATCCAAGTCTATTTAGATGCCGACAAGTACAAGTCCGCCGGCACCCGCAGTCTGGCTGTGCAATTGCTTGGCGAGTTGCAACAATGGGATTTGGTAATGAATCTCGCACCAGCTAACAACGAAAAGCTTGATCTAGCGATAATTGGCTTATTAAGTCGCGATGATGCCCCGGCAAGCGCCGTGCAAGTTCTTGACATTTATACGCAGCACCAGTCGAAATCGCTACGTCGCAAGTCTTTGATGCAGATGATTAAGCTAGGTAAGACTTCGTACTTCGATTCGTATTTACTTGAGCTTGACGATTACCCTTATACATCTGGCTCTCTACTTGCCTTAGGTCTTCTAACTGATATGCAAGGATTGCCCGAGCATGTAGTTGATGTGATGATTCGCCGCTGGCAATATTGTGACGACGTCAATCATCGCTTATCTTTGGTTAGAGCGTTAGTCAGGACTGGTTTTCCAAGCGCCACCAATTTTCTCGGTGAAATCCTGTTGAGCAACTACACCGACCCGGCCGTGGCTAAGTTTGTTTCTGAGGTGCTGGGTAACTCCGGACCAGAGTCAACAGAGTGGTTTTTGAAGCTGTGGGAACAACAGCAAGATTTCGCTACGGCGCGCGTGGTGTTCTTGGCACTAACTCGATACCCTCAAATGACCGCGGTGCGCGAAGCGTTGCTTGCTACTGCGCAATCGTCGACAATCGACCCAATGTCGCGCCGCTTTGTTTTAGAGCTGCTGCATAAGGTATACCCAGAGCAAACTCGATTATGGTTTACAGAGTGGCTAAAAGAAGAGCGACACTCCGGAGTGCGAGCGTTTTATAATAACTTCTTGAATTCTTACTACTAATTAATTTTACTCAATCGTAAATCTTTTCGCCAGCGTAGTCGTAAGAGAAACCACACCGATGCTGACCAATGCCAGCCAATGATTACTGCTTTGTTCGCTAGCCAGCAAACATAAGCCAAGGACTACAGGCGCCAAGCAAAGGCTGCTTCTCGTTTGCGCTTGAACTATTTCTTGAGACCAATATTGCCCGCGACAGGCCCACGCATGGCGGCCGGTGAAAGCGGCAAAGATTAACAAACATACGACCAAGGCAGGGCTATATGAATCGGTAGCAAGTAGCAAGAATGGCGAGAGGCACGCCATGCCGACTAATGATAATCCGCGCATTCCCGAGATTCCGTCTTCTTCGTGTTGTGCCATTCGTGATAAGAATAGAAAATACAAGGCGTAACACATAATGTTTGTGTATGCAATGTCATTAAGCGCTTGCGCAGGACCACTAAGGGCAGCCGCACCAAACATTAGGCTGAATGAGCGTGCAGTAGCTAGTAGTGCTGGACCAATATGGTTGCGTAAAGCTGACGGAGAAAAGTTGTAAAGCAATACGGTGCTAATTAAATAAAGGCTTAGGTTAAATATTTTCTCGAAATATAGGTAGCAGATGCTTGCAGCGAAACAATACATTAGCAGTCCAGCAAACAGCGCCACACGTCGGCTTATTTCTTTGCGCACTAATGGACGCTTACGCTGCGCCGCTATGTCTATTTTTATGTCAGCAACGTCATTTAGAATCATGCTGCCGTGATAAATCAAAGCCAAAGCGATAAATGCCAGCCATGGCCAATCTGCCAAAGATCTATTCGCTAGTAAAATCCCTACGGTGAAGTCCCAGGCAATTGTTGGCAGTAGGGCAATTCGAGCGAGTCTGAGCCAATTCATGATTTAATTCAGCAAGCGCTGGATATCGTTTGATGTCACAAATATCAGCAGACTGAGGACCAGTACCACACCGATTATTTGAAAAATGTTTTGTACCGCTATGCTGACTTTGCGCCCGGAAACTATCTCATACAACGCAAATAAGATGTGCCCGCCATCTAGTGCTGGTATCGGTATGAAATTTAGAACCCCCAGGTTTACCGAAATCAGGCATAAGAAGAAAAACAATGACACTAAACCTTGCGATGCAAAGGTATTAGTCATCACACCAATGCTGATGATTCCTCCCATGTTCTTCGAAGCCACTTCGCCAGTGAATAAGCGCTTCGCTGTCGTTGCAACTTCGCTGACCATTGCTTTAGCTTCCCGGAAACCAAGGCTAATGGCATGCAATGGATGCCGCGCAACAACAGTCGCCGACTTCACCGTTAACATTAAGCCAAAATCTAATTGCGGAATAGCTGCTGGAGTGACATCAATTTCAGTTGGCTTGTCTGACCCGTTTTGCAGCACTGTAAAACTAATGCTTTGACCGTCGGCGTTGTTGCCTATAACTGAGCGCAGATCACTCATCTTCTGAATTGCAACGTCGTTGGCGCGTAAAATACTACAGCCGGTACGCAAGCCAGCAGCAAAGGCCGCTGATTGCGGATGCACATAAAAAGACATGTTGTCATTAGGGACCAAGGCCAAGTCTTGTAATAACTGATGAGCTGTTGTCGGCGGCACACTGACTTGCCGCAGATTATTTTGCGTATCGACAACACTAAGCGTTAAAGTTTCAGGCCCCGTGATAGAGATAGCTTCAAGCAAATCAGATTGTTTGCTAAGTGGATGGCCATTGATTGCAATGACTTTGTCACCGGCCACAAGGGTCTCTGAGAAAATGCCGCGTGCCCCAGCGACTTGCTGCGCGAGAACCGTGACTCCGAGTTGAGCAGGTGCAGCAAGGGTACTGCTAACGTAATCGCTAGATTGAAAAGAAAAATCACGCCGTTGATTATCGGCGTTCATCCCGCTTAAGACAAAATCGCTGCGCCCGTCGCCTAAGCTTAATAAAGCAAGTTGACTACCCAGGGCATTTATTATTTCTAGACCATTAATCGCCACTAGCTGCGAATACTCTCCCATTGATTTTGCAATGTCACTATCAGGCGCTAGACTTAAATCGTAAGCGGGCGAAACGCCAATAGTCGAGAAGCCCTTTTCTTCATCGAATTGGGGCAGCAGGTTTAGGCTGACACGTTCCCCGTCCCGCTTAACAACGATATCAAGGGACGCGCCACGTTGCGCCAAAGCAATACCAGAGCTGATGTGGCGAAAGCCATGCACCTCACGCTCATTGATTGACAGCACTACATCGTCTGGCAACATTCCGGCGTTCCATGCAGGGCTGTCTGGCGACACGCTGCCAACGGTTGGCGAGGCGAATGGCACACCAACAAAAAACAACACCGGAATAATCAAAAAGGCAAACAAGAAATTAGCCATGATGCCGCCGGCGTAGAACAACAAACGTTGCTTGGCACCGGCATAGAATAAATCTCCGGGCCGTGGAGGTCTCGTAGGGTCGTCGCCAGATACTTGCACATAGCCGCCAAGAGGCAACAACGAAACACGGAAGTCAGTGCCATTGCGCTGCCAGCCAAACAGTCTTGGACCAAAGCCTATCGCAAAAACTTTAACGCGAATGCCGACAGCTCGGGCAGCGAAGTAGTGGCCGCCTTCGTGAATGACTAGCAGCAAGCCAATGCCGAAAATAGTTAGAATTACGGACATGTTTACGAAAGTTGAAGTTGGCAGTATTCGCGGCTACGAAGATCAGCGGCTAGAATGTCGTTGATAGTATCGCACTTGTCCGTGCAGCAATTATTAAGTGCGTCGGCGCAAAGTTTAGTTATCTCGCCAAATGAAATATCGCCTGCTATGAAAGAGGCGACTGCGATTTCGTCGGCAGCATTAAGCACTGCACCTGCGTCTTTGCCGAGTGAAATTGCTTGGTGTGCCAGTGCTAAGGCTGGGTAACGCTCGCTATCAGGCAAATCCAGGTTAAGCTCGGAGAACAGTTCAATATCAAAACCGTTAAGCTCAGATTGCGTGCGAGTAGGGTAATGCAAGGCATAGTGCAACGGGAAGCCCATATCTGGTGGTCCGAGTTGAGCAATGATCGAGCCATCAATAAATTCAACCATTGAATGAATCACGGATTGGCGATGAATCAATACCTTGATTTGCTCGGCGCTAACTCCGAACAGACAGTGTGCTTCAATGATTTCAAAAGCTTTATTCATCATCGTCGCCGAATCGATGGTGATGCGCGGACCCATGTCCCAGTTCGGGTGCGCCAATGCTTGAGCCGGGGTGGCCGTTGCCAAATCGGCTATTGGCATGTCACGTAGCGCGCCGCCAGATGCGGTGAGCAGCAGTTGCTTGACAGAAGCAGTCTCGCCCCTTAAGCACTGGAAAATAGCCGAATGTTCTGAGTCGACCGGCACAATGGTCGCTGAATTATCGTCAGCCAAGGACATCAGAATAGAGCCGGCCATTACCAGTGACTCTTTGTTGGCCAGCGCCAGATCACAGCCAGCGGTGAGGACGGCTTCGCTGAAAGGAAGTCCAGCGGCGCCAACAACTGCGTTGAGGCAAATGTCATAGTTGCCGGCGCGCAATATGTCTAGCAGTCGTTGATGGTCATCAGCGTCAGAGGTTAGATATTGTGGGGTGTTGGCGTCAACTAAATCACTTAACTGCTGCTGTTGACTATGTGCAGACACTGCGCAAATCTGCCATTCAACAGGCGATTTTTTGATTATTTGCAGAGCGCGAACACCCACGGTGCCGGTGGCTCCTAAAATGATTATTCGACGCGGAGAGCTAGTCATTAGACCTAAATATCATACGTGCGCTCCGTTAGAATAAAAGTCGTGAATGACTCAACATCACCTTCATCTTCCTCATTGAGTTACAGTGATGCCGGCGTAGATATCGCCGCAGCAGAATCTGCGCTCGATACTTCAAAGGATGCCATCCGCGCAACTCATGGCGACCGTGTTCTTGCCGACATCGGTAGCTTTGGTGGTTTGTTCAATGCCAATGGTTTAGGCAAGGACCCTGTGCTGGTAGCCACTGCCGATGGCGTAGGTACTAAAATTCGTATTGCTGCGGCCGTCAAAAAGTTTGATACAGTAGGGCGTTGCTTAGTGCAACATTGCATTAACGATGCTTTGGTGCAGGGCGCAGAACCGCTGTTCTTCTTGGATTACATTGGTACTGGCAAGCTTGACCCAGAAATGGTTTCCACTGCAATAACCGGCGTTGCAATCGCGTGTGGCGATCATGGCGTTGCGTTGCTTGGTGGAGAAACTGCTGAAATGCCTGGGGTTTACCCCGACGACGAGTTTGATTTAGTAGGCACGTTGGTTGGTGTCGTCGAGCGCGATTTAATTATCGATGGCTCTAGTGTTAAGGTGGGCGACAAGTTGATAGGTTTACCTTCAGTGGGTCTTCACACCAATGGTTATTCTTTGGCGCGCCGCATTGTTGAAGAGCGTATGCAAATTAGTTACACCGACACCTTCCCAGGTGACACACGCAGTGCGGCTGACATACTTCTCGACCCACATCTGTGTTACCTCGAAAGCCTGCGGCCTTACCTTGCAAATAAAGCAGTTCACGCGCTAGCGCATATCACTGGCGGCGGAGTTCCTGGGAACTTACCACGTGTATTGAACGGCTTAGGCGCAGCTGTGTCCCGCGAAGCTGTACCAAAACAAAATGTATTCACTCAACTCTGTGAATACGGCAACGTCGAGCGTGACGAATCATGGAAAGCCTTCAACATGGGCGTTGGCATGATCATAGTCGTCGATACCGATGAAGCCGACGCCATCTACCAAGACTTGGATTCACGTGGCGAAAAGCCATTCATGATGGGCGAAATTCGCGACTGCCAAGGTGTCGAATGGTTGGACTAACCGTCCTGCTACCTTTGCTAGCATTTTGTGCTGCGCAGGGGCAAGATAGCGAAGACCTGCAAGCAATACACGCTTCGCGCCTAGAGATGCTGCTCGACGATACACGTCCAATCGGGTCACCTAAAGCGGTGCAAGATGGTTACTGGCGTAATACTGTTTTTCAGTCGGTGACACGTCTAGAACACCATCACTCGCAGCTTAGTTTGCGCGCATGGCAAGCACTTAATCAACCGGCGAGTGATTCCTCAGTATCTAACACTTTGGTGTTCTCACGGCGTAACCAACTACCATTACCCTTCCCAGATAATTGCGAGGAGGCAGACTCGAAACTCGAACGCTCGCTGGCACTTTGGGGTGATTTACAGTTAGTCGAATGTCAGCAATTGATGACGTCTGCGGCAATTACATATGCCAACGACGCGCGCTTCGTCAACAACTTGGCGTGGCTGTCGATGAAGTATCCGGCCCAGCTTTCGGCCAGCAGTGGGACTCGAGAACTTTGCCAAGCAGTTCTCGCCTTCCGGTCTCCGCAACCTTAAGCTAATATTATGAGAATTTGCACTCTACTGTTTTTCGTCTTCTCTAGTTTTGCTTTTGCCCAAGGGGAGGCAGAGCTAAAGTCATCAGACCTAAAAAAGATTTCTAAATACACCGGTGCCTGGATTGACGCCAAGATTGACAACGATTCGTCGAAAATGTCAGCTGCCATTATGGCCCTTGAAGAACAGGTCGTAAAAATGGCCAAATCATCAAAAGACCGTAATCCTTTGTCATACGTGTACGACTGGGAAATAGCTTTGCATCAGTCACGGAAATACGCGACATCTGGCTCATCTGTCAAAAAAGGACGAGTTCTCGACGTAGATTTTGCGCGTGCTCCATATAGTGTATGGTTACCGAAAAAATACAATCCCAAAAAGACCAACTATCCTTGCATCGTTTTGCTGGGCGCTAAAGCAGCGTCTTTGATTGAATCTTTGCCAGCCGATGTTCTAGAGAACATGATTATTCTTGCTCCAGACATCTCTTCAATGTCCGAAGATTTGGCTTTAACAATCGAAACTGCTATCAGCATTATTATCCCGGTAAGCGAGGCCTCTAAAGCTTACCACCTCGACCGCATGCGCTTGTTCATGGTCGGAACCGACGAGCTTGGTTCAGTAATCGCGTCGCAGTGGGGTGCCGTCATGCCTCACCTGTTCGCGGGAGTATCCGGCACTACAGATGTCACTGCTAAAATCATCGGCGGCAAAAACCTAGAATTGGTTGCCAATACAGTAATGGAGTCGGCGAATGATGCGGCTACTTGGTGCGCAGCTCAAGCACGCACCAACGCTTACCCTTTAGACTTTGAATTCGAGATACCATTCTCGCAACAAAGCCGAGTGTTCTGGGTTCATCCGATTAAGTTTGATTCGCCAGAAGGCCAACTGGCAAATATTAAAGTTAGTGTCGATCGCGATTCAAACACAATTTCAATCGATTCGGACAGAGTAGAGCGTGTTAAGCTTTACCTAAACGATGCTATTGTCGATCTCGACAAACCAGTTGTCATTATACGCAACGGCGTCGACTACACATACCAGCCAAGTCGTTCGGTAGGTACTCTGCTACAGGTGTTCGCTAACTCTTTAGATGGGGCTGTCTTCCCAGCCACCATTCAAGAGGTCGACATCCCTCAAGCCGAAGAAACGCAAGAGTAGCATGACAGTGTGGATCGCACTGCTCGGAGGATTCTCGGTGCTTGTCATTGAGATACTTGGTGTGCATTTGCTCTCGCCATGGTTCGGTAGTTCAACAATTATCTGGAGTCAGCAAATCGCCATTATATTGTTGGCGATGGCCGTTGGCGCGTGGTTCGGTGGCAATGTAGCACGCCGACAAACCGATTTGCATTCCAAGCTGTCGAAGGTACTTGCGGTGGCAGCTGCATTTTTCGTGTTGTTAGCATACGGTGTCGATTATTTCGCGGCGAAAGTATTGCCATCACACCTTAACTTAGACCAAGTAGCCGGTCTTTTTCAAGTAGGTAGCTTCGCCTCGGCGATTATCTTTTTTGCGCCACCAGTATTCTTCTTGTCATGGGTGACCCCTATTTTAGTAGAACTTCGAGTTGCTGATGGTAGTAGCGCAGGGCAGGCGGCCGGACGACTAGGAGCTATTGCTACTGCTGGTTCATTGGCCGGAATTTACTTTTCTACTTTCGTGGCAATACCAATACTTGGCGTGCGTGCCAGCATTATTGCGGTTGCGATATTACTAGCGATTTCATCGTTGATGCTCAGTAAGCGTCTGCGCTTGGCTATCGGTTTACCATTATTAGGATTACCGTTGTTGGTTGAAAGCCCATCGTTATATGCGAATATACCGCCATCTGCAACTTTGGTTGAATCGATACATACTCCTTATCAAAAACTGCGAGTCATTGAATTTGTCGACGAGAGTGGCGGTAGTGTCGAGCGGTGGCTGCAAATGAATGAAGGCCTGGACTCATACCAGTCGCGATGGAGATCAACTGCTGGCGAATTGTCACAATGGCCCGGAGGCTATTACGATTTGTTCGCATTGCTTCCGACATATATCGAATACCAACAAGTTGACGTTAAACCACAGCACAACTATTGCATTCTTGGCTACGGTGGGGGCTCCGCTGTAATGCCAATAGCCACCGCCGAGCAGAACCACCCCTATAAAGTAATCGGTATAGAAATAGATCCAGTGGCAACTCAGTTAGCCGAGAAGCACATGCCTCTTCCTCGAGAATTATCTGCGAATATCGAAGTGTATTCCGATGTCGACGCTCGCGCCGCATTACGCTTTTGCGATGACGGCCAAGACGCAATTATCATCGACGCATATTCGCGCCAGTTCGAAGTGCCTCTACACATGGCGACAAAAGAATTCTTTGAAGAAGCATATGGCAAACTTTCAGACGGTGGGGTGCTGTGCTTTAACCTAGGCACAACAAGTACTGAACTTGGCGATAACGTGCTGGGCTATGTAACGGCAAGCATTGTCGCGAGTTTTGGTGCCGAGCATGTGCGCCTGCAGCACGTTGCCAGATCACGTAACTGGATTATCTTTGCGCGAAAAGCAAAGCTGCTGCCACCCTTAAGCGACATGGCAGTATTACTGCCTAACGGATGGCCTATCGAGCTCGGCACAAGTTGCCTGCCAGCTGAATGCGTTGAGGGTGATGCTCTTAAACTAAACCCTACATCGGCCCTGAGTGATGACAAGAATTCGCTAATGGCGAACCAATTCTTTGAGTGGGCCGGAGACTGATGAAGATTATCATTGTTGTTTGTTTGATACTTTTTCCTTCTTCGCTCCTCGCGCAGAACACATCTTTGTCTGCGCCAAATGATGCTAAGTCCTTGTTGAAATATTACGCCGTAACTACCGATAGTCCAACTCAACAAGCCCGTGTTTACTTATCTGCCGGAGCCGCAATGCAGATCGACTCATCTCTCGAGTCTACAGCCGTTTTGTCTTCAGAGGATCGGCGTTATCAATTGCTAGCTGATTGCTTTAGTCCTTCTTTACACGCCGAAGCGTTAGTCGATGCCAACAATTGGCTTTTGAATAACCCGCAGTTGGGTGATTCTGCTTCGTACGCCAACGTTGTTGAAGTTCGTGATTTCTTGCTAGATAAGCAGCAGCAAACACTAGAAATAAAAGGAGCGAGCTCAATGTTTCTCTTGAGCGTGGCAGCGTTTTTTCTGGCTTTTGTTGTAATAGTTAGGCGTTATGTTTAAATTCGGTAAGAGCAGATCAAAGCCCGATAGGTTATTGGTTTACAGCAGCTCACGTAAATCGCAAAAGCTAGAATTGGCACATGGAGCTTTGAATGATGTGCTTGACGCCGTATTCGCCGCACATCCGCAAACAGCTCAAAGCTTGTGGACTGTCAGTAAATTGCTAACCACCAACTTGTTAAAAGATGTAGTGTTTACTGATTTAGCGGGCATTAAAAATATATATTTACGCCCAGCCTCGCACGGCGATTACGCTTTTGAAATTCAGGTGGATATTACTACTGGTAATGCAAGTGAATTTGCTGACGCTGCTTACCAATCGTTACTTGGTTCACGACCAGATATCGAGCCGAAAATCGAACAGCAGCCAGAAGCAGATTTGCCGCCAGAGCCAGTTTCGGTTGTCGAAGATGACGTCCCGCAAGCTGAAGTAGATGTAGAGGCGGAAGTTGCGTCGCCAGTACAACCTGCACGAGAAGAAACACCCGGTAGGCGTTGGCAACAAAGCGACGAAGACATCTTCGGATTGGCCGGAGAGTTTCATCCAGACGACGAAGCAGGGCACGGTCTTGAAATACGTACTCAAGATCTACCATGGTTAAACCCTGGGGACGCAATCATCTCTCCGCGTCGTGGTCCTTGCCGAATTAAAAAGGTCGATGATGAACACCGCCAAGTGTTGGTGCGCGACGAAAGTAAAAACATGTTAATGATTGTCTTTGATGAATTGCTTGCCGAATTCGAATTTGATGACGATGCGTAACTGCTGTTTGTAACACCTATAAAATGTCAGGGTAGCCGCTTGGCGCGTGTAGGATGTATGCACATGAGTCAACGACCCATAGACAAATTATGCGACGCCCTGCAGGATGAGTTTGACCGAGACCCTCGAGGAGGGAAGGGCATTACCACTCTACTGCGCGCCTATCAGGCGGAACGGCGAGACTGGGAAGAGTGGTCCCTGTGGTCAGATGAGCGTTACACCAGAAACCTAGTGGCATGTCGCGAGTCCTTCGAGTTGCTGATCCTTTGCTGGAAACCCGGCCAACAGAGCCCGATTCACGACCATGCTGGTCAGAATTGCTGGATGTCAGTTCTTGAGGGGCAATTGGAAGAGATTCACTATAGCGAGCCAAAGAGTTCTGCCACCGCCGGGCAAGTACGGCTGGAGAAGGGACGGGCGAAATCCCTTGCCGCGGGTGGCGTCGCCTTCATTGAAGACTCGATTGCTTACCACCTGACTCAACCCTCCGGTGGTGCCCGATTTCTTCAGCAATTATTGTTACGCCAAAGACAAGTACACCTCGCTATTCGTTGCTTACGGTCCTCTTGAAGAGCCTG
>JAPKEZ010000158.1 GCA_028821845.1 Planctomycetota bacterium | reverse complement strand
TCATCACCTTCAAGCGGCTGCAGCCAACCCCGTCCACCTTCGTCGTATAAACCTCCGGTATAGGCGCGTGGCTTGCCATCAATTTCAATTTGATAACCACGCAGGCGATTCCCGTCCATTGCAGAGCGAATTTGGATACCACTGTTGCCACCAGCGACCATCTTTACTTGGCAGGTTAATTCAAAATCTGCGTAGGCACGTGGCGAATGCAAAAAGGCGTTGCCGCCGCTGGCGCCGACGCCGTGAACGGTACCGTCAGTGACTGTGTAAGTAGCCTTACCGCCAACGTGGACCCAATCTTCGACTGAGTTTGTCGTTAGCTGTGCAACGAAATTATTTTGCTCCTGCGGTGGCGACACACACGCAGAAAGACTGATGACAAGTAGACTTAGCTTAGGTAGCATGCGTAAATGTTAACCACCCTAGCATTACTGTCTAGTATGTTTGCCCTACAAAATGGGGACAAGGATGGCGAGGTACAGCAGCAGAGGTATCTTGACAGTGAACTAACGCCCTCACCGATACTGACAGCTGCCGAGCAGCTTAAAACCTTTAACTTGAAGGATGGCTATACAATTGAATTGGTCGCTGCCGAGCCATTAGTCGTTGACCCAGTGATTGCAATGTGGGATGAGCATCAACGGCTGTGGGTGGTTGAAATGACCACTTATATGCTCGAGCCAACTGGCGATGCAGAGAGTGACGAGAGTTGTTGCGTGGCGGTGATTACGGATAGTGATGGTGACGGCGTGCTCGACACGCGCACTGAATATCTAAATAACCTTATCTTGCCGCGCGGTATCGTTGCCGTGAAAGAAGGCATGTTAATTTTGTCCCCGCCAAACTTGTTGCTATGCGAAGACACCGACGGCGACTTAGTCGCTGATAAACGCACCGTCATTAAGTCTGGGTTCGAAATCGGCATCGCTTCGCCAGAGCATGCTCCTAATAATATGTTGCGCAGCCTCGACAACTACATCTATCTCGCCAAACATAATAAGCGATGGAAATGGCAAGACGGAAAACTTAGCACAGAGCCAAACTACCTTGGCGCACAATGGGGGTTGGCCGAAGACCGCTACGGGCGCAAATTCTACAATCATAATTCGCACCCCATGTTCTTCGATAAATTACCGGCGCATTATTTTGCCGGTAAAGAGCATGGCTTCAAATCAAAAGTGTTGCAGCAATCGATTATCGCCCAGCGGCCACACCCGGCGCGGCAGTCGTTTGGAGTAAACCGCGCCTATCGCTCTAATACTTTGGATAGCGAAGGTTTATTACAACGCTGGACGGGGTGTTGCGGTCCTTATGTCGAAGGTGAAAGCATAATAAATGCCTACAATTGCGAGCCATGTGGCAATTTGATTCATTGCACTTCGGTGACAGATAGCGGAGCGGTACTTGAAGAATTCGAATTACTAACGTCTACCGACGAACGCTTTCGACCGGTCAACATGTTTGGTGGGCCTGAAGACGCCATTTATGTTGTGGATATGAACCGTGGACTGTTTCAGCATAAGATTTTCTTGACTTCGTATTTGCGTGAGTACTCAGAAAAAATTGGTTTAGACAAAACCGGCAGCACCGGACGTATTTGGAAAATTTCAAAGACTGCTGCAACTCAAAAGCACACTGATGTAACCCCCGGAGATGCCACGCCCACACAACTAGTTGAACTGTTAAGCCATCCCAATAAATGGTACCGTGATACTGCGCAACGCTTACTTGTTGACGGTGGAGACTTAAGCGCCGTAACGATCGCGGCTCTACGCAACAGCAACTCCATCCATGCAGCGCGCACTTTAGAAGCACATGGTAGGCTCAAAGCTGAAAGTGTCTTAGTGTTTCTTGAATCTGACAATCAGCAACAGCAAATACTCGGGCTACAGTTGATGGCCTCGGTTGCGGCAGAGAACAATCCGCAAATACACCGCGCCGCTAAGCGCATCAATGATACCGGTGGCCTCGGTGCATGGCAGAACACCCTTACTGGGAACTCCGGTGCAATCACAGCCATCTCAGCGCCAAGCGCACCTGAAGTTTTCACGCAAACTTGCGCCTCCTGCCACAATACCGATGCCCGAGGCATCGATAAGTTAGCACCCTCATTGGTTGGCAGCGCATTCCTAAAGGGAAACGATGACATCCTGCATAAAATAATAACGGATGGCCATAAAACCATGCCACCGATTACGACCCTTAATCAAGATCAGCGACAAGAAATCATTGATTACTTGCACACCTTATAATACTCGCCATGAGCAAATCCCTAGCCTTCCTCATTGCGCTTATTAGCGCTACTTCTGTTTCAGCACAATCTAATAACGACTACGCCCCACCGATCATCGAGGTCGATGGTCTGCGCGGGATCCCGATTGACATTCTTAGTGTTGATTCACAGATGACGTTTGATTTTGCTAACCAAAGCGTTAGCGTTATTTCTGACATGAACTTCAAGATGATTGGCGAAAAGGGTTTCCCGTTATTCGATTTGCGGCAAGAAATTACTTCGGCATCACTTAATGGCGAAGATATCGATGTCGCCAAGCTGGCAGCCCATGATTTTGGCAAAGGTGCTGGAACCATGCGTATTATTGAAAGAGAGTGCGCAATGAAGGTGGTGAATGTTTTACACCTTGAATACACCCTGGGTAAGCCATCATCACCAGCGGCAATCGACATCAAATGGGGGAAATCAGGCATGACTTTCGACACCTGGTATTCTGACTTGAATCCAGGTCGCTATGCCGAGCAGTGGTTTCCAGCAAACCTGCTTTACGACCAACACCCGCTCAATGTCGATCTCAAATTAGTCGGGGCAGAAAGTGAGCATTTAATGATCACTAACGGAGACACTACCGAAGTTGCAAAACACGATTGGCAACTGCGCTTTCCCGATACATCTACTGCATTTTCACATATGATTGTGGTGGTACCTGCTAGCGAAATAGATTTCCTTTCAAAGAAAGGTGACGTAAATGGCAACAAAATGCGTATTGACGTCTACTGCCGTAAAGACGCGCCAACTTCTGCAGTGCACGTGCTAAACGAAACAGCAATTAGTTTGCGCAAATACAGCAAGTCGATGGGCAAAT
>JAPKEZ010000157.1 GCA_028821845.1 Planctomycetota bacterium | reverse complement strand
GGGGCTTTGCAAGCACTCTCAAACCACGGATTTACTCCACAGCATAAACTGTTAGTCATTGGTAATGGCGGTGCTTCGCAGTGTGTGATTAAGTTTGCACAGCAACATCAAGTGGAGGTGAGTGTCTGCTCACGTCGTCCGCGGCTTAGTGAGACTTGGGGGTGCAACAATTTTTCTTTTGACGAGGTTGTGCTTGGTGATTACGACGCCTTTATCCAGGCAACTACTTTTGGTTCAGAACAGCAACCAGGGTGTGTTTTGAAAACTCGTGCTTTGCCGGCAGGGTCGCTTGCTTTAGACATGGTTTATCGCCCAGCTGAAACGGAATGGCTGCAGCATGCCGCCGCTTGTGGTGCGACCACCGTTATGGGAGCCGAGATGCTCGTTGAGCAATTTCAATCTCAGTTTGATTTGTTCAACGCGCGACCTGCTTTGGTGTTAATAGGTATGCGTGGTAGCGGTAAGACGACCTTGGGGCAGCACCTTGCCGATGAATTGCAATTACCTTTTCTTGATATTGACCACTTGCTAGAAGATCAGCATCAGCGCAACATTAGCGAATGGATTACCTCAGATATATCGTCTTTCAGGGAGTGCGAGTCAGAGATGTTGGCGTCGGCATTACGGTCTCCTAATTGCGTAATTGCTACGGGCGGTGGGATAGTCGAATTTCAAGAATCGCGCGAGTTACTTGAACAGCACCCTAAGGTTTTGTTGTTGCAGTGTGGAAAGGAATTGTTGTTAGAGCGTCAACAGCAAAATCCACGACCGCCGCTTACCGAGCATAATCTAGAACAAGAAATTGCGCTGATTAGCGAATATCGCCATCAGTGGTATATGCAATGTGCCTCGCAGCAGGTAGATAGTTCTTTATCTCTTGCCGAAACCGCCGAACATGCGCGCGTTTTTTTTATAAACTAGTAGGGTGCTAAGCATTGCCATCCTTTCGCTGTGCGCGCTGACCCAAGAACCTGTTGAGCCAGCGCCAGTGGCTGCTAGTGAGCAGAAACTTTCTGTACTGATAGACAAGGCTACTAGTGACCAGGCAGCGTCCGAATTGCGACAAGAACTTCGTGCGCTTAATGCCGAATGGCCAGTATTACCATCGCGCTTACTTGAGGCGACTTTGTTGGCGCAGCCCGAGAATAATTCTAAAATAACTGCTGCAATTCGCCTTGCTGGAGAATTAGGCTCTACAGACGATAATTTGTTGCGGCGATTGTCCGCGTTACTTGATTCTCGCCAATTTGCTGCGGTTTCTCGTTCCGCATTATCAACAATTTGTGGCCGAGAATTTGTCAACGGTGCTGCCTTTAACTCATGGTATGAAAATTCTCAAGGACAAGGCCGCGAGGTATGGTTAGAAACTGTTTTACAACAACAGTGGCAGCAACAAGAACAACTTTGGCGTCAGCGACTCATTCAATCACCTTCGGTCGCAGTCATCACTTTCGCGATGCAAAATAGCCGTCGCGCAGTTCGCAAATTAGCGTTTACTAGCCTCGCCAATCTTGACATAGCGGTTATAAACGAGGGTCAGCTAAATTTGGTCGCCACCGCATTTCGTGATGCTCTCGAAAGCGAACGTGACTTGCAATTGCGTGTTCAGCTGTTTCAGCAAACTACTAGATTCCTCGCAGGAAATGAAGCGCTTACTTTATTGTTGCGCGCCATCGAACAAGGCAAGCCCAATGAAGCGACTGAAGCTTCGCGACAGCTCGCTTTCATTGCGCCAAGTGCGTTTGCATGGCAGGCGCTAACGCGGGCAATCGATGGCAGTTACGCTACGGGAGACGAGAAGCCGGGCATAGACAACGTAAACGCTGCAACTCGTTTAGCGCTCTGGACTGGATTAAGCTCATTAACCACACGTCCATCGGACGTCACGCAGGCAACAATCGATGTGTTATTACAACGTGGCCTCAGCCAAGAATCTGACCAGGCTGTATTAGAAAAAATATATGTTTGTGCAGGCCGCCAAGCCGGAATAGAGTTTTTGCCGATTCTCGAGGTAGTAGTCTTTGATAAACAACGTGATACTTTACATCGCAGCGTGGCATTGCTGTCGATGACGACTATTACCGAGCGCGCGGCAGATGCACCTTCAATTTCAATGTTAGTAATCAACCTCTTGGGTGACACTGAGAAACAGGTGCGGGCGCAGGCGATTGTTGCATTGCGGCGCCTCAATCCCGATGGCGCCACCGAGATTCTGGCCGATAGGCTCAGTCAAGAAACGCAAATCATTTTGCAGAAACAATTGCTTAATGCCTTGTCGGAAGAACGTAGTGCTTTGATCTTAGAGAAGTTGTTGTTGTTCGTTCCCCCAACCGAATTGATTGAAGGTTATTCGCGCGCTTTGGTCTTTCAAGTATCTGCTGATATCGCGCTGTTGACGCGCGCTGTTGACGCTTTGAGTCTGCGACAGTCATTCCAAACTTCATTAATGTTAGTCCGAGCTTTTCCTATAGAGAACATTTCGTTGGAGGCGACAGCAATACTACAGCGCTTACATGCCAAGGTTCTGTCAGAGCACTTGTTGAAGGAGGGTGTTGATGAAGGCAACAAGTTGTTTGTTGACGATGCTCTGTCGCGACTGAAAGATTTGCAATCTGCCAATCCAACCGAAGGCTCATGGTTAGAGCACGAAATACAATTGCGTTTGTTGATTGGCGATATAACTCGATGTATTGACATAGTTTCCTTGTTGGCAGCGAGCGATTCTTCAATCACGGTAAAATGGACTTTAGCACTGGATATTATGTCTGCTGCTAGCGAACATAAGATTGCTGATGCGACGAACACAGTGCGTGTCGCCATGATGTCTACTGACGCATTGCCCGCCGAGCTAGAGTTCCGCGCCTCGCAGTTATTTGATCTGGCTACGCCACCGCAATTGCGAGACGACGATGCCGAACAAGAGCAAGCCGCAACCGAATAGTTCACGTTGGTTGAGTCTTTCGCCGAGCAGTAAATAACCGCAAAGAGCCGCAAAAACAGATTCTGTGCTCATGATAATTGCAGCATCACTTGGAGGAGCATGAACTTGGGCTATTGCTTGCAGGCTAAAGGCAGCGCGTTGAGCAACAAAACCACTGCCCCATAGCGCGGCAGTGGTTAGTAAG
>JAPKEZ010000036.1 GCA_028821845.1 Planctomycetota bacterium | reverse complement strand
AACGGGCGAGTGTAGATAGATTGCAGGAGATCATCGACAACGTGGGACTGTTCAACGCCGATGAAGCTATCGCTGAAGGCTTGGTAACTAAGTCCATGTATCGTGATCAGTTGATTGACTATATGGTCGGCGAATTTGGGTTAAATGAAAGTGAAGACAGCTTTATTCAAGTAGGCGGCAATTCTTACCTCGGTGCTTTCGATTTTTCCGACGATGACAATAGCAACATCGCGATTGTTTATGCCGATGGAGAAATAGTCGACGGCTGGTCTGCTGGCAACATCGGTGGCGACTCGTTATCCGAAGAGCTGCGCGCTTTGCGCCGTGAAGAGGATATCCAGGCTGTGGTGTTGCGTGTGAACAGCCCGGGAGGGAGCGCCTATGCTAGCGAACAAATTCTGCGCGAAGTGGAGTTATTGCGCGAGAGTGGCAAAATAGTGGTTGTTTCAATGGGTGCGGTAGCTGCATCTGGCGGCTACTGGATTTCATCGCGCGCGGATGCAATCGTGGCGCAAGCAAGCACGATTACGGGTTCGATTGGCGTCTTTGGCATATTCCCCAATTACCAAGAATTGCGCGAGAAAATTGGTGTGAATGTGCAGCAGGTTAAAACGGGTAAATATGCTGACGTCTTGGGTATCTCGCGCAGTAAATCTGCTGACGAATTGGCGTTGTTCCAGAAATTTGTAGATAAGGTGTACGAAGATTTTTTAGATCGCGTCACTTCTGGACGGGATCTCGAGCGCGAGGCCGTCCACGAAATCGCTCAAGGCCGAGTATGGACAGGCGCCCAAGCTTTAGAGTTAGGACTGGTTGATGTGCTTGGTGGCCTAGACACTGCGATTGCTTTGGCGGCCGAGTTGGCAGGCATAGAAGATATTGCTGTGAGTTACCGCGAACCAGTGCTTGACGATTTCGACACAATGCTGGCAGGATTGCTGGCTGCCGAAGATTATCCGGTTGTGAAAGTACCGTCGGTAATAAGTGAGCTTATCCACAGTATGCCACCCTCATTTTTTAAGCCTGGCATAAAGGCGCGATTACCCTTCGATGTGCGCTTTTAAATAGAGCACTTCGCGATTACTTCGTCGACAGCAATCTTTGTCATTAACAAAGATTGGCGATTGCGTTGCCTTTTGGGTGGCGGAGTGTTGCTGTCGCCGCCATAGATGACTTGCACGTTGTCGCCACCCGGAGGCGCGTATATTTGCGGATCGGTGGCCCCAAATAAACACACCACATCGTTGCCACGTAAAGCCGCAATATGTGCTGGTCCAGAGTCGGTACTGACTAACAGTTTTGAATTGTCTAACAGCGACATTAAATGTTCCAGGCTAGGAGTAGATGGCGCCAAGTCAACCTTTGCCGCGTCGGCTATTTTCTGCACATACACTAGGTCGGCAGGGGTGTGCAGCAAGGCAACATCGTGGCCATCTGCTGTGAGTCCACTGGCAAGCGCCACCCAGTTGTCGGCCCCCCAGTCTTTATCGCGACCATACTTAGTAGTAGTGGTGTGCAATAAGGTTAAGCCACCGCCGTCGACGTTCACATCGGTTTCCCATTTGACACTCTGCGGAAGTACCACTTCGCTGTAGGCAGCTCTTACCAATTCGACATCGCGTTGCGCTCGAGGCATTCGTGGCGTAATGCTGACGTGATGATCGTGAAACAAGTGCGCACCTTCTTTGGCAGTTCCGCGCGCAAAGCCAAATTTATGTTTCGACTTTAGAGCTAGCAACTGCATTGCAGATTTTGAGTTTGATTGAAAATCAAAGATAACATGATAGTCGCCGCGTGCGCGCAGAGATTTTAGATGCGCAAACAGGGAAAAAAGGGTGAGTGTGCTGCGCGGATAAATTAAGACCTCGTTCACGAAAGGGCAACTGCGCAACAACGCCGCATGTTTGTCTTCGACCAGCCAGTCGATTACGGCATCAGGACGCGCATCTTTTAGCGACTTTACCGCCGGCAATGCAAACACCAAATCGCCAATCGCAGAAAGGCGAACCACTAAAACACGTGGGTTGGGCGGTAGTGCAGAGAGACTCGAGACGTCCATTGCCCGCTAAGATACCATACGCAGATGATTGAGTCAGTCAACGCCCCGCGAACTCTAAGCACCAAGCAGCTATGGATGTATTCCGCAGCCGCAGTGCATAGTGTTTTTGGAGAAGTGACCACAGGTGAGCGTGTGATTGAGTTATTGAACATTGCTAAGGACGCGGCTGGTCGTGATGTCGGACGTGGTCGTGCTGTTACCCCTGCTGTCAATATTGCCGGCGTCGCTGGAGTGTGGCGCACCAATCGCCATGGTGGTCTACTCGGAGGAATTCTTGGAGCGCGCTATTCTGGCAACCAGCGCTTACGCAGCGAAATTGATGTCGCGGTACGACTAAATGCGCTGCGCATTCATACTCCGCAGGTATTACTTGCTGCCGCAGTGCGTAACGGTATGTCTTGGAGACAACACCTAGTCACTGCCGAAGTTGAGGGCGCGGTAACAATATTCGATGCGCGCGACGACGAGCAAGCGATGCGTGCAGCTGGCGAGTGTTTGTCCAAGTTGTTTGATGCTGGGTATTACGCTTCAGACTTGCATCCGGGTAACATGTTATGGGTTGCAGAAACGCAACAAGCGTGGGTTATTGATTTGGCTGGCGCTAAGATGCTAGGCAAACAATTAAACTTCAAAGAGCGCGAGGCACGCTTAAAGCGCTTCGAGAGATTCTTTGTTAAGCACACAGGGAAGATGCCGTCTGCTATTACGGTGTTGCACGAGGGCCTGAACAGATAACATATAAGCTGTGAAATTGCACCTTTACGATACGCGAGCTCGTCAAAAGCGCGAGTTTGTCCCTCTAGAAGAGGGGAAAGTCGGCATGTACCATTGTGGTCCGACGGTCTACCAGCGTCCGCATATTGGCAACCACCGCGCGTTCTTGTTTGCTGACTTATTGCGCCGGGTGTTCGAAGTTCTAGGTTATGAGGTTAAGCAAATCATGAACTTGACAGACGTCGGCCATTTGCTTGCTGATGCCGAAGAGGGTGAAGATAAACTCGAGGCGCAGGCAAGAAAGGATAATGTCGACCCTTGGCAAATTGTAGAGATGGTAAGCAAGCAGTTTTTTGATGACTTAAACGAGTTAGGTATTCAGCCAGCGCATGCTTATCCACGGGCAACCGAGTACATCGACGAGATGATCGAAATGATCGAAGTGCTAATTGATAAAGGTCATGCCTATAAAGTTGGCTCAAACGTCTACTTCGATGTGCATAGCTTTGACAAATACGGGGAGCTGTCTGGCAACAACATCGCCGATCTAGAATCTGGTGCGCGTCTTGAAATTAACAAGGAAAAACGCCATCCTGCTGATTTTGCTCTTTGGAAAACAGACGAGCAGCATTTAATGAAGTGGGATACCGTATTCGGCGAGAACGGATTCCCTGGATGGCACATCGAGTGCTCGGCAATGTCGCGTAAATTTTTGGGCGACCACTTCGATATTCACACCGGTGGCGAAGACAATGTCTTCCCTCATCACGAATGCGAAATAGCGCAAAGCGAATGCGCGCACAATGGCAACTTCGTTAACTACTGGCTCCACACCAAATTCTTGCAAGTGGATGGCGGGAAAATGTCTAAGTCGCTAGGTAATGCTTACAGCCTCGACGACCTTGGTACGCATGGTTTTTGCGCTCTTGATTTCAGATTCCTAATGATGCGTGGCCACTATCGTTCGTCGCTCAACTTTACCTTTGAAGCTCTTCAGGGAGCTGCTGAAGCGCGTAAAAGCTTATGTGACTTTATTAGTCGACTGCAGTCCGCTGCAGGTGATTCCGTTGCCGATGCCAGCCAATGTGATTCTTTGCTGACTGCGCAACACGATTTCATCGCTTCCTTGTGCGACGACTTGAACACTTCAGCGGCGATTGGCGCAGTGTTTACTCTGCGCAGCGAATTCATGAAAGGCGAGTTTAGTTCGGCACATTCAGCCGCCGCTCTAGAATTCATGCTCAATTCAGTGCAACATGTTTTCGGTTACTTCAACGGAGAAGCACAGGTTGGTGACGTAATCAGCGATGCCGATGTAGATAACCTAATCGTGCAGCGTACTCAAGCTCGCTATGATAAAGATTGGGCAAAGGCCGATGAAGTTCGCGATCAGCTAAGCGCCGCCGGTATAGTTATTGAAGACACAGCTGCTGGTATTAAGTGGCATCGCGCTTTGTCTTAATATTTAAGCGCTTCGCTAAATTCTTTTTCATGCGTGGCGAACGAGACTCTTCAGTAGGGCGCACATCTTCCAGAGGCGGCGGCGGATTCTCTAGCCACTCGGCGTAAATTTCTTCCCAGCCAAGACCACCAAGTTGTGCATACCAGTGTCGGCGTAGTTCATTGCGCTCGCTATCAGGCATTGCACCAATGATACTTTGATCCGCATCAATAACGCGTTGCAAAATCATACCAGTTGCAACCCCAAGATTAAAAGACTCGGTAAAACCATACATCGGTAAGTAAATTAAGCGGTCAGCCAGGTCACGCATCTCTTCGCTAATGCCATCGGTTTCGCGACCCATGACCACTGCTAATTTTGTTGGTATAGCTGGCATCGTATCTGGAGTAGCCGCAATTGCCCCGGCATCTAAATCGGTGGCCCAGATTTCGTAGTTCTTCTTGCGTAACTCAGCAATGCACTCTTTAGTAGTTGAGAATTCATGAACTTCAATCCATGAATTTGCCCCAGAGCTGACGGTCGATTTATGCTGACTTGCAATATCGTTGTCTTGCGAAATCACATAAACATGCTGAATACCTAGCAACTCAGCAGTGCGTAGCATCGCTGCTAGGTTATGTGTGTCAACACAAAACTCGCTAACCAGTACTAAGCGTGAAGTGCGCTTTAGTAATACAGACTCGGCACGGCAAAGGCGACGGGGAGCGTTATTGGTCATCCGACTTTTCTGAATCGGAATCGCGACTGATATTCAGATCGGCTAAGATTTTATTAATCTTGTTCGCATGCTCAAGCCCACGGTCGAACGCGAACTTAAGTGATGGTGCCGAGCGGATATCAATATCGCGCGCTACAGCACGTCGAATAAACGCATTAGCGTGCTCGAACATATGCTCTACCTTTGACCGGTCTTTCAACTCGAGAACCGTCCATTTAACAGTAGCAACTGTTAAGTCACTAGTGATGTCAACTGAGGTAACAGTCACAAAGCTAGCACGTGGGTCTTTGATCTCGTGGGTCAATAATTCAGCAACTTTACGCTGGATACGCGCACATATTTGCTGTTGACGTCGTTGAGATGCCATAAATGTTACTCTTCAACAGACGCAGCTTCTTCTTCAGACGCTACAACTTCTTCTAGAGAACGAGCGACTTCTTTGATTTCTATAATCTCAATTAAGTCTCCTGATTGATAATCGTCGAATCCGTGAATAGTCATACCACATTCATTACCGTCGGCCACTTCGCGAACATCGTCTTTGAAGTGACGTAGAGAGCTAAGGTAACCTTCGACAAGTTGCTTGCCATCACGAGTAAGCTTGGCGTAGCAGGCTCGTTTGACCAAGCCGCTAAGAACCTTACAACCAGCGATTGTGCCCCAACGTGAAGAACGGAAGACTTCGAGAATCTCGACGCGTCCTACGGTCTCTTGCACCGTGTCAGGAGCCAACATACCTTCGACTACTTCAGTAATGTCCTCAAGTAATTCGTAAACAACATCGTAGCCACGAATCTCAACATGGACGCGCTCAGCGTGCTTCTTAGCTTTGCCTTCGGCCTTAGAGTTGAAGCCAATTACCATGGCTTCTGCGGTTTCTGCCAAGGTGATATCGGTGTCGGTAATCGAGCCAACGGCAGCGCTGATCACATCAACAATAACTTCCTCGGTGCTTAGAGCTTTGAGGGAATCACGCAGCACTTCGAGAGAACCTTGAACGTCGGCTTTAAGCACTAAGCGTAAACGCTGAGCATTAGACTCGTCTATTTTGTCAAACAGGTTGGCGAGTGTTACGCCAGCACCTTCGCCGCGATCTTCAGCCTTCTTAACTTCAGCACGTTTTCCGGCCACGCGCTTGGCATCCTTCATGTTGTTAACAACATAGAAAGTTTCACCAACTGGAGGGAATTCGTCAAGACCAAGAATATCTACTGGTGTGCCCGGACCAACTTCTTTAACAGGCTGTCCGTTGTGGTCGAACATTAGGCGAACGTTACCGAAGGCATGGCCAACTAAAACAGTTTGCTTAACTTTAAGCGTGCCGTCTTGCACCAAGACTGAAGCAACCTTGCCCTTACCTTTTTCGAGCTTCGATTCGAGAACAATACCAAGGGCATCGCCTTTAGCGTGCGCCTTAAGATCAAGTATTTCTGCTTCAAGCAGCACCCGTTCGAGTAATGCGTCAATACCGGTTTTATGCAGGGCCGATACTTCGACCATACCGACGTCGCCTCCCCATTCCTCGGATTGAAGGCCGATGCCAGCGAGTTGCGACTTAACTTGCTCGACGTTCGCGCCAGGTGTGTCTATCTTGTTGATGGCAACTACGACAGGAGTACCCGCTTCTTTAGCGTGCGCAGCAGCTTCTTCTGTTTGCGGCATAACGCCGTCGTCGGCAGCCACTACCAAAATCGCAATGTCAGTAGCAGAAGCGCCACGCTTACGCATTTCAGAAAACGCGGCGTGACCTGGGGTATCGAGAATGGTTACCTTGCGGCCATCGTCAAGCTCGGCCATGTATGCGCCAATGTGCTGAGTGATGCCACCAGCTTCTTTATTGGCAACACGCGTTGAACGAATTGCATCAATCAATGAAGTTTTACCGTGGTCAACGTGACCCATAAATGCTAGCACCGGTGGACGGGTTGCCATGGAATCTTCGTCGACTGCATGGCGTGCCGCCATGATGTCTTCCATTAATCCTTTCTCTATGTCAGTCTTCTCTTTGATGCGCACCTCGACGCCAAACTCATCTGCCACCAATTCGATGGTGTCTGAGTCGAGAATAGTATTGATGCTGACCATCATGTCTAAGGATATTAAAGAGTGCATGATGCGGTTTACACTAATACCAGTCCCTGCAGAGAACGACTTAAGAGTAACCGGTGCCTCTAGAACAACTTCGCCTTTGCGCTCGACAGTTGATTTACCCTTCTTATGAACATTGCCCTTACGGCGATCGCGTAAACGTTCGCGCGCCTTGGCCTTCATGTCGCGGCGGCGAGATTGCTCGCGGTCTCGGCGGTCAGTGAATGTTTGTCCGCCAGAGCGATTGCGCTCTTCTTGCTGCTTTTTGATTAAGCCAAGAGCCGCTAGGTCGATGATGCCAACTCGAGTAGCCGAACGCTTGCCTGGTTTAGGAGTAGGCCCTTTCTTTTCGGTAGGTTTAGGTTCAGGCGCAGCTTCGAACGGCCTCGCATCTTCGGATGGTTCTTCAACAACTTCTTCTATTTTTACTTTTTCAGCTATCTCAGGTTCCTTAGCATCTTCAACGACTTCAGCTATCTCAACAGTTTCTTCTTTCTCGTCGTCAACAGTAGCGGCCGATTTCATTAACGAATCCCAACTCGAAGCTTTCGCGGTTTTTCCAGCTTCGTCGGCATTAGCATCAGCGTCGCCACCAATAAGTCCACCGCGCTTTAAGCGTTCGTCGATAACCGGTAAATCCCATTCTTCGATTGAAGCTTGGTAGGAAGACACGGGGAAACCAATGTCTCCAAGAATCTTGACGAATTCTGTAGATTTGAAACCGTATTGCTTGGCGAGAGCGTGGACCTTAGTTTTTGCCAAAGCTTATGCCTCCTCCGGAAGGCCTTCTTCGGTGACGCCTTCTTCAGGAAGCTCTTCAATATTTCCCTCAGCCAGCAATTCTTGCTCGTATTCCGTAGGTGTTTTCAGGTCGATTCCCCAGCCAACTATCTCAGAGGCCAAACGCACGTTGCGTCCGCCCATGCCGATGGCTAGTGGCTTTTGATCTTCTGGAACCAATACGAAAACGGAGTTGTTTTCTTCGTCAGGAAACACGTGCTCGACCATAATGTCTTTGGCCGGCTTAAGTGCGTTAACTACAAGTTCCTCTAGAGAGCCAGACCAAGCGATGATGTCGATCTTTTCGTTACGTAGCTCGTCATTGACGTTGCGAATTCGCGCACCACGCACACCAAGGCATGCACCAACAACATCAATGTTTTCATTGTGTGAATAAACGGCGACCTTCGTGCGGTAACCAGGGTCACGCGCAATTTTCATGATTTTCATGTCACCGGAGCCAATCTCTGGGATTTCAACTTCGAAGAGTTTTTCGACGAAATCTTTCGACTTGCGTGAGACAACTATTTCAACGCGTGAACCGCGCTTAACGATATCTTTAACAAGTACGCGCAAACGGTCGCCAACATGCAAGCGCTCGGTTTGGACACGCTCGTTACGCGGCAAAACCGCTTCTTGCCCATCAGGCAAAGACAAGTACAGCATTGGGCCTTCTTGCTTCTCGACTTTGACGGAGACGATAGTGCCCACTAGGCCGGCGTATTCTGCAAAGACCTTGTCACGCTCTGCCTCGCGAATTTTTTGCATAAACACCTGCTTAAATGTTTGCGCAGCAATGCGGCCAAGTTCTTCGGCAGACGGTAACTCAACGCCTTCGGCGCCACCTTCGGGGCCGATTACGCGAGTTGTGCCATCTTTGCGGCTTACGGTTACCTCGTATCCTTCTTCAACACCGAGCTTTTTACGCACAGATAAGCTAAGTGCTTCTTCTAGTGCATTAAATAGAATCTCGCGATCAACACCGCGCTCGCGGTGGATTGCGTCGATTAGTCGTAGTACGTCGTCTTTGCGCATCGGATTGTGTTAAATGGGCGAAAAAAAAGGTGCGGAGCTCTGAACCCCACACCAAAGTAGCTGTTGCCACTCTAGGCTGAATATTCTAACACTAAGTAGTGTTATGGCAACCTCTATTTTACAATGCAAGGGTGCCAAAACCCGACTCTACTGAATTAGATACTTTTCTGCTTAACGGTCTCCCAGAAAAGCACTTACGTGGGCAGACGATTTCTGAATTGCTGGTGAAGAAAGCTGCAACGGGTCTCGGTGTGGCTGTCGAGCGTAACCAACAGGTTGTTAAGAGTTCAGAACACTCCCAAACTTTGATAGAAGTTGGTGATAAAATTGAAATTGTGCGTCTCGTAGGAGGAGGGTAAACTACAGATAATTATGACCGATTCCACTCTCATTGCGGCAGACGAGCCACTGGTCTTAGGCGATTTCAGCTTCAAATCGCGTTTGTTCTTAGGCACTGGCAAATACACTACATATCCATTAATGCGCGATGCTCTTGATATCTCAGGAACCGAATGTGTAACTGTTGCCGTGCGCCGCATCCCCGAAAACGAGCCGGCAGGAGAGCGTTTCCTCGATTTTCTTGATACCGAACGCTACACTATTCTGCCGAATACCGCCGGATGTTTTGATGCTGAAAGCGCTATCCGTACCAGTCGCTTGGCACGCGAAATGCTCAACACCAACCTTATTAAACTCGAGGTTCTGGGTGATAAAAAGACCTTACTGCCAGAGCCGGTCGACACACTTAAAGCCACAGAAGTGCTTGTTTCTGAAGGGTTTACTGTTTTGGTCTATACCTCAGATGACGTGATGCAAGCCAAGCGCCTACAAGAGGCAGGAGCCACTGCCGTAATGCCAGCTGGTGCTCCGATTGGCAGTGGACAGGGTATTCTGAACCCGCTCAATTTGCGACTAATAATCGAGCAAGCAACTGTGCCAATTATTGTAGATGCCGGTGTCGGCCAGTCTTCTGATGTGGCAATCGCCATGGAACTTGGTTCGCATGGGGTGCTAATGAACACTGCTGTTGCTGCCGCCGATGATCCGATTCGCATGGCGCGCGCTGTGAAAAATGCATGTAGCGCAGGTCGCGATTCATTTCTAGCAGGACGTATGGATAAACGCATGTACGCATCAGCCTCTTCTCCACAATCTAATCTCATCACAAGTTAATGAACGATACAGAACAATTTCCAACTCCGCGCAAGGGATTGTTGCGTCGCGTGGCAAGTGGGGCGATGATTGCCGAAGGCGCAGTCGTGACTGGTAAGGTTAATTTAGCACAAGATGTTAGCATTTGGTTTGGAGTGATTATTCGCGGCGATGACGCCGAAATCACCATCGGAGAACGCACGAACGTTCAAGATGGGGTAATTATTCATTGCGATTCTGGCATCAATCAAAGCATCGGGAAAAACTGTACCATTGGCCATCGTGCGGTATTGCATGGCGTGACCATTGGCGATAACGTGTTGATCGGTATGTCGGCAACTGTCCTTGGCGGATCCAAGATTGGCGATGGCGCAGTTATTGCTGCGGGCTGTGTTGTGCGTCAAGGTTTTGACGTTCCGCCAAACACTCTAGTAGCTGGTGTTCCTGCAAAAATAATTCGCGAAGTCTCTGATGCAGAGCGCGCGTTTATGGCGCACTCTGTGCCACACTACATCGAAACTGCTGAAACCTATTTAAGTGAATAGAGCGCTTATTTCAGCTCTAAATGCACAATTTAAGCCACATGATGGCTTAGCCATCGCCGTTTCTGGTGGCGTTGATTCGTCGTTACTGCTGGCAGCTGCTTGCAATTATTACGGTGCCGGTAACTGCCTGGCAGTAATAGCGGTTAGCCCTTCTTTAGGCGCATGTGAACTTGCCGATGCGCGTTCTTTATGTCAACAACTCGAGGTTGAATTGGTAGAGTTGCAGAGTAATGAAATAGATAATTCGGCCTACGTTGCGAATGACGGTAATCGATGCTACTGGTGCAAACAAGAATTGTTTAAGTTGGCAATCCCGGTAGCAGCACAACGCAGTCTGCCTTTGGCCTACGGCGAAAATTACGACGACTTGCAGCAGCCACGCGCTGGTAGAAAAAGTGCCGAACAAAATAAAATACTCGCACCGTTGCGCGAAGCAAAGTTCACTAAAGATGACATCCGAATGTATGCTCGCTTTCTGAGTTTGCAAGTCGCCGATAAGCCGGCTGCTCCTTGTCTGGCATCGCGTATAGCAGTGGGGCAGCCCGTCAGTTTAGACTCACTTAACATAGTGGCGTCCGTTGAAACACAATTGCGCGAGTTGGGGTATAAGGTGTTTCGCTCGCGCGTCATCGGCGACGCACAATTGGCTTTTGAGTTTTCAGATAACGAACTTGAGCAGGCCGAAAGTCAACGCCCTCAATTAACTGAGCTTGCTACTTCGCATAATTGTCAGTTGCTATCTATTGCGGCCTATCGCTCAGGCTCGGTCGCTTGACGGTGATAGCGGATTAATAAGCGGCGATAGCGCAACGGCATATCATTTGGGTCGCTGTGCTGTAAGGCTTGCTCTAGACGAGGAGGTAATTGTCCCCAGTCGCCAAATTGCTGCTGCTGCTGAAAAATTGACTGCGGTGGCGGTGGACGGCTTCCGCTACCGTTCGCGTCTTCTTCTTGGCCCATCTCACCATCCTGTGGCTGTGCTTCAATTTGCTGAGGCTGCTGCTGCTGATCTCCGTTGCCGCTACCCTGCGGCTGTTGCTGCGGAGAACCTGAGCTAGATGAAGGTGGGGGCGCGGGCAGCATGGCTAATAATTCTTCCATCGAGTCTGCCAGCTGTTGCGCGGATTCTAGAGCGTCAGCAACAGTTAGTTCTTTACTGACATCGTCAGCAACTTGCTGTAATTCGCCACTTAGTTCGGCAAAGGCATTAGAGATTTCGCTAATCTTGCTAGTTATTACGTCGCGTTGCGTATCAGGTTCGGCACTCTGGCAGGCGAAGGCTAGTAGGAGGCTGCAACAAATCATATTTCTTCGCTTCCCGTTGTGTCGTCGGCCCCTTGCAGGCGGCGGATCATTGATTCGTATTGCAATTGTAAATCGGTTTGACGCTCGATCAGTCGTTTGAATGGGTCGCTACCAGGATCATCTTGCACCAAGCGCATGCGTTTCGCTAGCGCCAATTGCATTCGCTTTAATAATTGCAGCTCGGTAGCGAATTGCACCAGTGGCGCATCATCTTCTTTTTCCTCTTGCGATTGTTCGTCTTGCGGCTCATTTTCAGCTTGTTCACGCTCGCGATTGCGCTCGGTTGCAATAACATCAAGTAGTTCGGCCCATGACTCTGAAAGGTACTTACTTAATTCTACATCTTGTTGATTCAGTGTGTCAGAAATCGCAGCTAAGTTGTCAGACAAAATTTGATGGTCTTCCATTAATGCCAAAATATAGAAAGGAAAACTATCCGCTCCGGCCTGTGCAATCTCGAGCAATAAGTCATCAGCACGATACGAAATGTTCTGCTGAATAGCCGATACCTTACGCAATTTAACTCGCGCCGAACGCGGCAAATCCGCCACTTGATTGCTCTTAAGAACATCTTCAAGTATCAAATGCTGTTGGTAGTGAATGATCAAGATCTCGTTAATCTCTTGCTCGACATTCATCAATGCTGCTTGCTTTTCTTTGGATGCATCCTGCTGTTGTTGCTGTTCAACATCCTGCTGCGCTTCCTTCAACTCGTTTAACGCTTCTTCTTGTTTTTCTTCTGCTTGCTGCATATCTTGTTGCTCTAACTCAGATGCAGCCTCTTCTTGTTTTTGTTGCGCATCCTCGGCAGGTTCGGATTTAATGCCTTGCTGTCGTTGTTGTTTATTAAACTCTTTAGTCTCTTCAGCTAATTGCTCCTGCATCTCCTGCAGTTCTTGCATTTTCTGTTTATCGCTTTCCGACGGATCGGACTGTTCTTTCTTCAGCTGCTGCACATCTTCTAGAAGTTGTTGCTGGCGGTCGATGAGGTTTTTAATTTTTTCAGCGCGTTGCTCGAGAAGTTCCTTTTGCTTCTCAGATTGGATATCAGCCTGACTGTTAAGTAACATGTCTAGCAAAAGTTGCAGTTGCTCAATAAGTACAGCCTGCGAACTTAAGGCCGAAGCATTACGATGTTGCTGCAGTTGTTCAGAAACTTTTTGAATGGCAAGAACTAAATCGCCCACGCCTTCGGCGCCGTTCATATAGCTTTGCACGCTAGCCAAAGTGTCGGCCAATTCGATATTACCCAACTGGCGCTCGCTAGTTTCAAGCTCGAGCAATAAGGTGTTCAGCCGACGTAATTGATCAGCAACTTGCTGCTGCTCAATAGCCAATCGTTGCTGCGCGCCTTGCGCAGCCAGGGCGGTGTCGGCGAATAAAGCCGCTACGAAGACTAGAACGACAAATCTCACAGCACAGCCTCTTGGGTGCGTAGGTAAAGACCACGTTGGCGGTCAAGAAGTTGGCGGAGTAAGTTCACTGCAGATTGATAGTCTTCCCAAGAGACGATGGTTTCAAGGATAACATCTATTTCCTCGCGTAATCGGCTAAAAGGTTGCCGCAAATCGTCTTTGTTCTCGAAGGCTGTTACTAAGTCGCGAGCGGGGTAGTCGCGAGCAATGAGCAACGCATTAGCGAGTTGCCATAAATTGTGAGAGCGCCCGGTAAGAACTCCGGCATTTTGTTGAGCAAAAGTATTTACCACCGTACCGTTCTCAAAATTGCCTCCTAGTAAAGCGCGCAATGTAGTCAGCAATTCTGCTGGATTGGCATCGATTTTGCTAAACACTCGCTCGCACAACAACCACTCGCTCTGTTCAAGTGCCGCTTCAATCGAATCAACTACGCGGCGGATTTCGAAGGACGAAACCTTCTCTTCGACTTGTGCAAAAACATCTAGTTGGTCGCGCAAATTATCAAGTCGGCGTCGCAGTGATTGCACCTCCTGCAACAAGTGCGCTTCGGCCTCTTCAGCAGATTGTACATAATAATTAGCTGTCTGCAATGCCGATTGATTCGCAATAGGTCTGCGATTGTCGCTGACGCTTAGATTGAAGTGCTGGCTGCTAATGCTAGAGGCCTCTTCGCTTGACAGGGTGGCATCTAAAGAGAGAAAGCGTTTGGCGCGAAGACCATTAATACTTTCTTCCGTCAACAATTGTTGATCTTGATTAAACAGCTGCAACTCATTCAAACTAAAGTCGTCACTTAGCTGCAAAGATAAAGGCAAGATGCCGCCATCAACAGCATAGAAGTTGCGCTGCGGATAAATCACTTCAATCTGCGGCGCCAAGTCAGTGTAGTACTGCCAACTAAGCTGATCAGGGTAGTAGCTAGTGAACCCATCGTGGTTCTCTATAGTAATGGTTAGTCCGTTACTCTCTGTGGCGATGATACTACCACTATAGAGCTCGTCGTGAACCATCAAAAGGGTGTTGTCGTTGGCGTCAACAACTTCTACTTCGGCTTCGTTGCCATCAACAGCAAAGCTGAACTCAATCAACGAACCTTCAATCACGCGCAACTCTTGGCCGCTCGAATTTTCAGGTGGCAACAAAGTGTATGGAGGTGCTGTGACTGTGACCGTCCAGTTGCTGAGCATTGGCGCATCACCAATGATGACTTCAAGGCTTGAAGACGCCTGCTGATGGTCTCCGCCGCTCAGGCTAAAAGTGGTGGTGCTTGATAGTGGGGGTAAGTCATATTTGAAGTCTCCACCACCTAAGGGTGTCATGCCATGCGATTGAGCCAAGCCATGCAGTACCACCCGGCTAGGCAACTCGCCAATAGCACGTGCTTGTAAGCTTAGACTACCAGGGTCGCTGGTATGCAACACTAAGTGGTTAGGGCTAGTCGATGTTAAAAAGTTATTTTTGAAGTCGAGGTTATCTACGACAAAAATCAACTTGGTTTGTGCTGGCCAAGAAATGTTGC
>JAPKEZ010000035.1 GCA_028821845.1 Planctomycetota bacterium | reverse complement strand
TAGAGAGTACCGCAAATTAAAATCTTGCACATAGGTCTCGATATCATCGCTATTTAAAAATTCAAACGATGAGTTGATCGATAAGTTGCCGTTGATAGGCCAGCTGAAATCTATTGCAAAACGCGTTACCGTTGATTCGGAAAGGGCAGATATTTTTTCTTCATCGACATAGGCTGCTCCTAGTTCAAAATTTAAATCAATGTCTTCGCCAATCAGAAGATGATATCCAAGCCCAGAACCGGCATTGATGCGACTAATCAATCCACTGGGCTGATCTTGACGGTTAGCAATATTCGTCCAGAGATAAGTTTCTTTCTCTTCAGAAAAGTAGTAGCTGTATTGCAGGCTAGAGCGATAAAGACGTGAGCTAGTCGTTGAGATGTTGGTGGTTTGGTCAGTGTCGCGAACCCCCTGATAGTGAAAACCGAAGTCGAGTTTATGCACGCTGCGCAGGTAGCTGAAGTCGTAATTCAGCGCACTATTTGCCGATTTGCTGTTTCCACTGATGATTGACATGCCTAAATCAAAGTTTCCTTTTAGTTCGAAACCGCTATCTTCTGCTGAGGCAGTGGTTTGCGCGAATAGGCTTAAAATGAAAATGGTCGACAAGCTTGTTAACATCGCACTTATTTTAGGGCAATAAGCTACAGTAAACAGTCAAAAACGTCGATAAATGAGTGATGTCATCTTCGTTTCGACCCGTAGCCGAGAGCCAAAGTTCTACAAAATCATTTGTGGCGCGCCGTGGCATTAGTTTTGCCATGCAAATAGCTGTTTTAGCGGCTTTTGCTGCGTGGGCAGTGGTGCAGCTAAGTGCCCGCGCCATCGACAAAGAACAGCAACGAATTTTCGTAGCCGAACAGCAGCGAATCATGCAGCCACAACTGCAACGCCTGGCCGACGACATTTCTCAGCCCTTGGGCACTGGTCAAGAATTACGTGTGCAGAAAACAATCAGCACACGCTTCGTTGACCAAAACGTTGTGTTGCTCAATGCCAGCCAGCGGATTTGGAAATTTAATGCGAGTAGCGACTTAGCATTGCCAAAATTAGCTAGCAACGAATACCAATTCAATGCAGAGGTTAGCGGTGCGCGCATGGCGCTAGGAACATTAATCATGCGCGCCGAGTTGCCACCTACACCATGGATGGCGATGATATCTTCGCTTAGTTTAGTGGTGGCAGGTGGCGTTGGAATACTTTGCTTTTTGTACATGAGATTTGCATTGCGTGGCTTTAACGGTATTCATCGCCTTCTAGAGCAAATGCGAAAAGGAGATTATTGCGAGCGCACAGCGCAGGTCGGATGTTCGCAAGTCCGCCAGGTTATCAACCACTTTCATGCGGCACTCGGAGAAATGACTACGTCGACCGACCATGCACGAAAGATTTATTTAGAGACAGCAATCGCATTGAGTAAAACTATCGAAGCCAAGGATCGTTACACCAGCGGTCACAGCCAACGCGTTGCCGTTTACTCTGTTGAAATGGGTAAGCGATTGGGTTTCGACACCGAGCGCATGGAAACTCTACGCATCGGTGCTCTGCTGCATGACATAGGCAAAGTCGCGGTACCAGATGACATCTTGCTTAAGCCAGGTGCGCTTGACGACGATGAGTTTGCGGTTATGAAAGGGCATCCACTTGCTGGCGACCGAATTCTTGCAGCGCTGCCAGGAATGCGCGACATGGCTGACATTGCCCGCTCTCACCATGAACGTTGGGACGGCCGCGGTTACCCAATGGGTGCTGCTGGCGATTCAATACCGCTCGAGGGTCGAATCGTCGCCATTGCCGATGCATACGACGCGATGGTTACTAAGCGCTCCTACAAATCCGCGATGCCGCTTGAGAAAGCTCTAAATATCATCGAAAAGGACGGCGGTAGCCATTTCGACCCTTATTTGTCGAAGATATTTGTCGCGATGAAGCGTAATGGGCAAGGATATAAAGCTTGTAAGCCTAAATCGTTTGACCTAAAGGCTGTGCGCAACGAAAATATAGGACGCTCTTAGGAGCCTCTCCTTATGTTCACTGCCAACCGTAAAAAATTCTTCGCGCAAATGCAAGATGGCGATGTCGCCATTTTCGCTGGCGCATCTAATGTCACGCGTAACCACGACGTTGATTTTCGTTTTCGTCAGTCATCTTCGTTTTGGTATTTGACTGGTTGCCACGAAGCCGACGCCTGTTTGATATTGGCTAAAGGTCTCGCTGGTATAGACGAAGAATGCCTGTTTGTGTTACCGAAAGATCCCTTGCAAGAAACTTGGCATGGTCGTCGACTTGGTCCTGAAGGTGCGGAAGAAAAGTTGGGTTTTGATAACGCCGATGTTAACGACGAATTTGATAGTGCAGCGATGGAAGCAATTACAGCGGCCAAGCGTTTATGGCATTCTGTTGGCAGCAACGACGAGCTAGATGCAATGGTTGCCGAGTATTGCGCGACCTTGCGCACAAAGTCACGCTTGGGCGAGCAAGCGCCAGAGGTTATTGTCGATCACGCATCAGTGATTAACGAAATGCGTTTAATTAAAAGCGAAGACGAAATCACTCTGATGTTAGCCGCGGCTAACATCTCGGCTGAAGCCCACAGTGTGGCAATGAATCAGGCACAGCCTGGTATGCGCGAGTACGAAATTGAGGCTATGTTGCATCATTACTTTCGAGCCCATGGTAGCCACGCCGATGGTTGGGCATACCCATCGATTGTGGCCGGTGGCGAAAACGCGTGCATCTTGCATTACACCGAAAACGACCAATTACTCGGTGACGGCGATCTGTTGTTGATTGACGCCGGCGCCGAGTATCAAGGCTATGCGGCCGACATCACCCGCACCTTCCCAGTGAATTCAAAATTCAGCGCTGCGCAGCGCGATGTTTACCAAGTAGTTCTCGATGCGCAAAGAGCCACTATCGAGAATTGTCAAGTCGGTAATAGTTTTCATAGCGGGCACGATATCGCGTCCAAAGTGTTGGCGCAGGGTCTGATAGATTTGAAGATTATCGGCGGCACGCTTGAAGATTGTTTGGAAGAACAAAGCTATAAAAGATTTACCATACATAACACTTCACATTGGTTGGGCCTAGACGTGCACGATTGCGGAGAGTATTATATCGACGGTAATTCACGCCCGCTCGAAGCAGGCATGGTGATGACAGTCGAACCGGGTCTATACTTTTCACCTACCGACGAAATGGTGCCAGAACAATTCAGAGGCATAGGCGTTAGAATTGAAGATGACATTCACATTACTAAAGAGGGTCCGCAGACTTTAAGTGAAGGTGTACCCAAAGAGATTGAAGATGTAGAGCAACAGTGCTCTGGTTAATAGAGAATGACTGCATTAAAACTAAATAATTTAGTGAAGCGCTATGGCGACTTTACAGCTGTTAGCGATTTGAGCCTCGAAGTGCCGAAGGGATCGATTTATGGTTTCTTGGGGCCGAATGGTGCGGGTAAGACCACAACCATCCGTATGATTCTCGATATCGTGAAGCCAAGTAGTGGCGACATCACAATTCTCGGTGCCGATAGCGCAATGGATGTCCGTAATCGCATTGGATATTTGCCAGAAGAAAAGGGTTTGTATAAAAAAATGAAAGCGTGGGCGATTATCGCCTATTTCGCCCGGCTTAAGGGCATGCCATCTTCTGAAGCGAAGACGCGCGCTTTCGAGTTGCTCGAACGATACGGTTTGGGTGATTTTGCAAATGCAAAAGTTGAAACATTGTCGAAAGGCATGGGGCAAAAAGTGCAAGTTTTAGCCTCTATCGCTCACCGCCCTGATTTCGTGATTCTCGACGAGCCTTTTTCCGGTCTCGATCCATCGAATCAGCAAGTCATGGAGCAAGTGATATCTGATTTAAATAAAGAAGGTGCCACCATTATTTTTTCAACTCATGTCATGTCACATGCGGAACGTATTTGTGATCGGATTTTGCTCATTGCCTCCGCTAAGAAAGTCTTTGACGGTACGGTGCAAGAAGCGAAAGATTTACTGCCACCTCGAGTGCGTGTCGCTGGAGAATTTTCATCCGTACAGCTTATTGAATTACCTTCTGTGAATGGCTGTAATATCGATGAGGATGGCATGTTAAATATTGACATCTCCAACGGCTGCACACCGCAACAATTAATGAGCGAGTGTTTTGATGCCCAGCTCACCCTAGAATCATTCGAATATCGCCAGCCTGATTTGCACGACGTGTTCCTGCATTTGGTCGGTGAAGAAGCCAAAGTCGCAACACTACGTTAATCATGAATAACTCCTTCATAATCGCCGGTCGCGAATACGCCGATAACGCGCGTACCAAAGGCTTCTGGATTAACCTGCTAATGTTTCCGATTATTCTAGTAGCATCAATAAAAGTACCGCAGTTACTTGAGGAAAAAGCTATTCCGACTCGCGACTATATATTGATTGATCAATCAGGTGAGTTGGGCGACGTGGTGCAGCTTGCTGTCGACCGCCAATATGCTGCTAAAGTAGCTGAAGCGCTTTCATCGTATTACATGGCTAACGCCAAAGGCGGCGTCGCTAAAGAGATAGATCTTGAAAAGATGCCTTCCGGTGGTCTCGATGGCATGATGAGTGACTTTCTCGAGCAAGACCCAGGTGCATTAGATTTATTAATGCAGCCTGGTGCCATCGAATCAGCCGTTGCAATGATGAAGTTCGGCCTTAATGACGATGCCCCCGAGTTCACGGAGCCGCGCCGACCGTTCTCTAAAGTTGATGTGCCAACGAATATTATTTCTGTCGACGAACTAGCGACTATTGACAGTGGTGAAATAGTTTCGCGTTTGCGCCCGTATTTGTTGGGCGATGAATACTTAACCACTGACGAAAATAAATTGTTTGCGGTGATTATTATTCCGCAAAATGCTGCGGAGCAAGTTAAGCGTGGCGGGACCGCTGGCTTGATTCAGAAGCTTGACGAAAAGGACGGCGTGCAATTTTGGGCAAAGAACTTAGCCGACATGAGCTTGTCGCGCGCAATTTCAAGCGCGTTAAACGAGCATTTGCGAACTAACGAATACCAGCGCCTTGGCGTTGATGAAGAAATAGTTTCGCAGGTTAAATCGACGCAGATGCTATTCACTTCATTTGATCCTAGCAAAGACGAAGGCGAAGAAAAAGTTAGCATGGCAGATACTATTCGACAGTATGCGCCCCTTGGTTTCGTCTACATGATGTGGATCGCAATCTTTACGGTGGTAAATATGCTACTGAATAACACCATCGAAGAAAAGTCTAATCGTATTATAGAAGTGCTGTTGTCTTCAGCAACACCATGGGAAATTATGAGCGGAAAATTGATTGGTATTGCCGGTGTTGGCATGACGATGATGGCGGGTTGGGTGTTGTCAATGATAGGTGTGCTTATGTACATGGCCGGCCCTCAAGTTGAGTGGGCATCAACACTGCTTGAAGTGATTAGTAACTCAGGCTTGCTACCGCTGTTCGGCCTTTACTACTTGTGCGGTTACTTAATTTACTCGGGATTGTTCTTAGCGATTGGCTCGCTATGCAGCACGATTAAAGAATCGCAAAACTTCATGGGCACAGCCACCGTTATCTTAATGGTGCCGTTAATGACCATGGTTTTTGTAGCGCGTGACCCTAACGGAACTCTTGCCCAGGTGCTGACCTGGATACCACTCTATACGCCGTTTGTGATGATGAACCGTGCCGCAGCAGATCCGCCAGCCTTCGACATGTGGGGCTCGGCAATATTAATGCTTGTCACTATCGTCACAATGCTGTGGGTAAGTAGCCGCATTTTCAGAATTGGCATTCTGCGTACAGGGCAGCCACCAAAGTTAGTTGAGCTATTTAAGAGTTTGACTAAATCGCTTAAAAATCAATAAGTCCGTCGTCGTCATCTTTCTTGTCGTCGCCTTTCTTAGCGTCGTCACCGGCGTCTTCTTTGCCGTCTTTGCGCTTTTGTGCACGCTCTTCTTTGAAGTCTTTTATCGCTTGCGCCTTTTGCTCTTCGGTCATCCACAGAGAATCCCATTTAGCTTGTAGTTTACGGTCATCGATTTTGCTTTCAGACTTTGACATCTTAAATGAACGCTTATTGTCGCTCCACCAGCTAGTCCAGTCAAGAACGTCATTTCCGAGTTCAACACCCGTTAACACAGCTAGCGATGTTTGAATTTCTACGCGCATCTTTACTGTCCGACGGCCGCCGCCACGACCATTACGACCACCACCCGATTGGCTTAATTGCAACAGGGTTTCAATCGAGGCTACTTCGCGAATTCGGCCAATAGAATAAACCCTTGCTTTCAGCACGTCTTCGTCGTGAGCACGTGTCATCACCAAATCGTTTTCAATTAACTTGGCGGCTTTTTTATCGGCCTTTTGGCCAAGGGCATAGATGTATTCAGCTAGATATTCAGGATCATTTTCCAGAAGTTTGTTGCTGCCAAACGAAATTAGGCGCTTTAATGCTTCGGCGTGATTATTGAAGCGCATGGCTTCGAGAGCAGCTAGGCGCACGTCAGCCGATTTATGCTTAAGAAGCTTATAAAACTCACCAATGATTTTTTTGTCTTCGACCTCTGCCGCGTATACGATAGCATCGAGAATGACGATATCGCTTTCAGATTTTATGGCCGCTTTTATCTTGTCGAGAGCCTCGGCAGGATCAATCTTTGCCTCTTTTTCTACGGCAGGCGGTGTGTCGTTATCCGTTGGCGGGATATCTTCGCTTTGCGCGAAGAGCAGAAGGGCGGAAGCTAAACTTAGGGTGCAAATCATGATTAACTAATTTACCCTAAATATGCATGTAAGTTCCGCATAAATTGCTGAAAAAGATGCTCGGGGTCGTGTGGACCAGGAGCCCCTTCAGGGTGGTATTGCACAGAGAAGATAGGCTTAGAGTCGTGCTGGAGCCCAGCGACAGTGCCATCGTTGCCATTGGTGTGGCTTACTGCAAGGTCCGTGCCTACAAGGCTGTCGGGGTCAACAGCGAAACCGTGGTTTTGAGAGCTAATGTCGATGCGTTTACCATCGGTGGCGATAACAGGATGATTAGCGCCATGGTGACCAAACTTCATCTTGAATGTGCTGCCGCCCATCGCCAGCGCTAGGATTTGATGACCTAAGCAAATACCAAAAATGGGCAAATCTGTTTTTACTAACTCTGCCACCGCAGTAATAGCGCTAGTAACAGCCGACGGATCTCCAGGTCCATTTGACAAGAAGACACCTGCTGGGTTTAGTGCCAACACTTCATCTGCCGAAGTGCTTACTGGCACAACTGTAGGTGCGAAGCCAGCGGAAACCAAGTTGCGTAAAATATTACGCTTAATACCAAAATCGTAGCAAACAACTTTAGGCGCACCGTCAACAACAGTGCTTGGTTCCCAGGTAATTGAATCGGGAAGGCCTTCGGTCCACGCATAGCTCTCGGTACAGCTTACCTTAGTCGCCAAATCGACACCATCGAGACTCGCATGCCCTCGTGCAATTTTCAGCAACTCATCGGCATCGTGACACTCGGTACTAAGTACAGCGCGCTGTGCACCCAACTCGCGCAACAATAAAGTTAGTTCGCGAGTATCGACATCTTCGATGGCCATCACCTTGTGATTTTCTAAATACTCGGGTAGGCTGCAGTCGGCCGTCCAGTTTGAAGTAATCGGACTGAGCTGGTGCATAATCATTGCTTCCGCCCAACAGCGATCAGATTCGTTGGCCGCTTCTTCACAACCATAATTGCCGATTTGTGGGTAAGTCATCACCACTGCTTGACCGCAATAGGATGGGTCGGTAAGTATTTCTTGATAACCAGTCATGCCGGTATGAAATACCAATTCGAAAGATCGCTGGCCACTAATGCCGACGCTGCGCCCGCGGAAAACACTACCGTTTTCGAGGACTAAGGTTGCAGGAGTAAAATCTCTAGACATCGCGCCAAATTATAGGAGCGCGCGTATTTGCTCGGCAAGTAAAGTAGGGACTTTGGTGACAACAAATGTCGAACTGGCGTAAATAAACTCGGTGTTGTCGCTGAGATGGTCAAATAAATGCAAATCGCCGAGCTCTCCGGGTGAATGATCGAGCCACGGCACTGGGCGCATTAGGCTGGAGTCATGAGATTTTACAACCCAAATCTTGATTTCGCGGAATGAGTAGCGGTCTCCAATCTTGTGACCGCTCGCGGAATCCACCAACTTTAAGGCTTTGATGCCTATGGGTCCGGAGTAATGCGCTAGATAATTAGCGGCGTAAAATCGCTGCAATCCGGAGCCACGTGCCGCCAGCTTCACCCAATATTGTCGCGCAGCATGTTGATGTAACGCTGCGCTAGATTGAGCGGCGGTGTCTCTCACTTGCGCGTTAGGGTCGGCAATCGTCATAGCCAACATTTGATGCATGTAAATAACTTCGGATTGTTTAGTTGCAATTTGTAAGCCAATCCGTCGCCGAATGGCATCGGTGCTCCTCAATTCATCAGCGATTTGAATATAACTTAGGGTGCGCTCGGAGCGCTTGTTCGAGCTTTCAGAAATGATGTCGCGTAATTCAGTGCCGAGAATCAATCGCTGCAATCCATCTTGCTTGATATACATTTTGTATAGCTTCTCTACTTGCTCGTTGAGGATAATGTTTGGCGGTAGGTTACTGGTTTTCTCTGCCCAGTTTTGTACAAGGTCGTAACCGACTATTGACTCAGGGAAATGCTGTGCAGCTTGCGCAGTTTCTTCAAGCAAGATAGAGAGTAACCCAGCTTGACTTAGTGCAGTTAACCATTCTTCGTTAGAAAACACCCCGTTTCCTTTGAGCTTCAAAAGTGGTAAGGCGCTAAGACTAAAGTCGCGAATTGCAACGACCGGATCAGTTGCGCATAGTAGGCGTCCGAATGGTGTTGATAGTTGTAGGTCGCCGACTTTACAATCAACTGCCTCAACATGCAGCCCACTTTTAGTTATAGCGATGACCGGCTGTTGGATTGACGCTTGAATGCAGCTGACAATGACAATGGCAGAAAACAACATTACGTCATTATCGCAAAAATCATGCCAAGTTTACAATGCGCGCGGCCATCATTGCTGCGCCAAAGCCATTATCGATATTAACGACTGCCACGCCAGGGCTGCAGCTGTTCAACATTGATAAAAGCGCGGCTAAACCTTCGTATGAGGCGCCGTATCCAACACTAGTTGGTAGGGCAATCACTGGGCTAGACACTAATCCGGCAACAACTGAGCACAAAGCTCCCTCGAAACCAGCGACAACAATCACGCACTCTGCCGTGCGCAATCGCACGCTTTTATCTAGAACACGATGGATGCCAGCCACGCCAACATCGTTGATGAGTTCGGCATTGCATCCAAGCCAGCTGAGGGTGACAATCGCCTCGCGCGCTACAGTCAAATCAGAGGTGCCGGCGCACACGACAACTACATCATGCGCAAGTTCTATGGCGCCATCGGGTAAATAACTAACGCAATTAGCATCAGAAAAGTAATCGCCATCACCAAGCACATCAAGGATAGCTTCTGCTTGATGCTTAGTGCAACGAGTGAACAGTGCCTTATGTTTTGCCTCAACAAATTGCGCGGCGATAGTAGCGCACTGTTCAATGGTCTTGCCTTCGCAATAAACAGCTTCTGGGGCACCGCAGCGTAACTCGCGGTGCAAATCTAGTTGCGCAACATCGCTGCTGTGAATCGCAGTCGCCGCAATTTCATCAACAGCTTGTTCAATGCTAGTGTCGTTGTCTTGTACACTCTGCAATAATTTTTGAAGATGTTGTCGATTCATTATGCTTGGGCAAAAACATCGAGGTTGAGGCTAGCGGCTTTGTCAGCCGCAAACAATTCATATCCTAGGCCAGCGATCATTACAGCGTTGTCGGTGCAGTAAGCAGACGGTGCGAATGTAGACTGAATATTATGTGCAGCGCACAAATCGCCCATTACTTGCCGCAAACGTATGTTGCATGCAACTCCGCCGCCAACCAATACCTGTTGTATGTTGTGTTGCTTACAGGCGCGAACGCATTTACGCGCTAAGGTGCTGACTACGGCATGTTCAAAACTAGCGCAAACATCGGCAGTGTGTTTGCGATCGACAATCCACGGGTCAGTCAGGCGATTACCTGGGCCACGGAGTTTGTATAGCAAAGCCGTTTTCATGCCCGAGAAAGAAAAGTCTAATGACTCACGATCAAGCATTGGTTGTTTGAACTGAAAAGATTTTGGGTCGCCGTTTTTACCAGCATTTTGAATGGATGGACCACCCGGATAACTTAGCTCGAGCATAGCGGCAGCTTTGTCTAGGCACTCGCCCGCTGCATCATCGCGTGTTGCACCAAGAAGTTGATGCTTGAGCGCTGAGTCGCTGCGATACAGAGAAGTGTGCCCGCCTGATACGACTAAAGTGATAAACGGAAAAATCGGTTGTTCGATAGACATTAGCGCTGCGTAAATATGCGCCTCAATATGATGAACGCCAACTATCGGTTTTTGCCATGCATAAGAAAGCGCTTTAGCGGCAGTCACGCCAATCAACAACGAGCCCATCAAGCCAGGTCGGTTAGTCACGGCGATTCCTGATAGTTGTTCAGGACGCATGCTAGCTTCAGTCAAGCATTGATCGACAACAGTGCGGATGGAGCGCAAGTGCGAACGTCCGGCTATTTCAGGGACAACTCCGCCCCAAGCAGCGTGCTCGTCTATTTGACTGTGCACCACAGAAGAAATAACCTGCTTGCCGTCGGCAACAATCGCCGCTGCGGTTTCATCGCATGACGACTCAATGCCCAAAATGAATTGCGTTTCGCCTTTCATTGTTTCAAGTCAGATATAAGCTGCTGTGCCGCTGTATCAATCCAAGTGTCCTTCGGCCTTGGGTGCTGTAGATATTCTGGGAACAACTCTGCAACTTGTGCGAAATACTTCTCAGGAACTCGGATGCGGTTTGCCCATAGTCTAATGGCATTGCATTCTTCATCAGTTTGTTTTTCTAGCTCAAAATCCGGTGACAAACCGTGAGGCTTACCGTCATCACTAATATTGCTTTCGATAATTTCGCTGTTTGGGGTTAAATAGTAACCCGCACTAAACTTAATCGCGAACTTAGGGTCGCGGAAGCTGATTACTTTTTGGAAGACCCCTTTGCCATAGGTGCGCGTCCCCATGAGTTTGGCGCGTTGGTGGTCACGTAAAGCAGCCGCGACCACTTCGGATCCTGAGGCGCTTAATTCATTGACCAATACGATTAGAGGCAAGTCCGGATATGCGCTTAGTTGTAAATCTGCATACTTCAAATATTCGTCGCCAGTATGTGGACGTAATCGGCAAACTATTTCTCCACTAAGGAAATACGAAGCTACGTCAATGGCGTCTTGGAGTTGCCCTCCCAAATTGAAGCGCAAGTCTAAGATCAAGGCCTGCATGCCCAATGAATTAAGGCGCTGTAGGGCATTCCCGAGTTCCTCAGGAGTGGTTGATGCAAAGGACTTGATGCTCACGTGAGCAATGCCATGCTCTGCATTGATAATGCACTCGTCGCTTACAGTAATAGACGGAACTGGCTGGCGCTTGATTTGACGCTCGATAATTTTGCCATTTAGCTTGCGAAGTTTAAGACCAATAGCGGTACCCGGTCTCCCGCTTAATTTGGTAGTTATATTTGCAGAATCCATGGTCGAAACATTTTTACCATCAATTTCTAGTATCGCGTCGCCAGTGGTGATGCCTTGCTTTGCAGTATCGCTGTTTGGTAGAGGGAAAATAATTCGCCAGTCTTTGTCGAGCATGACTCCGATGCCGCCGAATAATCCGGTAGATTCTTCTTTGAAATTGCGGATGTCCTTTGGCGGAATGAAATCCGCGTACGGGTCGTTGAGGCTGTCGACCATGGCAGCAGCACCGGCCAGCAATAAGTCGGAGCCAGATGGAGAGAAAATGGAGTGCTGCTCTAGTGAATCTTGCACCAATTCTAGAGTTTGCTGCTCACTTGGTGTGCTCAGGTCGTTAAACAAGGGTGCGACAATCGTTTTGCCGACAAGAATACAGCTGAGCATCAATACTGCGCCGAGAGTCATCGAGCGCATACAAAACACTGTGGGAGTGGCTTTGGGCATAGACAGATTGTAAGGTATAGTTAAAATCTAATAATGCAAATAAGCTACCAAACCGAATTTTGTGCCGCTTACCGCCTGTACCGCGACGATTGGACTCCCGAGAAAAACCGTGAGGTCTACGGAATTTGCGCCAGCCCTAACGGCCACGGGCATAATTACACGTTTGCCACCACCGTCAAAGGGGATGTTGATGCCGAAACGAGCATGGTGATGGACTACGCTGTTTTAATGGGTATCGTTGACAGTAAAATAGTCCAAGCAGTAGATCATTTAAATTTAAATCTAGATATCGATTTTTTGCAGGACATCGTCCCTACATCAGAGAATTTGCTGATTGCATTTTGGCCTATTATTGCTGCCGAGTTGCCTGATGGGGTAGAGATAGTTAGTCTTTGCCTGCAAGAATCGCGCGACTACCGCTGCGAATACTTCGGACCAAAATCATGAGCGACTTAGCCTCTCCAGAATTAAAGACTCTTGTCGAGCGCACGCTTGTAGCTATAGGCGAAGATCCACAGCGTTATGGTTTGTTGCGCACTCCAGAGCGGGTAGCAAAAAGCCTCGAATACCTTGTTAGTGGTCATCAACAGCAGCTTGATGACATTGTTAACGGCGCGCTGTTTGAAGAAGACTGCGACGAGATGGTTTTGGTGCGTGACATCGAGTTCTATTCTCTGTGTGAGCACCACATGTTGCCTTTTTACGGCAAAGTGCATGTCGCTTATATACCTGACGGCAAAATCATTGGCCTTAGCAAGTTGCCGAGAATTGTTGATATGTACGCCCGCCGCCTGCAAGTTCAAGAGCGCATGACCGTCGAAATAGCCAGGGCAGTGCAAGAAGCCCTTGGCGCAAAAGGCGTTGCTGTCGTCTCCGAAGCATCACATTTGTGCATGATGATGCGCGGTGTGGCTAAGCAGGCCAGCTCTACTACCACTTCATGCATGCTAGGCTCATTCAGATCCGACCCGCGCACGCGTTCAGAGTTTATGTCCTTAATAGGCCGTAATTAGAGTAAACCGTAGAAAGTTGCATATTTTACTCACAAATGCAAATAGGTGGAGTAAACTTGGATGTTGGCTGAAGGTCAACGCCCCCAACCATCCCCTTAACCATCCCCTTGACGCTGTGAATTCAAGCTCTGAAAGACCCTCCGAAGCCTTGCTTGCCATTGGTTCTGTTATCGCAATTCTCGCATTACTGCTTGTGCTCAGCAGAGGCGATGACAGTGAAAATCTAACTTCGGCTTCGGCGCCAGGCGCTGATGCCAATACTGTAGCTAGTACAGAAAACTAGTCTTCTGCTTGCTGGCGCTCACTCAAAAACGAAGTGATTTGCTGCAAGCAGTGTTCAATTGATGTAGTGGAGGTATCTACTGTTAAGTCGGCGCATTCGTATGACACCCGGCGGTCTTTCAGTAAACCGTCAAGATGTTTCATCGCATTCGAATGTCCGCCTTCAAGAGGACGGGTGTCGCCCTGAGAAATTATGCGCTCGAAGTGTGCATCGGCTGAAGCGCTTAGCCAAACTGTGGTGCAAGTGCTTAATAATCTCTCGTAAGCAATGTTGTGATTAACGATAGAGCCCGGCAAGGCAAGCACGCCGCTATCGTTTTTGCGCAGCCAGTCTTCTACGGCGTCAGCCTCGCGCTTTAAAAAACCATCGCGACCTTCAGTCTCGAATATCTCGCGAGTCGGCATTCCGGCTTTGTTTTCGATAGCATCGTCGAGTTCTTGAAAGCCGACACCCATTTGCGCGGCAAGCTTGGGGCCGAGGGTGGATTTACCGGCGCCGCGAATTCCGAGTAGGCAAATACGATTGTAGGGGATGGTGTGGACTGGTAGATCGCATAAACTGCCGAGTGCAATGCCCAGCGAGTGTGACAGAGACGCTAGCTTCGATATAGAAGGGTTAGCGCGGCCCGCCTCAATCTCTACTAGGAAGCGTCTACTTAGCGCGGCCCCTCGCGAAAGGCTTTGTAAGGACAGGTCTTGCTGCATACGTAGGCGGCGGACTCGCTTGCCGAGTAGCTTCAGTAGGTGTGCGGAGTCGAAGGCCATATGCGCAATATAATGCATGGGCTTGCATTGTCAAGTAAAATATGTTTCACTATGTGTCTCCCAGTCTTTAGGCGACCTTGAAAATATGCCCACTAATACACAGCAAGATTCTTCATCAGCGGTGAACTTCCAAGTTCACCCAGATTCATACAAGCATTGGCAACTAAAAGTAGATGGTGACATCGCGCGCTTATCGATGGACGTCGACCCCGATGGCGGCATTCGTCCTGGGTATGAGCTGAAGCTAAATTCTTACGACCTTGGTGTCGATATCGAATTGGCCGACGCCGTGCAGCGTATTCGCTTTGAACACCCGCAAGTGCGTTGTATCGTATTTGATAGCGCTAGCGAAAAAGTCTTCTGCGCAGGGGCTAATATTACGATGTTGCGTTCGAGTACCCATAACTGGAAAGTAAATTTCTGTAAATTCACTAATGAAACACGTTTATACATCGAAGACGCTTCCGAATTCTCAGGAATTAAGTCTCTTGCTGCATGTGCCGGAGCTACGGCGGGTGGCGGTTACGAATTAGCTTTGGCTTGCGACGAAATTTTGCTTGTAGATGATTCGAACTCCACGGTTTCTCTTCCTGAAGTCCCGTTGCTTGCTGTGTTGCCTGGCACCGGTGGATTAACTCGTGTTGTTGACAAGCGCATGGTGCGTCGCGATCGTGCTGATGTTTTCTCTTCTCTTGCCGAGGGTATGAAGGGTAAGAAAGCCATCGACTGGAATCTAATCGATGCCACGGCTCCATTGTCACAGTTTGCTGCGAAAACCACTGAAATGGCCCGTAA
>JAPKEZ010000156.1 GCA_028821845.1 Planctomycetota bacterium | reverse complement strand
GAATTTTCGAGGATCATCAACACTTAGCAAAATACGGACCTGCAAGTGAACATGGCTCACACGGAATTGCTTTGGGACCCGATAACAAACTCTATGTGGTGATTGGCAACCACACCAAAGTACCTACCAATCTTGCGCCAAGATCGCCGTTCCAAAACATTGCCGAAGACGTTTTGTTGCCGCGCATCTGGGATCCACGGGGTCATGCGCACGGAATGTACGCGCCTGCCGCCGTAGTCATGCGCACCGACGAAGATGCAAACGAATGGGAACTGATTGCGGGTGGTATGCGTAATCCTTACGACCTCGCCTTTGCTCCAGACGGCGAGTTGTTTACGTACGACGCCGACATGGAATGGGATATCGGCACTCCTTGGTATCGTGCACCGCGCGTAGTCCATGTGATTCCTGGAAGCGAATCCGGCTGGCGTTCGGGCAGTGCAAAATGGCCGGCGGAATATCCGGACTCATTACCGGCGGTCGTAGAAACCGGGCCGGCGTCCCCCGTAGGAATCACTTTCGGCACAAGCAGTCACTTCCCTCAAGAATGGGCCAAGCGTTTGTTCCTCGCCGACTGGGCTTATGGTCGCATCATCGCGGTTGAGCTTTCGCCTAAGGGTGCGAGCTACGGCGGCGAAGTCCTCGACTTCATGTCCGGCAAACCAATGGCTGTCACCGACTTAGAGTTCGGTCCGGACGGCGCGCTGTGGTTCACCACCGGTGGCCGTGGTTCACAAAGTGGTCTATATCGTGTGACTTACACAAAGCCGATGGCCGGCAAGCCAAACACTTCCCATCCCCTGCCGAATGAGGATGTCTTGTTGCGTCGTAAATTGGAAGGAGCAGAAGTTGCTGCCGCAGACCTCAGTACTGCCCTTCTTTCAACAGACCGAACTCTGCGATATGCGGCACGCTTGAACCTAGAGCGACGTACAAATGTAGATTGGATGAATCTCGACTTGGGAGTAAAATCTTCTGCGAGTGCAGGCGAAATTTTATTAGCCATCGCCCGCGTCGGTGATGCTAGAGAAAGGGAATTTGCTTATAAACACATCCTCGCCTCGAACTTCAAAGACGCCTCTCTGGATAGCCAATGGTTGATGGTGCGTACCGCCATGTTGCTGCGCACCCGCAGCGGTGAAGGCGAAACCACATCCGCCGATGCTGAGATGGCGGAGTTCTTCAGCAAGGATTTTCCTAGCGCAGACCCGGCCCTCAATCGCGAGATCGCTCGCTTGCTGGTCGCAGTTGAAGCACCTAACCTTCCCACCCTGCTAATCGAACAACTCAAGAAGGCAGCTTTCCAAGAGGAACAGTTGCACTACGCTATATTACTGCGCTTGGTCAAGAACGACTGGAGTAAGCAACAACGCCTGTGGTACTTCACTTGGTTGCGTCAATCCCATGGTATGATCGGCGGCTTTAGCTTGACCGGATTCTTGAAAGCAATAGAAAGCGAAGCCCTTTCGCTAGTGCCAGACAATCAAAAACAATCGCTGTTGGCAGCGCTTCCAGCGCCAAGCACTGCGGCTATCCAACCTCCCGTTATTGCGCGCGCCTTCCAACAAGAATGGACGGTTATGGAAGCCTTCGCCGCGCTCAACTCCAACAATTCATCGCCTAATCTGGATCGCGGCGAAGAGCTGTTCATAAGCCTCAGCTGTATCCAATGCCATCGGATTGGCAGCGACGGAGGCAGCCTTGGCCCTGACCTCACTGCCGTCGGCAATCGTTTCGATAAACGCGACTTGCTTGAAGCAATCATCGAGCCGCAGAAGGCGCTATCTGACCAGTTCGCTTTGGTGCCGATGCCGTCCACATTGTTGAACACCGCTAGCGAACAGGATTTGCAAGACCTCATCGCTTTTTTGATTGCTGGCACGCAATCGGACTAAATCAAATTTTACTTAATTTAAATGACGGGTAAATTAGGGGAAGAAGCACTAACCTTCTTTGGTTAATGTATCGCGCAGAGCTTGCAGGTTGCGTTGCTCAGGAACTTGCTTACAGCGGATGCCCAGATGCACGACACCTAGTGCCAACGCAATGGGAATGGCCAGTCCAAGAACAATACCGATTAACCATTGGCTATCCAGAGAGGCGTCTTTGAAGTTCGAGGCGAGGCTGTTGACCAGCATAATCGATGCTGCCGGCAACAGAAACCATAGGTGAAAAGTTCTGCCCAAAGTCAGCTGCGCTTTGGATTCGGCAATTGCTCGATCGAGATCTCCGGTCAATGTGGAGTCGAACTGGCTGCGCATCTTAAGCCTGGCTAAACGTTTCATTAGCATCCAAGCTGCAACGCAGAGCATGACGACAGAGCCAAAAATCTGGTGATAATCAGTTTGCTCTATCACTGGATCGCGCAACAAATCAAGTGAGGTGAAGACGCAAATCACCATCAAGCCTATTTCATTGAGACTCATATCTCGCTCAATTTTTCGCGCTTTGCGTTTGATTTTACGATGCATGGCATCGACATCTATCGCATACATTTCCTGCTCTCGTTGAGAGTCCCAAATAACTTGCATTTCTTCAAATTCCATTTTCCTGTCTCCTTGCTGATTGGTCCGCGGCAGACTGCTGGGACATTTTATTTTTGATACGATTGATTTTTACGCCAACATTACTTTCGCTAATACCTAGCGCTTCGGACATCTCCTTATAGCTGAGGCCTTCTAGTTGCAACAAAATTAAAGACCTATCGATAGGTGCGAGTTGGCCGATTTGTTGGTAAAGCCAAGCGACACGTGGGTCATCGTCTGACGCTTGATCGCGTGGAATATGGCCCGCCACATCTAAGTCTTCATGCTTAGCGTTTCGCCGCTGCTCTTTTTGTGACCATTTGATGGCCGAGTACAACGCCACTCGATAAACCCAAGTCGAAGCCGAGGAGTCCCCTTTAAAATTAGGGATGGACTGCCATAACTGGAAGGCTATCTCTTGAAAAAGGTCGTCTTGATCATGCGCACTGAATGCAAAGGCTCGCAGCGCTTTAAACAGCAACCCACGGTGGGTATGCAGCCATTCATCAAGTATGCGCTTTTGCTCGGTATCGTTCATCAGTAAATTACGGTGTATGCTCAGCAGACAAATAACTAGTGCGGTTGGCTGACTGCTTTCTTACACTAAATTACCAGATATTTGCATAGCGGGTGAAGAATAAACATGAGGCCCAAGAACACAGAGATGCCGCGTCGC
>JAPKEZ010000155.1 GCA_028821845.1 Planctomycetota bacterium | reverse complement strand
TTAATTCATCGACGACTGGCAACTAGCTTCTTACAAGCCGAAATACGCGGCGATGAAGATTTGCTGTTTGACTTGTTTAATACCATTGCTACCGATTTTGGGGCGTCAGCTTCTGACACCCCGCTATGGGTTGTCCTCGACCCTAATAATTCAGGGGCAATTCAAGTAGGATCTTTTTCAACGCCAGGCGACTATATGAGAATAGCTGGGTCAACAGGCACAGGTTTTACCCAATCTGCCTTCGGCGACATACTGCTCGATATGAATCACTTGCGGATTGTGCATGCCAGTGTAATCCCTCAGGCTGGCATTTCGTCGTCGCAGCTACTAATCAACCCTTCCTTTAGTGGCTCAACCTTGTATTTCCAAGCTCTAGCGACTAATAGCGGCTTAGGTGCGATTTCAGCGTTGAATGAAGTGTATATCCCATAAGAATATCGATCGAGCAGTAAAATAACGCCATGCTAGTCACCGCATTCTGCCTTTCTCTGAATTTACTCGCGCAAGCGCAGGCCTACCTAGATCTCAATGACGACTTTGCCCGTCAAACTGTCGTCGACCGCGAAGCTGGGCAATACCTTGGACACGTAACCACCGCCATGCTCGAAGACGGAAAAACCATCTTCGCTACTTACCCCAAAGGTCATGGTCGCGGCCAAATAGTGATGAAGAAAAGCACCGATGGCGGAATAACCTGGAGCAAACGACTTGAGGTGCCTAAGTCTTGGGAAACTTCTAAAGAAGTACCGACTCTCTTTCGCACTATCGACGCCGAAGGCAAGCGGCGTTTTGTTTTGCACTCAGGTCTCTACCCTATCCGCCAATCCGTCAGTGAGGACGATGGCGAAACATGGACCGAGCTAAAAGCAATTGGTGAATACGGCGGCATCGTTGCCAGCGGATGCATGATGCGCTGTAAAGATGGTTCATACATCGCGATGTTTCACGATGACGGTAGATTTATCGGTGATACCTTTAAACCAACAGATACTGCGCCATTCCATGTCTATCAAATTAGGTCGCATGATGGCGGACTAACATGGAGCGACCCAATCGTTATTGCGGCACACGCCGAAGCACATCTGTGCGAGCCCGGCATCATTCGTTCACCAGATGGCGATCAGCTGTTAATCTTACTACGTGAGAACAGTCGCAAATTAGAATCGTTTTATATGACCAGTGATGACGAAGGAAAAACCTGGAGCGAGCCAAAACAAACTACTGCCGATTTAACTGGCGATCGACATACGGCTGTGTACGCTCCCGACGGACGATTATTTATTTCATTCCGCGACACCAACCAAAAGTCTAAAACACTTGGAGACTGGGTTGCTTGGGTTGGTAACTATGACGATATCATTAATTCGCGTCCTGGTGAATATCATGTGCGTCTTAAAGACAACAAACACAGCTGGGATTGCGCCTATCCGGGAGTAAACCTATTAGGTGACGGCACCATTGTCACTACCACTTATGGACACTGGGACGATGGTGAACAGCCCTATATTTTGAGCGTGCGCCTCACCTTAGATGAGTTGGACAAGCTAGCTAGTCGGTAGTCGATGCGGCTAACCACGGCGACCCGTTGCGGTAATCCTCTGGCTTGTAACCTAATCGTCCACCGCCGAAGCCGTAAATAGTTGGCTCGAATACGCCCACAGCAGAACCATCAAAAGTGGTGGTAGATATTTTGTCTTCATCGCCAAGGCACCACATAGATGCCTGAAAAAACAAACGGTGCAAATCTTCATCTAGCCAATCAACTGCCGCACCCATGGTGGTGGCAAAAATTCTTTGCGTAACATCTTCTGACACCGCGCGTTCACGTAGCCACGCCACCGGAAGCATAGGATCATTCTTCTTCCCATCGACGGCGATGTCATCGACATTCATGCCTGCCACCACTTCACCATGCAGCAGCACTGTCGCATCATCAGGCAACTTGCCAACTGTATAAACATCGGTCAGTCCAAAGCAGCTGCCCACTCCCTTCAAGACTGCGTGCTCACTAGCTGACGGATTGGGAAGTCCGCGTGTAGCTTCATGCCCATGGTGACCATGATGACTAACCCATGTTTCACCCAATATTTGTTTGCCAAATCCGCCGGGCCATTCTTTTGAAGTCCATGTCCAATGCGCGTACTTGCTTTCTTTGTTTTTCCCGTAATTAAAAGCATGAGTGGATGTGCGGAGTCCGACTAGAGGCTTTCCTGCTTCAACATAATCAACAATGTATTTCATGTCGTCATCAAGGAATTCGCGGAAACGTAATTGCAACACCAACAACTCGGCGTCCGCAATTAAATGTAATCCCGGAATATGAGTAGGCTCGTCTGGGTCGATGAGACCAGTTTCTTGGTTTTGACTGAAGAGGACGATGCATTCGAATCCTTGACGATTCATCGAGCGTGCTAAGAAAGGCAATGCTTCTTCGCTACGATACTCTTCGTCTCCGGCAACAAACACAACTCGCCTACCGTTACCGGGCGACAATTCGGCATCACCTTCGTAAGTCAACCACTGAGGTGACTGTGCTGCCGCTAAAAACAAGGAAACTAACATCGACGCATCATAACAGGTTGGATAGACTACGTTTTGTGAAAAAACTCCTGACTCTTTGCATCTTACTTTCAGCTTGCAGTCAACCTACTAACGAATCGCGCGTCGGGCAAATACAGTTGCAGGAGAATGACAGTATTGTGATTATCGGTAACGGCGCCGCCGAGCGCATGCAACATCACGGCTGGTTTGAGACTTACTTGCAAATAGAAACTGCTGGCAAAAACATTAGCCTGCGCAATCATGGTTTTAGCGGTGACCGCATCAACCATCGTCCACGCAACAGCGGATTCACAAGCGCAGACGACTACTTGTCCATTTCACAAGCAGATGTCATTATTGCTATGTTTGGTTATAACGAATCATTCGACGGTGACCCGGGGGCCTACGAGAAACTGCTGATAGATTGGGTGTCCGAGACTCGAGAAAAAAAATACAACGGCAAGTCAGCACCACGCATTGTGCTAGTTTCACCACTTGCGCACGAAAACTTAGACAACCCCAACCTGCCTGACGGGCGCAACAACAACATGCGCCTTGCTGCTTATGCTGAGTCTACACGCGCAGCAGCAGCAACGAGTGTATGCGGTTATATAGATTTATTCTCTATATCCAAAAAACTTTATGCCGCCAATGACCAGTACTTAACCCAAGATGGCATTCACCCTACTGAGAATGGCAGTCACAGCATTGGC
>JAPKEZ010000154.1 GCA_028821845.1 Planctomycetota bacterium | reverse complement strand
TGAAGAACTGGAGGAGAATGGCCACGACGTAGAGTACATTGAAGTTGCAGCAGGAAATCATATTTTCCCTGCCTTGACACACTGGAACCAGGTGTTTAACCTTTACAACAACAATCAATTACCGAATATTTCGCCAACACCGATCTATCACTAATGTTATTTCATAAAGCGCGAAATGTCACGGTCGGCATCACGTTTTTTAATAACCTGCCGTTTATCGTAATCGCTGCGTCCGCGAGCTAAGGCTATCTCGACCTTCGCCCAGCGCCCTTTGAAATACATTTTCATTGGCACCAATGTTAAACCCTTTTGCTTGACTTCTAGACCAAGCTTTAACACCTCTTTCTTATGCGCCAAGAGATTGCGTGGACGGATGGGCTTGTGATTGTTGACGTTAGCATTGCTGTACTCACCAAAGTGCGATTGCTCAATCACCAAGCCCTTGCCAACAATATGAACGTAAGCTTCATCTAAACTAACCCGCCCTTCTCGCAGCGCCTTAACCTCGGTCCCCAGCAATGAAATACCCACTTCGAGAGTCTCTATTATCTCGTAGTTACGCCGCGCACGACGATTATCAATCATCGACGGGTTCTTCTTGTGCTTTGCTTTTTTTGCCATTAGGGTTGAGTTAGTTGGCGGATATGAGTATCTTATCGCAGCGTCAGGGCAGTAGCTCCAATGGTAGAGCGGCTGATTCCAAATCAGCATGCTGCGGGTTCGAGTCCTGCCTGCCCTGCCACTTTCCATATTATGGCATTTCCCGGCATACCCGATCCAGACCAAGCCGGCATTGAGCAAGTGCCGACACATTTAGTCAATGCAATTGGCGAGGCTTTAGCGGATGTTATCGAATACCCTGCCTCGGCGCAACATTCGATTTTACAATACTGTCGCCTGCTTATGGCGGCTAACACGGTCACCAATCTGACCGGCGCTAAAGACTACGAGCGACTTATTGGCGACCACGTAGTCGACTGTATTAAAGCCGCTAAATACATGCCTGGAACTGCCTGCTACATGGACTGGGGTTCAGGCGGAGGCTTTCCAGGTTTAATTTGGGCCTCAATGTATGCTGACAAACATTTTCATTTGTGCGAGCGTAATGGTAAAAAAGCTGCCTTCCTCGAAGAGGCGCGCATGTTACTAGAGTTTATGCATGTCGATGTGCACGCACGTCAAGGCGAAGAAGTTGGCTCTAAGCTCGACCCACAAGCCAACTGGATTTGTGCACGAGCAGTAGAGCCACTGCCAAAGTTTTTGCGCCGCCTCGACAAGAAGTCTTTAAAGATTCGTCGCTTGTGCCTTATGGCCGGTCCATCATGGCAAACCGAATGGACAGAGATAAAAGAAAACGGTAGCCGCTGGAAGCTAATGGACGAACACAAGTATTTGCTTAGCGAAGAGCGCGGCGAACGTTTTGTACTTCATTTCAAGCGTCCGAAATAACTTTTATGTCATCTGCGCCTCGTGTCATCGACCTGCCGTTTTCGGCGAAACGACTTGATCGCCGTGCTGTCTCTGTAGTGAGTCAACTTCGACAAGCCGGACATGAAACATATTTGGTGGGTGGATGTGTGCGTGACTTGCTCTTAGGCTTGTCGCCGAAAGATTTCGATATTGCCACATCGGCAACGCCGCAACAGGTGCGACGCGTTTTCGGCAGGCGCTCCAGAATTATCGGCAAACGCTTCCCTATTGTGCATGTGCGTAGCGGCCAAGAGATCTATGAAATAGCTACTTTCCGATCTGCCCCAAAAAAGAGTAAAGAAACAAAAACTCTAGCGCGCGACACTAATTATGGCACTGTGGAAAGCGATGCCCTGCGCCGCGATTTCACAATTAACGCGCTGTACCTCGATCCAGAATCGCTAAAGATTTACGATTGGACGGATGGTCTCGGTGATTTAGAAAAACGCCTGATGCGCTCTATCGGTGATCCCAATGTGCGTTTCAAAGAAGATCCAGTACGCATATTACGGCTTATAAAATTCATGCGCCGCCTAGATTTCGATCCAGGTCCAGCAGAAATAGATGCTGCGCGCTCTTTGGCCTCAGTAGTCAAAGAAGCAGCAGCAGCCCGAATCGCCGATGAAGTGTTGCGTTTGATGCGCACCAAATGCATGACCGGTGTTTTTGCCGATTTATTCGAATTGAAATTGCTGCCGACGATGTTGCCCGAGGTAAGCCATTGGCTTAAACAAGACGAAAACAATTACCAGCTACTGTCGCGCCAATTGGCTGCGCTCGATTCTATGCCATGGCGCAACTCTCCAAGCGGTGCATTGCTGCTTGCGTGTTTATATGGGCCAATGGTCGAGCAAGAAGTCATGGCAACTAGCAATTATGAATTTCATACCCCGCAGCGAGTTGCTGTTTCGTGGCTACGTGGATTTCAAGAACGAGCGCACATGCCGCGCCATGTGCTATCAGATGCAAAACATATTCTGGCATTGCAGCACCGACTTGACACCGACATTGCGCCGAAGAAACATGGGATTAGCTCAAAAGCGATCGGTCCGCTGCGCCGTCAACCCTATCTCAAAGATGCTTTGCGTTACTGTGAAATAAGATTACTGGCTGCCGGTCGCGACACTCAACTTTGTCAAGATTGGCGTAATAAGTTACTACCCAAAGCCCCTTCGCGGCGTTAAACTTTCGCCTCAAGAATGGGCGTTTAGCTCAGTTGGCTAGAGCACCAGCTCGACAAGCTGGGGGTCACAGGTTCAAGTCCTGTAACGCCCACCATTCTTTCTAACATCTCTGCTAGTTGCGCGTAAAATACTTATATGCGAATGCAACTTCTACCCTGCCTGCTGCTGATTTTAGGTCCTACAGCTATTGCGCAGCAAGCCGACTCTGACTCGGTGCGCTTTACTACAGAGGCACGAGTTTATCTCTCGTCTGGTCCCGCAGTAGTTAACATCGGCGTTTACCGGGTCTCACTTAGCGACGGCGCCGCTGCATCTACTCTGCAATCGATTCCCGCGACAAGTAGTCAAATTAGTCAAGGCACTGGTGTGATTATCGACGAGCGTGGTTTGGTAATAACCAATGCACATGTTGTAAACCACAAGAGCAATGACGGCGCCATCGTTTACAAATTATCCTTTGCTGAACAATTCGGTGGCAAGTCGGTGTTAGCTCGATTACATAGTGTCGACGAGCAGTCAGACTTAGCACTGTTGAAAATATTAGATGGCGAGAAATACATGCCTATCGTCTTCGCTAAAGAAAATGACTTAATGATTGGCGAAAAAGTAATTGC
>JAPKEZ010000153.1 GCA_028821845.1 Planctomycetota bacterium | reverse complement strand
ATGCTTGGTGATAAGTTTCCAGCAGCGCAGTTTCTGATAACCGGCGTGCTTGGTCCATCTTCAAACGCCCATGGCCCAAATGAATTTTTACATATCGAGATGGGCAAAAAACTGACTAGTTGCGTGGCGAGTGTCATTGATTCTCACTCACGCAGGTAGCCCTTGCTTGGCAATTACTTCTTAGCGAACTTGGCGATATAAGCCAAACCTTCGGCGCGAGCGCCTACTGGGCTGCCAGTGGCCTCGTCTTTAAGCTCTTCTATCTTTTTGATAGAACGTGGGTCTCCTTCTTTATTCTCATACATCGCCATTTCGAGCTTAGTCAACGACTTGTCCCACTTCATCTGCTCTTTGAACTCATCACCCTCAAGCATTTCGATTAAAGTATCTGCGGACATCTTCATGTCGGCACGCTTCGACACATTCTTTGCTAAATCTTTCGCTGTCTCTAAAGCGCGAATTGGGTAGCCGTTTCCGGCCAGCCAATTAATGCTTGATACTTGACTATCAAAGCGACTCCACACTGCAACTAATGAAGCTTCTGCCGCGGCCAAAACGATTGAAGCATCCTTGCTGCCTGGCTTGGCAATTACTTTTTCTGCCATCGCGTAAGCACTAGCTATTTTGCCCTTATTCAATTCTTTGTAAACCTTTTGTACAGATTTTGGCATATCGCCATAATCAGGCTTGCCGACCATGCGCTCGATTTCATCGACAATTTGGCCATGCATCGAATTAGAGGAGCCCTTTAATATAACTTTACCCGAAGCATCAAGCAGGGCAAAACTCGGAAGCCCACCAGACCCAGTCGAGAACGGGCGCTGCGATGTCCAAATGGCACCATTGCCTAGCCAGCCCGCCTTAAGCGCGAAGCCGACCGACTTCTCATAGCCTGTACCTTGAGATTCAACCAAGATAACCTGAATGCGCTCGCCAAATTCTTGTTGTAGCTTAACAGCCGCCGGCACGGACGACGAAATACAGCCACCTCAGCGGGTGCCCCAAAAGTCGACCAAAATCGGCTTACCGAGAAAGTCGCTGGCTTTTGATGAGCCCATAGTGTTATAGGCTTGTTCGAAGTTATACGTCGGTACGTCGCCAACTTCTACAACTTGGGCATCGGTTACAGCGCCAACCATCAAAATGGCGGGCAGAGCAAGGTGGGCTATGTTTAGTCTCATGAATCTACTATACGCGAGATTGGCGCAATAGTAGGCAAATATTTCTTGGTTCTAATCCCGCACACACGGCCGAACTGACAGCTATTCCGGAGAATCTAGGCACCATCCAAGCATTTTCAGCATCGATTCCACCAATCGCCAGCACCGGCAACTCACAACCCGCGCGCACCATGATTAACTGCTCGGGGCCTAAACCTTTGTGGTAACCCTTAGTCGGCGTCGGGAAAACCGGACCAAATCCGATGTAATCTGCGCCAGAGCAGACAGCGTCTTCGGCTTGCTCAACGGAATGCGTTGACAACCCAATTAATTTATCCGGCCCTAATAATTTACGCGCTAGCCTCACTGGCATATCTGCTTGCCCAAGGTGGACGCCATCTGCATTTAAAGCCATGGCGCATTCAACGGAATCGTTAACCACTACTTTTATATTTCTCGACGTACAAATATCAATTAGCGGTTTCGCATATTCACAAAATTCGCGCGGCGTCATTTCTTTTTCGCGCAGCTGTATTAAATCGGCACCACCGTCTATCGCTTGATGCAGGACATCAGCAACCGGCAACACACAAAGGTCGCGGCTTAACAGGAGGCAAAGCTTGAACATTGCCTACATGATAAAGCTAGCTAACCCGTTTGTCGTGATTTTGAATGCGACGTAGCTTCTCTTTTTTGAGCGAGAGCTCGAAGGCGTGCTTGTCGGCAGCGCTAAATAAACTCACTTCCGCCCCGCAGTCAGCGCAATAGCTGGCCTTAGGACTCTTAAGGTAGAGAACATACTCGCGACAGCAAGGGCAGTACTTGGTGTCTTCGAAGTAATTATTGCTTAATGGCATGTTAAAACTTATCTGATGAAATCGCCAATTTCCAAAAAAAGGACGGCATTTATAATGTGACGTGGGCTGAAACCCTATAGTTCCGCCTTTTTAGAAGACAATTTGATTGTTTAGGTGCTAAACTTGGAATCATGCTACACATCTTCGCTACTGTTTTTCTTGCCGCAGCCCAATCGTCGCCGCAGCTTTTTGTTGACACAAATGTCACAGCAGCACCGGGTGTTGGCTCAACTGCCACATCTGTCCAGCACCGAATTGCAGATGTTAATACTTTGTTGCTTGATGGCAGTGTGCCATTAATCGAGTTGAATTTGTTTAGCGGAACTACTCTTACTGCACAGTTTATTTCGACCGATCAGTACACAGATGGATACGTGTGGCGGGGCGCACTAGTTGGGCATACTGATTCGTCAGCAGATTTTTCAGTTAGTAATGGCGTGGTGATGGGCACCATCCGCTACGACGATGTATTGTTTCAGGTTGAATATGCAGGCAATGGTGTGCACCGCGTGAAGTTAGAAAATCAAAACTTAGTTGCGGGTTGCGGCACCGGTGCTTCGCACGCAGTGAAGTCGGCGGCACAGCAATCGAGCAATAGTAATTTTGCCGGTAACCCTGACATTGATGTTCTTGTCGCTTACACTACGGCTGCCAAAAATGCGGTGGGCGGATCGTCGGGCATGACATCTAAAATAAATCTTGCGATTTCAGAAACAAATTCGGCATACAGTGATAGCGGAGTCACTCAACGCTTGGTGTTGGTGCACAAAGCTGAGATGGTCGGCTATTCAGAGTCATCAAGTTTTAGCCAACTCCTATACGACATCGCCGGGACTAGCGACGGCAAGATGGATAACGTCCATGCTTTGCGTGATCAGTACGATGCCGATTGTGTTGCGTTGATTTGTCAGAATGGTCAGTATTGCGGAATTGCATATTTGATGACTAATGTCTCGACAGGTTTTGCGAGCTCTGCTTTTAGCGTTACTAACTATAGTTGCGCCACCGGTTATTACAGTTTCGGTCATGAGTTAGGGCACAACATGGGAAGTAACCACGATCCGCAAAACGCTTCTTCGGGCGCTTACTCGTATAGTTTCGGATACCGTACTTCAAATAGCTCTTACCGCACGGTCATGGCCTATTCTCCTGGGTCGCGCATTCGCCGATTCTCTGGGCCTAACGTTTCGTACAACGGCAACACTATGGGTAACAGTTCCCAGGATAATCACCGTTCGTTAAACAACACCGC
>JAPKEZ010000152.1 GCA_028821845.1 Planctomycetota bacterium | reverse complement strand
ACCGCGATTCGCGACGAAAAGGCGCTTAAACATGCCCTTAGTTTACCCTATTCTTTGGTAAAACGTAGTCGAAGATTTTGCACAGATTCGCCATTCACGAAAACATCGTGAATTACGATATCTTTACCAGGGCGAATAAGTTGGATTTTGTAATTACCAATGGGCAAAGGACCCAGTTTTTGTGCCGTCCCTGAGAAATAAGCGGTTTGCGTGGCTTGCGTCTCGGAAAGTGCCCAAACATAAGACAAAGCGGCGCCACGGTGATCGAGAGCCGTGCACAATACACCACTCAGTGGCTGATCGTTTTCGTCGACAACAGTGACCATCAATTTGGTACCACTATCGAGAGTGATACGTTTCTTTAGCACCTCACCTTCACTGAGGTTCACTTCAAACTCGCTCAAGCCAATTTCAGGATGGCGCACCATGATGCGTCCTGGGCCTGTGGGTAAGCCTTTTAGTTGGGCCACCCCTTTTGCATTGGTGCCCATCAATGAGATGATATTCATTGGCTGGCCATTTGCGTCGAGGTAATGCATGTTGACGCCAGCGAGTGGTTCGCCCGCTTGATTGCTCACTTGAACTTTTACCGTCGCGCCCTCGCTTAATGAAACATTGATACGCTCCACGCCCATGCCGTCGCGCACACTAATCGGACTCACTATTTTTGACCCTAGGCCATTGTCTTGAGGAGAAATAAATGGAGCAGCTGCTGTGCCAACGCTAACCATATACTCGCCATCATTCAAGCTTGGAAACTTAGCAACACCCTCCGCATTTGTTAAACCGAAATCTCCACCACTGATGTTGGTGCCATTGAGAGGGCGTACTGCAACTGGTACCTGTGCTAAAGAGCGTTGATCGGAATTGGCCGTAACGTGCACTTCTAGCCCAGCATTTGGTAATTCGATGTCGTGTTGCACCTCACCGCTGCTGGTAATTTGCAGGCTGCCATAGAATGCCGAATTACCGTTTAGCCCAGAATTTACGTTAACGATAACAATGAAATCGCCAAGCGGCATTTCACGAATAGTGTATAGACCTTCTTCGTCAGCTGATGCAACCTTAGCGCCAGAGTCGGTAATGATAGAAACCCGCGCGCCATCAATGGCCTCACCCGCGCGACTGATGACACCACTTAGGGTGGCAGTCTCTTGCATTCCGCCTAAAGTAACCTCAGTAACTTCGTCATCAATTAATTCGACGAACTTGAACAGCGCTGCGCCTTCTTTCTCTGTCACAACCTGGTAAGTCCCCGCACTAACATTCGTGAAAGTTGCCATGCCAGAATCGTCGCTGCGATCTCTAACAATATTTATTGAGTCTACGCTGACAGCTCCAATAGCAACATTTGAACTCGGAACATCTTCGCCGTCAAGAACGGTGACTATTAGTGTGGCGCCATGGGTGAGAACTACTTCCAAATCTTTAACGTCTTCGTCTGCAACAGAGAAAGGTCCGGTGACCTCGCGCGCATAGCCATTCGCAGTGGTTATTAGGTAGTATTGGTCAGGTGCGATACCATCAAAATGAAAGACTCCGGCTTCGTCTGCTGCGATACGTAGCGGATGATTGTCAGTAATAGCGGTTTGGATGCTGAAGTCTTTGGCATTGTTTAGGGCTATCATCGTGCCGTCGCATGGTTTGCCATCGGCATTCAGCACAGTTCCACTAAGGTTGACGCCATGCGTAAGCGTCACAGAATGCTGTACCGTTTCACCGATAGTTTTATCACTCAAATCAATGTCGATTTGTTGTTGCGCAAAGCCATCGGCATGTACCGAGATAGTAAGCACGTCACTTGGCAAAGATTTGATGTACACGACGCCATCTTTGTTACCTTCGAACTTAGGGATGTTATTACTGCGCTGAATCACAGTCTTGGCTAACAATGAATTCGGCCGCCATTGCGCGACGGCATCAGGAATCTTGTCATCACTCGGATTACTTACAATCAGTTCAAGGTGAACACCTTCATTAATAGAAATAGTATCGACAATAGTTTCTACAGAGTTCGCTAGCTTTATTGCGTGATCAGTCTTAAATGGGCGGTAATCAGCATGGCTTACCAATAAGTTGAAGCTGGCAAGTTTAAGATTAGTCATCACGTATTCACCGTTTTCGTCGGTGATAGCCTTGTCGCTTGCCCAAGTGGGCATGTTGCCGTAGTTGAAAAAGTCAGCTAAGGCCAAGACGTATAGAGAATTGTCTACCACATCTTCAAGAGCAGCAACTATGGCTCCAGCAACCGCTTGCCCATTGGCATTGACAATCTTGCCACGTACCGATGCTGCTATCTCTAAATCGATGTCGATGCTTTGTGATTCGCCAGCGGCTAGCTCAATGTTTTTCTTCAGGCTAAGGTGTTTAGGAGATGTGACAGCAGCGGCGTATGAACCACCGGCCAAGTGCTCAATCTTCAAATAACTACCTTCAAAACGATATTCTTGTTCGTCTAAATTTAAGACACCACCGTTGACGCCTGCATCTGAGCGAAAGTAAAGTTCGAGCGTAGAGCTGCCGGTAAGGTTTGCAGTGGATTGCGACTCACGCTGCAAATCGGTGCCATTCACTTCAAGCGGCACTGCCTGCTCAATATTCGTGTTGTCGTCATTACCTGTGCCTGAGGCGAGGGTATCGAGCGGTGTGGTGCCGCCGGAGAACACCAAGTAAAAGGCTGTGGCAATAGAAAGTACTATTACGCCAATAGGGATTGAAGAACGTATCGACATACGCGGATTATATCTTTGCTTGGCATCACTCATTAGTAAATAACTAGTACCGTTGGCGAACTGCTTTCTTACGCCAAATTACCAAATCTTTTATTCTCCGGTATATCCTAGCTGATGACCCATATCCACCTGGAAGTCGCTTCGCACTTGTCCTTCTTGGTAAGAATCACGTTCAAGGGCAGCGTCAATAGCTTTTAGAAAAGGCAGCGTTATCTCAGAACTTGGGTTGAGTTCATGTGGGTCGGTTGACAAATCAAACAAACCTAAACCATCGCCAAGTACGACACCGAACTTTTCGTTCCAGCGGGCAATATACTTTTTGTTGCCCATAACGATGCTGAAAAAGTTGCCATCAATAGTGATGTGCTGGCGCTGGAGGTCTCGTTCGGCACCCGTTAAATCAACAATATTTAAGCCGCGGAATTGTTGATCGGTTTCGATGTCGCACAGCTCAAGCAATGTCGGGGCTATGTCTATTAGCTGAATCTGCTGTGCTGTCTGTACTCCTTGCGGTACACCTGGACCATACATGAAAAAC
>JAPKEZ010000151.1 GCA_028821845.1 Planctomycetota bacterium | reverse complement strand
GCCCCCACTGCTAATAACTCAGCATCAGGAAGCTACGCCCTCAGAATCGTCACTGCATCCGGACAAGGCGCAGTCATGGGTGGCTTTACCTTCGAGGGGAGCAATATCAACAGTGGCAGTGGCGGACTCGATCTTGCAGGCGGCTGCTCAGTTAATTTCGAGCGCGAACAGCAAGCCGACTTTAGAGTGTTAATGCCACAATATTTGCTAACCATTGTTGGTTGGTTAATATTACGAAACCGACTTGCGAAGCGACGCAAAAAGGTTGGCGTTAAGTTAGACTAATTTGTGCTAAAACTAACACTCTGCCTGCCGTTGCTGGCACTCGCATGCTCCAAGCAGCAACCACCTCACTCTAACTTCGATGAGTCACCGCTAATTGTAATCGGTGTCGATGGTATGACTCTACCTGTGCTCGAGCCGCTAATACGCGCCGGCAAGGTTCCGCACTTGGCATCGCTAATCGAAAAGGGTGTCGGCGGCAAATTGTTCACCGACGTTCCAACCTATTCACCACGACTATGGACTTCTATCGCCACTGGTGTGCTTGCCGAAGATCATGGCGTACCTAATTTTTCTGAAGAAGATGAACACGGCAATATGCTGCGCGATGGCTTGCCTTTCACTTCTAATTGTCGCAAAGTGCCAGCAGTTTGGAACATCGCCGCCGGCAATCGTCGAGATGTAGATTCAGTTGCGTGGTGGGTTTCATGGCCGGCAGAAGAAATCGATAATGGCCGCATTGTCGCCTCTTATGCCGCGCAAGTGCAGGCAGCCATTCTCTGGAAACCATTGCTTTGGGATGAGGGTATCCCGCTGTTGACATACCCTGATGCCTTGCAAGATGACATTAGTCTGTTGCTTGACGAGGGCAGGCCCAAGGGTCCATTGGTCAAGGAATACAATAAGCGCTTCGGCGCGATATCGCCTGAATGGAAGGTGCCTTTTAAGCGTGATATTTTGTTCCGTGGCACATTTCACGCCGACCGCACTCACCAAAAAATATTTAACAACCTGCAAAACACTGGGCGTAGTGCCGATTTGCGAATGTTGTACTTCGGCCTGCCAGATGTAGCCGGCCACTTTTTCTGGAGATACCGCGAGCCTGAAGCTTTTCAATATCCTGTGCCGCTAGAGATGAGCGACAGAATTGGTGGGCATATCGACAAAGCTTATATGCAAGTAGATGAGTGGATTGGCGAGGTCATAGCCAACGCTCCAGAGAACGCGCGTTTCTTAATTATTTCTGATCACGGCATGGGACCGGCGAATGTTACTAAGCCTGCCCATCCGCAATCTGGTGCGCACGAGGAGGGACCCCCAGGAATTTTCATTTTGGCGGGGCCGGGAGTTAAGCAGCAGGGTTTGTTGGGATTAGGCAAGCGTAAGGTCGGTTACATTTATGACATTGCGCCATTTATGCTTGATTTACTGTCGCTAGCACCAGGCAGTTACATGGAAGGCAAGACATTACGTTACCTAATGACTGACGAATGGCTTGCGAGTCATCCACCGCTTGCAGGTGTTGACTACCGTCAGGGCTTCCGCGAGGCTACTGCGCCGCTAGTGCCAGGAGAAGGTCTTGGCGAGGTGTTTATCGATAACCTCAATCAGTTAGGATACGTGGAAGATGAGTAACAGCACTGCAACTCCAGACGGCTTGAGGTCGCCTATTGTAGCTTTTGATATCGAGGTCGCTGGCCTTGAATGGGAAGAGCTTGACGAAGCAACCCGCCATTATTTGCTGTCGCGCAAATCGAGCAGAGACAAAGAAGATGTGCAAAATCGTCTAGCCTTAATTCGTGGCGTGGGGCGCGTAGTATCGATTGGTATCTGGAATCTCGCCAAAGATCAAGGAGCGGTTTTGGTCCACGGCTCGGGCTGTAAATGGGAAGACTACGATGACATTCCTGGTACTAAAGTCTTTCGCGGCAACGAACGCGAAATCCTTAGCGAGTTCTGGAAACTTGCCGCCGAATGGGGCACTGTTGTTACTTACAACGGACGCGGTTACGACGGTCCAGTATTAATGACGCGTTCAGCGATGCTTAATGTCGTTCCGACGCGTCAATTGACCGGATACCGTTACAGTATTAAAGACCATTGCGACTTAATGGAAATTTTAAACTTCCAAGGCGCAGCACGCGAATCGTACTCTCTAGATTACTGGTGTCGTCGCTTCGAAGTAGAGTCGCCAAAAGGCAAGATGGACGGCAGTATGGTGGCGGCCAAAGCGCGGGCTGGCAAGTATGACGACATAGCCGAGTATTGTTTGCGCGACACTCGTGCGACTGCCGATTTGTTTCAACGTTTGCGCAATACTTTGATTCCACTTTTTAGTTGAGCTTAATCGCCAAGAATTCGCTGCTGTTAACCGTCGCTAAATTTTTTAGCATCGCTATTTATGCGGTATTCGGTATGGTGCTGGCGCGTCAGGTTAATACCACCGAGAACGGCGTCTATTCGCTGATGGCGACCTTTTTGTTCTTTGGCGGCATGATCTCGTCCTTTGGTATTCCGTTAGTAATCACGCGCGAGGTTGCACGCGCTAAAGGATTGACCGCCAAGTATTACGCAGATGGCATCCTAGCGGTAATCGTCGGCTCGTTGATAGCTACAGTTGTTTTAGGCGGTTATTTGTTCTTTGAACAATACATGCGTGAGCAATTTGTGGCGTGGCATTTCGTATTATTTGCCATTACCATGATGGTAGTGTTCGCCGACGCTATTGGGTCTATTTGCGATTCCTTGTTCCAGGCGCACGAGCGCATGGCAAAGCCAGCCGTCGTTGAAATACTGACGGGGTTGTTGCGCGCTGGTTTGGCAGTGATTGCGATTTATACCTTGCCAGAACATTTGCGAGTGCTCGGAGTACTTGTTGGCTTTGGTATCGGCTCTTCATTACGCGCTTGCGTTATGAGTGCGTTGATGAAAAAGAATTTGCTTAATGGCGAGGTCGTTAGTGCCAAGTTAAGGGATGCTTTTTCACTGATCAAGTCATCAGGATTTATCGCAGTGTTTCGTATGTTGCGTATGTTGCGCAACCGCTTAGACATTTTGCTGATTGGAGTTTTATTCGTCAGCATGGTCGAAGGGGTCGCCGCTGACGCCGATGTTGCGCGAGCGATTTATGCACAGGCAGTGCGCGTGGCTATCATTTTTCACACCATCACCATTGCCTTTAACACTGCGTTGTTCCCGCGCATGGCGCGACAAACGGGTGATAACAAAGATGTAAGCGCCGTCCGTGAAACATATTCACGTGCAGTACGCT
>JAPKEZ010000034.1 GCA_028821845.1 Planctomycetota bacterium | reverse complement strand
TGGCTAAACAGCAACAAATTAACATTAATCAAGAATCGGCATTCGCCGAGATAGTGATTAAGCATTGTGGCGATAGTAAAGTATTGCAACTCGAAGACATCGATGGCGATTTTGATCGCCAGCACGATAGCTTTAACCCAGAAGTCGGGGAACTCCTCGACGAAAAACCGCTTTAAGTAAACATGTCAAACGCAACAGATTTAACCGAAGATGACTTCCAAGCCGAAGTTTGCGAATCATCCATTCCCGTAATTGTCGATTTTTGGGCGCCATGGTGCGGGCCATGCAAGGCAATGGGGCCAGCAATTGACCAATTAGCCAGCGACTTCGATGGCAAGTTGAAGGTAATGAAGCTCAATACACAAGATCACCCAAACAAAGCCGCCGAGCTTGGCATTATGTCAATTCCATGCTTCGTCGTCTTTAAGGGCGGGGTGGAAGTGGCGCGCCTAACTGGCGGCCGCGCTTACGACGAGTTTAAGGCTTTTGTTGAGCCCCACCTATAAAGGTAAACGCTTTGTGCAATGACTTGCGCATAGTTTTTATGGGGTCGCCACCATTTGCCGATAAGGCGTTGGCGGCGCTTATTGATGCAGGCTACAATGTTGTTGGCGTAGTAAGCGCACCGCCAAGTCGCAGCGGCCGCGGACGCCGACGTTCTGAGAATTCAATTGTGCGCATGGCTTTGGAAAACGATATTGTTGCGCTACAACCGCAAAGCGCCAAAAGCGACGAGTTTAAAGAGCAGTTCAAAGAGCTTAATTGCGATTTGGCCGTGGTTGTAAGTTACGGGCAGATTTTAGATTCCGAGTTCTTAACTTTGCCAAAACTTGGATGCGTAAATGTTCACGCATCTTTGTTGCCGCGCTGGCGGGGGGCTTCACCAATTCAATCAGCAATAAAAGCAGGCGACGAATTGAGCGGGGTGTGCATTCAGAAAATGGTATTGAAGCTTGATGCTGGCGATGTGCTTGTGAGTAGTGAAATATCTTTAGATTCAGAAAGCACTAGCCCCTGGCTGTTTAACGAGTGTTCTATTAAAGGCGCCGAGTTGCTTTGCCAATTTATCGAACAAGTAAATATAGAAAAGAAGTTACCTGCTGGCGTGCAGCAAGACGAGCAGGCTGCCGTTCATTGCGGTAAGGTTAAAAAATCTGATGGTGAGCTAGATTGGAATAATTCAGCCAGAGATGTTTACCAACAAATTCGCGCTAGCCTCGGATGGCCCGGCGCACGGAGCTCATTGCCTAATGGCGATAATCTGAAAATTCTTGCAGCCCAACTTTGCGACAACTCTAATATCAGTGGCCAAGCCGGAGAAGTAATAATTGGCGGAAATTTTGAGCTGTACATTTGCTGCCAAGAAGGCGCAATCGAATTAGTCGAAGTGCAGCGTTCCGGTAAATCAAAAACCATCGCCAAAGATTTTATCAATGGCAACAATATTAGCGCTGGCCAAATCCTAGGGGCAAATTAAGCGATGGAACATCAGCAACAAACTCTACGCCGCGCCCTCTGGAAAATAATTTTACGCAACAACATGCCAACAAGGGTTCTTGGCAGCGAGTTAGCGCGCGATAATTTTTCGGCACAAGAGCAAGCTTTTGCGCGCGAGCTAGTTAGCGGCAGCATCCGCTGGAAGTTGGCCTTGGATTGCATCGCGAAAGCTCACACCAAGGGGCGTATTCGCAACGAAGTTGCCCATCAAGCAATACGCCTCGGCCTTTACCAATTGCTATGCATGAATTCGGTTGCGGATCACGCGGCCATCAATGAAACCATCGACGCTGCCAAGCAAGAACTTGGCAATGAAATAAAATTCGTTAACGCAGTGCTGCGAGCAGTGTCACGGAGCATGACTAAGTCAATTGATAAATTACCCGAAAGCCATGTTTTTAGGGCGTTTGAAGTAGGTTTTGCTAAATCGGTCTTTACAGATTCGAATACAGACCCAGCTCTTGCCCTAGCACAACAATTTTCGTTCCCGGTGTTTTTGGTGAAGCGCTGGATAGAGGAGGTTGGGGAAGAGCAATGCCTTGCGCGCATGACCGCGCTTAATCAACATGCTCAATTGTGGCGGCGTATTAATTACTGCAAGAGTGCCGTTGGCGAAGTTTGCCAAAAACTAGAACTGCAACCAGGCGAATCCATTACTAGTCTCGATGGTTTCTCAGAAGGAGAATGGGCCATTCAAGACATAACATCTTGGCAAACAGCAATGATGTCCAATGTAAAGCCCGGCGAAAAAATATTAGACTTGTGTGCTGCTCCAGGGGGCAAGGCGTTTGCTATCTACGAGGCCTCCATTGGTAAAGCAGAGATTCACGCTTGCGATATCAACGCCTCTCGCTTAGAGACGATGAAGAAAGAGGGCGAGCGACTTGGTCATGACATTAATTATCACCACATCTCCGAAGATGGTAGTGATGTACCATTAGGCGGGTATGATTTAGTGCTATGCGATGTCCCTTGTTCTAATAGCGGGGTATTTAATAAACGCGCAGAAGCGCGACACCGTTTTTCGAAAAAATACTTACACGAAATAGAAACCCTGCAAAACGTTTTTCGCAAAAAAATATTGTCTAAGGTGGTCGGCGAGAATACCCGGGTACTTTACAGCACCTGCTCACTAGAGCCAGAAGAAAACATAATGATGGCAGCGCGCATTGCTAAAGATTTCTCGAAAACTATTTTAGAAGAAAAAACGTTTGAGCCAACTGCCGAAAATGCCGGCGGCTACTCTGCGCTGATTGGATAATTCATGCAGGCTTTTATTTTTATTGGATTTTTACTTGTTGCCGCTGGCCTTGCAAGTTGGTCATTGTTGAGAACAAGCAATAATGTTGAGCAGGGTTATCCCATCCCTCAACCACTCGTTTATTCCGGTGAAGTTGCCGAGCCCATGGAAATAGATTTGCGTCCACGCCATTTACACGATGAGAGATGGGTGGGCGTAACAGAAATAGTGGCAGCAGCCGAGCAGCGATTTAGCGTAGCAGTGCATAATCACTACGCTGGCGAAGAAGGGGATTTTTTACAGTTTCGTCGCGCTCGCGAAGAAATTCTCCACGACTTAGAGGAGGCATTATTGATACTGAACGAGATGCTCGTGGTATGCGCTAGCTCGAAAACCTCGTCATTAAAAATCCGCCAGCAAATAGGGCGCGCCGATAAACTCGCAACCGACATTCAGCTAAACTTACGTCACTAAATAATGGTCAAACTCGGTTACAACTCCAATGGCTTTACCTCGCACCGCCTAAGCGATGGATTGCGAATGCTCGCTGATTGCGGGTACCAGGCGGTTGCAATAACACCAGATATTTGTCATTTAGATCCGCGCGATACTAGCACAAATGAATTAGAAGTAACGGCCAAGCTTTGTCACGATTTGGGGTTAGAGGTTATAATTGAAACCGGAGCGCGCTACATTCTAGACCCTCGCCGTAAACACCGCCCAAATTTGTTAGAGCCCGATGAGAGTCGAATGATCCGTTTAAGATTTTTACAACAAATGCTCGAGTGGTGCGAAATATTTAGCGCTAAAACTTTATCGCTATGGTCAGGGGCCTTGCCTTCTGCGCAGAGTTCTTCCCAGGCAGAGCACTATTTTTTAGAGGCCATGCACAGTTTGAGTAGCAGCGCTGGCGATAATGTTAAAATAGCGATTGAGCCAGAACCAGGGCATTGGTTGGCCAATACAAGCGATTGGCAAAAAATAAAACCGCAGCTACCTAGCAATGTTGGTTTATGCTTAGATGTCGGCCACTTGTTGGTTAACGACAAGTATTCGCCAGCTGAAGCAATAGAACTGTTTAAAAACGAAATAGTAGCACTACAGCTAGATGATATGCGTCTCGGCGAACACACCCACTGCGCTCCAGGGGAAGGTGATATTGAATGGCCATTGCTTGTTGCGGCTTGTGAAAAACACTTAAGCCCGGACATCACGGCGTGTTTCGAATTGTCACGCGACAGCCACCGCTTTGATCAACTAGTTAAAAGTTGTAGCGAGCTGTACAAAAGTTTGCGCTAGTTGATTTTGGCTGCAGTTAGAACCTGCTCTTCGCTCAAAATCGACTTTGCTTGTTTGGCACATTCAAGAACATCTGTCACACGTTGCGTTGTAGCTTCGTGGCCGCGCTGTTCGAGAAACCAAATCACATTTGACTTGCCACTCATTGGCCCTACCGAAATTATTTGTTCGAGGCCAAAGTCGCTAGCAGGGACACCTGAGTAAACAAGGTCAGACAACCATTTGTCTCCTGTTTTCAACGCTTTAATTACTGCCGCAGCATGAACACCAGTTGCTGTTTCGAAAGCATCTTTGCCAAACACTGGGTACTCGTCACGGACAGGGCGCCCAGTCACTTTGGCGGCAAAGTTGACGTAGTCACCTAGCTTGCGTAAATCTTGGTCAATCCAGCCGAGTAATTTTAGATTCACAAGCAACAAATCCATTTCGGTGTTGCCGGCACGCTCGCCAATGCCTTGCGCGCATGCGTGAGCCCGATTTGCACCAGACGCAAGAGCGGTGAGGGTGTTAATCAGTCCGAGACCGCGGTCGCGGTGCCCATGCCAGTCTAGGCCGATATGCGATGCGTTTTTGTCGGCTAAAAAGTTATTCAGCCATGAAAAGATATTGCGCACAGCAGTTGGCTCGACACCACCAACGGTGTCACAAATGCAAAGGCGGTCTGCGCCTTCTTCGATAGCGGCGCCATTCAGGCGACTAAGAATTTCTGGAGTAGAGCGCACCGTATCTTCGGTGACAAACATTACCGGCAAATCGTGACTCTTAGCAAAGCGCACTGCGTCGCGAACGAGATTCTCCATGTGCTCTAGATTCCAGTTTTCGGCGTAGGCGCGGATTGGTGACGAACCAATAAAAGCACAAACCTCGATAGGCTCGCCAAGCTTTTGGGACATTTCTACAACCGGCTCGATGTCGCTAATCATAGTCCGGCACGCAACATTTGGCGTAATGTTTAGCGAGGTCATTTCCTGGACTAAAGTCATGATGTGATCGCGGGCAACATCGCCAGCGCCCGGTAAACCAATGTCTGCGCAATCGATACCCAAATCATTCATTAGGTGAACTAACTCTATTTTTTCATCTAGCGAAGGCTCGGTAACGCTAGGGCACTGCAGGCCATCACGCAAAGTTTCGTCAACCAGCTGAATAGTAGTTGGCCTAGCGTCGGCAGGATGGGGGCCATTGTTGGCCCAGTCGAAAATGAGTTTGTCTTTGTCCACGGTTTCGTTATTGGCTTAGATTATCGCATGTTTGGCTTTTGGTTGGACACAGAATACTACGAAATTAACAGTGGCGCGTGTAGGATATTGCCATGGTCTACGACAAGAGCGACTTCGTCATCACCGATGGTATGCACCCTGCCGATATTGCAGATGCTTTATGGCAAGATGTCGATATTAGTCGTGCCCGCGAGTTGTTCGACGAGATGGATGTCGAGCAAGGAGCCATGATTCTAGCCGAGTCCGATGAAAAACTTCAAAGCGCCTTGCTTGAAGGCCGCGATCCGCAAGTAATTGCTAATTACCTAAACCTACTTTCAGTTGACGACGGCGTAGATGTTCTAAATGAATTACCCGAGGCTCTGCGTCTCGAGACCTTATGTTTTGTTGATTCGGAAACAGCTGCCGAGCTGCGTCACTTAACTTCATACCCAGAAGAAAGCGCAGGCGGGATGATGACCACCGAGTTTATTTCTGTTGCCGAAGGTGAACTCGTTGCCGATGTCATCAAGCTTATTAAGGGCGATGAAGGCGAAGCCGAATCCGTGTATGTTATTTTCGTAGTCAATACAGGCAATGTCTTGCAGGGTGTAATTACGACTCGCGAACTGCTTGAGCTAGAAGAGAACGATTCGGTCGGAGAGTTCATGAATCCAGATGTGATTTCGGCACGCGTCGACGAAGACCGTGAAGAGATTGCACGTCGAATTCTGCGGTACAATTTATCGTTGCTGCCAATTGTTGATGCGCGCAATAGCATCATCGGCGTTGTCTCATCCGACGATGCTTTAGAGGTAGTTGAAGAAGAGGGATCGGAAGATGCCCTTCTTCTCGCTGGTGCAAGTGGCGACTCAGACGCAGGCGAGCCGCTGCTCGAAATGATCGGGCACCGCGCGCCTTACTTGGCAATTCCGGTAGGCGCCGGCCTGATAATGTCTAAAGTAATGGAATACTTTACCCGCGGGGACGCCGCATCAGCAAATGACGATTACGGCCTTGTCATCGCATTTGTGCCAATGGTTCTCGCCCTATCAGGTACGGTCGGCATGCAAACCTCAGCCGTATTGGTGCGTGGCTTCGCAGTTGGCCAAATAGTCCAAGGGCGCCGCCTAGCGGTATTTTTAAGCGAAATCTACGTTGGAGTAGTGTTAGGATTTTTGTCCGCTTTAGTGGCCGGCCCAGCCATGGGTTTTATAATCGGAGATTATTACACCGGCATAATGTTAAGTCTCGCGCTATGGTTATCAATAATATGGACGAACACAGTAGCCACATCAATTGTGGTTGGTAGTGAGGCAGCGGGTTTAGATCCAGCCCTGGTTGCTGGCCCAGTGATGATCGCTGTCTCGGACCTGTCGGCCGTAGCGCTATTTTTAGGCGCGGCGTCAATATTGATTGTTGAAATTGCGTAAAAAGTACATTTACCTGTTTGCCTTAGCAACAATATTCTTACTTGTTGCTTGGCAAAACGCCCTATATGTTAAAGGCGACTCAATGTCTCCGAGCATTAACGCAGGACAATGGTTGTGGCAAAGCAATGACATGCCCCAGCGTGGTGATCTAGCGATTATTACCGAACCAGATAGCGGGATTAAAGCAGTTAAGCGATGCGTTGCGCTCGAAGGAGATTCCGTGCAAATAATTGGCGGTACACTTTATATTAATGGGCAATCAAAGACCACGGCAATTAGTTCAATAAAAGAGTTGTCGCCAGAGTGGGCTGCTGACGACAAAAATTTACAAAAAGTTTTTGTAATTGATGAAGACCAAGTTGGTTTTAGAAAGGGCTGGTGGAAAAACAGCAGTAATCAAACTCTTCTCTACTTAAGTGCCCCAAATGATAGCTTCGGCCACGCACTAGCGGCGTCATGCAAGCTCAAATCAACAACGGCCTCTTTTGCAATCGGCATAGAGCGCGGCAAGACCAAATTTCGCTTAGCCCTTAATGCAGAAAACAGCTCCTGGTCTTTGGAAATGTTCACTAAAACTAGGCAGCGCTATGAAGTAATAGAGCAAGGAGAGATTAAAGGCGATAGCGAACAGCCGCACGAATTATTAATTAGTGTGGCTCACGACCAACTCGTTGCAAAAATAGATGGAGCCGACGTTGCCGAGAATATTGCTGTTGAGTTGCCTGAAGATTGGCAGCCCCGAGAGTCGTCTAATACCGAACAACTGTTCATCGCATTGCGCGATGAATGCGAGTTTCAAAACGTTCAGATTGGCTGTCAAATAAATTACGATATTTCAGGAAACTTTGGAGTGGGCAAAGTGTTTAATTTAACAGGCGATGAATTTTTCTTCCTCGGAGACAACTCATCATTTAGCCGTGATTCTCGACACTACGGTGCGGTTTCAAAAAATCAAATAATCGGCGTGGCTACAAAACTTTGGCCGCGCAACATCGACGATAACGGATGGCCACTTGAGTAACAATTTGAATCCTGACGGCTATGCAGCTGATCGCGGAGTAGAGCTAATGGCCGATGTCGCCCAAGGCGATCAGCGTGCGTTTCGATTATTGGTAGAGAATTACCAAGCTATGGTTTTTGGCCTTCTGCGTCGTATTCTCGGCCCGCATGGAGCGATTGAAGACGTAGCCCAAGAAGCCTTTGTGCGTGTCTGGAAAAACCGCGAAAAATACTACGCTCAGGGCAAGTTCTCGACCTTTTTGTACCAAATTACATACAATTTAGCGCTCAACCGAATTCGCGACGAAAAACGAAAACCGCTGCATGCGATGCCGAAACTTGACGGCATCGAAATTGCGCAGCAAGATTTGCGCTCAGACACCCCAGAAGAGATAGCTAGCCGCGGTGATTGGGCCGGATTAATTTCTTGGGGATTAGAGCGACTTCCGCACAACCAGCGAGCAGTTTTAGTGTTTCAACATTATGACGGTTTCAGCATGGAAGAGATTTCATCTGTAACAGGCCTCAGTTCGGCGGCTGTCAAATCGATGCTGCATCGCGCGCGCACTAATTTGCGCGAAATACTTAAACCCTACAAAGATTCCGAAAATGACTGACTGGCTTAACAAAATGCTTGATTCCGATGCTCCGGCCGAAGTGCCAGAGGGCTTCGCTGAGTCTGTTATGGGCGAATTGTTCTCCTCGCCGCAGATTGCGACCGATAAGCCGAACCCTATGTCCTTCATGAAGGCGAGTGGCTTTGCTGCTGCCGCAGCGCTTATGCTCGCAGTGGGCATTTGGATTGGGCAAGGTAGTAAGCCTATGAGCGCACCGGTTGATGTCCAACGCGATGCCGAAATGGCCGCAGTAAACATCGATTCAATCTACGCAAACCACGAGATGTTAGATCTTTTTGATGTATTAGAAGACGGAGAAACCGCCGATGCACCACAGACATCTACATCAGCAACACTGCAAGATGTTGATTTCGCCCTGAAGCTGCTTACCGGTGAAGGTGAAAAGTGATTTTAGCTATTATTCTCTTGTCCGCGTTGCCCCAGGTAGAGGCTAAGCAATCACCGCCACCGGTAGCTAGCCGCGGTGATTGGTCAGAGGCAAAGCAAACCCAGGCGCAGGAGTGGTGGCACGGTTTAAGCGATGAGCAGCGTGCCGAATATATTAAGCGTCAAGATAGATGGCACAAGATGGGTGACCAGCGCCGTCAGACAATGGAAGAGCGCCGCGAGGCCTTTAAGGCGCAAGAAGAAGAGTCATTAGCTTTAATGAGCGCAGTTGAGCTTGAAGATTTCGGCAAAATGGGCGAACGTAATAAGCGTAGACATCTTCGCGACTTAGTGAGAGAGCGAATGCAGCAAAGCGGCGATCGTCAACCACGTCACCCTCCCTCCCCGCCACCTGATATTTCGCTACGAGAGCCAGAAATTCGCGAAGCATTGCGCCAGGCCCATGCTTCTGGCTGGCTTGGCGATAAAGCAGTAATTTGGCTAGAAACAGCCTCTGTTGACGAAGCAATACAGGTGTTATTTTCGATTAGAAAATGGCAGTTCCTCAAGAAAGCCAATGCCGAAGGCTTCTGGAAGGCAAATAATATATCTGACCAGAAGAAAAGTAGGTTAGTTGCCAAGCCAGCCGAGCACTTTTTGCGAGAAATCAAAAGAATTATGAGCGATGAGCACAAGATATGGGACGGTAACAGCGAGAATCGCCGTAATAAGGGGCCACGGCAATCTTCTGAGAAAAGATAGGGATAATTAAGCAATCATTGGTCGATTGTTACGAGTGCTCTAGTCATTTGTTCCCTCATGACCGAATCAGAAACTCAATCAACCGTAAACGGGGCTGTTCACGCTGTACTCAATGGCGCGTCTAGTAAATTCCGTTTTCGTAGCGACAGGCTTAATTCGTCCGAATTAAACTATGTTCCGCATTGCCATTTTGATGGCAGCGATTTCCTGATAGTGAACATGTCATCTACCGGAATGGCCATCGAGTCAGAGAAGCCACTCAGCCTGCGTGTCGGAGAATTGCTTGATGGTGTTCAAATCAGCCATAATCAGCAACTCTTTTGGACGGGCTCTATTGAAGTAAGTAGCGTTGGCGAGGACAAGCTCACTGCGGGATTTAGAGTTGTAGCGGGCCATATCAGCTTGGCTGAGCTTAATTTCCGCGACGAGTTTTTAGAATATCGTTTAGGCGAATACCTGATTCGTCGTAATGAGCAGGCCACAAATCTTCCGCAGGGCTGGCAGGCCGATGTTGCGCAATTACATTCAATGCTTTGCGAAGTGCACGCCATCCTTGATTCGTACGAAAATAGCGATAGAGAAAATCGCTGGCGCGATGTTGACTTATCACATCGTCTGTGCGCGGCAACTTTTAAAATGTGGTCACCGCAGTTTTTAGAAATTGCCGCACATCTTGACGCGAGCTCGGAATCTTTCGATGCCGATGCTAAAGAATTGGCGATGAACTTTTCTCAGAAGTTATTGATGCGCGAATTATGTCATGGCGAAATCCAACGCCGAGCTTACGAAAAGCCGCAAGGCTATGCCGGCGATTTCCGCATGATGGAATTAACTCAAGCAACCCACCTTGAAGGAGAAACTCTTTACCAAAGATTTTTGCAATACTTCTCGCAAGAAATGTCATTAGGCAAAACAGTGCGCGCTCGCAGCGAAGTAGCTTTCGACGCCATTATCGATGTTGCTTCTAAAAATCGTCCGATAAAAATTGTTTCGCTCGCAGCGGGCCCAGCGATGGAGCTGCGCAAGTTTGTTCGAGAAGCAAAAACCATTAATCACAAGATAGATATTTACCTTCTCGATCAAGACGAAGATGCATTGCGCAATTGCCTCGATGCCCTAAATAAAATTTGTGCCGAGCGTGGTGACAACCCACCAATCGAGCTGCATTGCCTGCACTTCTCATTACGCCAATTAATATCTCCCAAAAAAGGAGCCGAGAGCGAACTGGTAAATCAAGTTTTACAAAACGTAGACCTTGTTTATTCAATGGGGCTTTTTGATTACCTGCCGCAACCGCTTGCGCAACGTACCGTCAACGAATTGTTTGGCATGCTAAATAACGAGGGAAGCCTGCTAATTGGCAACCTAGTGCGCGCCTCAGATAGTTCATGGCTAATTGAATACGCCACCGCGTGGCATTTGATTTATCGCAACGAAGAACATATTCGTGACATGGGCAGCGCGTTGCCAGTCCAACCGCAAGTCCTTACCGACAGCACCGGGCGGTGTCTGTTTTTGCACGCAACAAACCCTTAAGTATTCCGCCTAGATCAGCGGCAATTTAATAACAAACGAGCTGCCGCTCCCGATATCTGAGTCAAGGCTAATTGACCCGCCATTAGCGGTAACTAAGTTGCGCACTATTGCCAAGCCCAAGCCATGTCCCTGTGCTTTGCCAGCGGTTGTATAGGGCTGAAACAGCGAGTTTGCCATATCTTTAGGGATGCCTGGCCCGTTATCGCTGATGCGCAAGATTAAGTGATTCTTATCGGTTGAAGCATTCAAACTAACTTTCGGCTCAGGAATCTTTGAGCTAAGTAAAGCATCGCGCGCATTGTTTACAATGTTTTCAATTATTCGCGCAAATCTATGGCAATCGACAAGTAATTTGTTTTCGCCGCCTTGCATTAAAAACGACCACTCAATACCAGAGTGCTGTAGTGCCATTTTAGATTCGGCGGCAATCGGTTCAAGTAAATCTTTAATGACCGTAACCGATTGTTCAAGCACAACCTCGCGGCCACTCACAAATTCAAGCAACTCTTGAATCATAGAGTTGACGCGTCGCACCGATTGCTCGATGGCGTTGACTTCACTGTCGACCATTTCGTTTTGCTTACTATCATCGGTCATGATGCGTAGTAATTCAGCGCGATTAATAATTGCTGTCAATGGGCCGCGCATGTCATGCGCTAAGGTGCTGGCAATTTGGCCAACAGCAACCAGCCTAGAGTCGCGCTCGTCAATTTCTTCGAGCATCGAAATGGTCTTTAATTGCGAAGCTATTTCGGCATCGCGCTGAATATCGAGCTGCAGTTGCATCGCAAAGGACTGTCTTCGCGAATCTTGCATTATGCTACTTGCCAAGTGGGTAAGGGCAGTCGAGCCAAGCATAAATGCTATAGGCATTTCGGCATTGATGAAGCCACCGCTTTTGTCCAAACAAGCCGCAAAATAGCTACCATTTAATAACCCGAGAAAAACAATGTTGTCGCGAATGCTCCAGGGCAAAAACAAACCGACAAAGAACATCATCAAGATAAGGCCTACAAAATAATTACTGGCGAAACCGCCAAGCAAATAACACATTGCCACCATTGACGCCGCGCCGATTAAAAACGTCATTAACACTAAGCCACGTATCCTCTTTTTGCCAAACTCTGATTTTGACAAAGGGATCATCGCTAAAGGGAAAACTATGGCAACTAGGCGCAACAACAAAAAAGTGCTAAATAACTCAGGCGCAACTAGCCAGTCAAGCGCGGCAAAGGACAAATACAATGCAATGCCAATTGGCAAACCCGCGCGCATTTGTTTGCCAAGCAACTCAAGCTCAGCGCTTAAAAAAACCTCTGAGAAGTTGTCGGGCAACTCTGGCCCAATCGAATTATGGTTGTTGTTGGCGGGAGGCATGGCTGGGTGGTCAACTTAACTATAATAAAAACATGGCACACCTTTTACTTGCAGAAGATGATGTAGATATTCGCGACACTTTAAAGCGCTTGCTTGAGCATATCGGGCACAGCGTGGTGGCTGTCAACGATGGCTCACAGGCGTCATCTGCCCTCAGCGAGCATCATTTCGACCTAATGATTACTGATTTGATTATGCCCAACGGCGAAGGAATAGAAAACATTATTGTTGCGCGCCGCGATTATCCGCAGTTACCTATTATCGCAATATCTGGTGGCGGAGCCAATCGGGCTGAATCATACCTAGAGATTGCCGAAAAACTCGGCGCCTCTGTTTTTAAAAAACCCGTCGCCCCACGCGAGCTTATTGCTGAAATCGAGCGGCTTCTCGCTTAGAGAACGTACTTATAAACAGTTATAAAATGCAAAGCGCTGCCGGCAAGCACAAACAGGTGCCACAAGGTGTGGAAGTAGTGAATCTTTTGATCTAACAGAAAGAAGAAAATGCCAATGGTGTAAGTTATTCCGCCACTAACCAAAAGTATCATTCCATCATCGCCAAGAGATTCTTTAAGTGGGCGGTAACCGGCAATCGACATCCAACCCATTGCTATGTAGAGTAAATAAGATAATTTTTCAGAGCGCTCAAAAAACCAGATCTTTAGAACAGTGCCAAGTGCTGCCAACCCCCACGCTGTTATAAAGAATGGCGCCCCCCATGCGGGTGGCAGCGCGACTAATGCAAACGGGGTGTAACTTCCACCGATAAGCACAAAAATGCAAATGTGATCTAGCGAACGCATCCGCAGTTTGCGTTGCGGCGCGTTTGTAAGGTGATAAACCGTTGAAGACGCGTACTGCAGTAACAGTGACCCACAAAATATTGTGCAGCCGATGAGTGATAGATTTGGCTCGGCGTAATAGGCGCGATACAGTAGGAAGGGCGAGGCAATTAAGCACAAGAAAAAACCAGCGCCGTGAGTAAATCCGTTGAGATTCTCTTCGAGGCGAGTTTGTATTGGTAATTTAGAGGCGCTCATTTACTAGTTGTAGAATTTTCTGCTCGGCGTCGATGCTACTCTTCTGAATAGCCGCGCCATCGTCTATAAATTTCTGGCGGAGGACGGCATCGTTTAAGTCCCCACTGTTAATTTTTACATTAAGGTAAGCGCCCATCACGGCTGATCGCGCACATAGCGCCGCAACTCCGGCGTCAGACAGCGAAGCAGTAATGCCTTCCTTCACCATGGCAGCCGCGACATCTAAACTCTCGGCCGCGACTTCCATGATTCGAAACGGAGTGGCTATCGCATTCAGCACAGCTTCTTGGCTAGCGATTTCTTTTTCAGCTTTTTCAGCCTCGGTACTTGATGGCAGTTTCCAGGTAGCCATGATTTGGTTGAACGCCTCAGTGTCTTTATCGATTAGCGACAGTAATTCGTCATGACATTTTTTACCACGCTCGGCCCAATCAGAGAATTCTTCCCAGCGATCATCCCAACCCGCTTTGTGCGATGACAGGTTGGCCACCATTGTTCCTAACGCCGCGCCTAAAGCCCCAAGGGTGGCAGCTACTGAGCCGCCACCAGGAGCAGGAGACTCTGAAGCAGTGAGCTCGCAGAAATCACGCACCGACAAGTTAATCAAGCATTGAGACTTGTTTTTACCTTTTAATACGTACTCGATGATCTTCTCTTCTGGCTTAAACGGATATAATTCGTTTAGGCCCATCGATTTAACAGCGATTTTTATCAACTCGGCATCAGCGACACCTGTCGATCGCGATTGTTTGCGCAAAAAATAACGTCCAGCATCAAGCATCGCCTGTAATGGAATCAAGCCGACCAACTCCGAACCAGTAACGCGAATCCCACGTGCTTGCGCCTTAGTCACAACTTCGTCAAAAGCCACATGGGTAGAAGTAATCGAAACGTTGGTCAGATTCATCGATACCTGGCAAATGCCAAACTCTTCGATAAACCAGCCGATGCCTTTTACTGCCTTCAAGCTACCCGGCAGCCAAATAGCATTGCCGTCTTTATCGCGCTGGATTTCACCAGTAATCGGATGAGGCTTGCGTGACATTCGGCCTTTTTCCCGAACATCGAAAGCAATAGCGTTTGCGCGACGCGTCGAGGTGGTGTTTAGGTTGATATTGTAAGCTACCAAAAAGTCACGCGCGCTCACGGCGGTGGCGCCAGTAGTTTCTTGAAATTCAGTTGGTCCAAAATCAGGGCGCCAGCGCTTATCTTGAAGTCGTGTCCCTAGTGCCTCGTACTCGCCACTTCTAACGACAGCTAGATTCTGGCGCTCGTCAATTAGTGCGGCATTCTCGTAGCAGTAAACGCTCAAACCAACTTCTTCGCCCAAGCGTTTGGCCAACTCGCGCGCATACCCAACCGTTTCGTCCATCGTTACACCAGCGATTGGCACCAAAGGGCAGACGTCCATAGCTCCGAAGCGTGGATGTTCGCCACTATGCTTAGACATGTCAATCAGTTGCTTAGATTTGTGTCCAGCCAACACCGCTGCCTCTATAACAGCTTGCGGCTCGCCGACGAAAGTTACCACTGTGCGGTTAGTCGCTGCACCGGGGTCAACGTCGAGTAAAGTCACGCCATCGACGCTGGTGATAACGTCGGTAATTTGCTTGATTATTTCAAGATTTCGGCCTTCGCTGAAGTTCGGCACACATTCGATGAGCTTTTGCATTGCGGATAATTTAAAGTAGCGGCACACTTGTTACCCGCCTTTTCTTTCCAAAGCTTAAAAAAGCGCAATAACCTGCGCTGGATTGATCTTCGCAGCCCCAGCGAGTACGCAACGGACCACGTGCCTTGGGCTGAGAATGTGCCGCTTTTCGATGATGAACAGCGCGCGGTGGTGGGCACTCTTTATAAACAGCACTCGCCAGATGCAGCCTACCTTGAAGGGCTGAAGATGATAGAAAAGCGTTTGCCGCAATTACTCAAACAAGCACTTGGCCAGTCTATAGATAGTGAACTACTGGCCAGCAACTTTGACATCCTGGCGCAAAACCTGCGCGGCGGGATTGAAGCCACGCCAATCGACGTCAATCAGCCCCTA
>JAPKEZ010000150.1 GCA_028821845.1 Planctomycetota bacterium | reverse complement strand
CTGTGGCGCAACTGCAAACACATAGCAATCGGTTTATCATTTCACGCAGCCTACGAGGTAGGACAGGGTTAGTTTGTGAATTATAGGTGAATTAATCAGGTTAGCTCCACACTACACGATGAGAATTTAGTCTAGTGGCGTCTGATTAAACCAGAGAAACTCTAGAGCTACCCGCCACTACTTCGCCGATTTCCACAAATAAATCGTGTTCCCCTAAGCTTTCACCGAAAGCGGCGACGTTATCGGGGTGGACGCACACTAACAATCCGCCAGAAGTCTCGGCGTCAAAGCAGATGTCGGCCAACTCTTGTGGTACATCGGGGTTAATGGTTGCATTCGGCCCGTAAATATCACGTCCACGACTGGAGGCTCCTGAAATGACGCCCTGCCTAGCTAAATCGAGCGCTCCGTCATACAAAGGTATAGCACTAGCAGAGAAGCGTAATTCTACATTCGAGGCGCGCGCAATATTAAAGGCATGCCCTATCAAACCAAATCCGGTGATGTCAGTCGCTGCTTTCACTTCGGCAGCTTTCATCGCACGAGCTGCGGTGTCATTCAAACGCATCATGCCCGCCACTGCCGCATCGACATGCTGCTGATCAGCAACATCACGTTTAACTCCCGTGGTTATCGAACCTGCGCCCAATGGCTTAGTGAGGAACAATAAATCACCTACCTCGGCGCCATCGTTGGTAATCAAATCGCTTTCATCACATTCGCCGAAACACGCGAAGCCGTACAGCGGTTCGGCAGACTGCACCGAATGACCGCCGACCCATTTAGCACCACTTTGTTTTACAACTTGCACCGCTCCAGCAAACACTTGCTCGAGCACATCCGATCCCCAATCTTTAGGAAAGCCTGCCAGGTTTAAGACCACGCTTGGCTTACCACCCGATGCGTAAATATCAGACAACGAATTTGCCGCGGCAATCGCACCGTAGGCAAAGGCATCGTCAACCACCGGCGGAAAGAAATCTACGGTGTGCAAGGTAACTTTACCTGGCACGCTACTGCGTACCGCGCCCACATCGTCGTAGCCACTTGGGCCTACTACGACATCGTCGCCAACTGCTAAAGGTGCTACTTGCTGCAAAACTTGCGCAAGCTGCCCCGGAGGAAGCTTGGCCGCTCAGCCAGCGCTGGCGGCGTAATCGATGAGGCGTTTGTCTAAACTCATAGGCTTTAGTGTAACGCGAGATGCTAAGTTATTAAACGATGATACGCCTGCTTACTGCCCTTGCTGTACTCTCCTTCTGCCTGCCGTGCGCTGCACAGAGTAAACCGCTTACCACTAGCCAAATAAAAAAAACGCTGGTGCAGTACTTTGAGCTCGACGAAACCGCTGATGACGAGCGTTTTGCGATTTGTTTGAAGTTGCAAGACGTCGATTTAAGCAAAGCATCTATATATAAAAAATGGCTGAAAATCATCAGTAAGTCGTCTGCCAAAGCCGCGGCGGTGTTGCCAAAAGCGAAAGGCGAATACTTCTTCTGGGAAAACTCGCAGCGTGGCTTCTACATCATTGGCGGCGAGACTATCAAACCCAAAGGACTACTGATCGGTATGCATGGTGGCGGCGTTGGCTCCGGTGATGCGCATGCTTCAGCAGGATCCATGCGCAGCGCTGCAAAAGAACTTGGGTGGTTGGCCATCTTCCCTGAAGTCATCGAGAAGACGGAACGCGGCTGGACGGACTCTGGCACCGAAGAATGGGTGCTGCAGTTAATCGATATGGCAATCATCACTTACGATATCGATCCGGATCATGTTTATTTATCTGGCCACTCCATGGGCGGCTATGGTTCATGGACTTTAGGAGCGCATCATGCCGACCGCGTTGCGGCACTCGCACCGTCGGCAGGCGCACCGACTCCAGTTTATGATTACGAAGGTAATTTGATTGAGATACAAAGCGGCGTGGTGGCGAACCTGCGCAATACTCCAATGGTGGTTTTTCAATCTACGGATGATCCACGCGTGCCACCCGACGCCAATCAAGCTGCTGTAAAAGAAGTCGCTAAATTCAAAAAACGTTTTGGAGGATACGCCGACTTCACATACTGGGAAGTAACAGACCGTCAGCACGGTTATCCCGAAGGCGGAATGTTAGCGCTATTAAACAAAATAAAAGATTTCAAACGCGATGTGCACCAAACTCATATTGTTTGGCAACCGACTCTTGATTGGAAGACACAATTCTTTTGGCTGTATTGGCCGAAACCGGTAGCGAATGTAATCATTGAAGCCGAGTTCAATAAAACTACAAACACCTTCGTCATTACTAGCGATGCCGCATTGACTGGTTTAGAAATATTACTCAGCCAACAAATGGTCGACTTCTCGCGCGAGGTCATTGTTGAATTCAATGGCTCGGAAGTGGCACGAAAACAACCCCTCTCTAATTTAGGGTATCTGCTGCAATTCTACTCAGCAAGCGACGCGCAACGCACCTATACCGACACAGTTAAACTGCACTAAAAAGACGTCCGAGCATGTCTAAGATAGTCGCGCATTCATCATCACTGATAGTACGCAAATCAAAGACTACTTTTTCATCTTGCATTCTCCCAAACACATGCGGTTTGTTAACGCGCATGACACGCGCGAGTTCTTTAGCATCAAGAGTTGCATGGGTTAAAGCAGCTCCGTAACTAGGTAAATCTTTAATCGGTGAGGCACCTGAACCTACACGCCCTTGGCATTCAACCAACTCAGAAGTTACAACAACGCATTGTGCGTTAATTTGTTCAACTAATGCTTCAGCCCGCGATTTCAACCCATCTACGCTTTGCGACAACTGATTTAAAGCCGGAATACGCGACACTGCCGATTCTTCACCGAGCAAATGCAAACGCAACGTAGCTTCAACACCCGCGAGGATTGTTTTATCTAAACGCAAACAACGTGTAAGCATATTCGAACGCAGCTGCGCAACTAATGGTGCGGCGCCCACAATCAAACCGGCTTGAGGTCCGCCAAGTAATTTATCGCCAGAAAAACTAACTAAGTCGCAACCCGCATTTAACATTGCGCGCACTGGGTGTTCGTCTTCGAGGCCATTCAACGCCGCGCCGTGTAATACTCCCGAACCTAAATCGTAATACAACGGTACACCATGCTCTTTGCACAATGCACTGAGTTCACTCATTTCGGGCTCGGCAGTAAAACCTTGCATCACAAAATTAGACGGATGAATGCGCATCACACATGCCACCTCAGGATCTTTAAGTGCTTCGGCGAAATCTTTGAGATGCGCGCGATTAGTGGTACCCACCGACACCATCTCGGCACCAGC
>JAPKEZ010000149.1 GCA_028821845.1 Planctomycetota bacterium | reverse complement strand
CAGAGACTATTCATGGTCGTGTTCAGGATGTTGTGACTCAGTTTGAGTGGCGTCCTTCACTTGGACGTATTGATACAAAAAAGAAAATGGACGGCCTAGCTCAGCTTGGTCAAGCCGCAAACCACGACCAACACGCCAGCCAGTTGCTGCTTGGTAGCTAGCACCATAAAACAAAGACGAATCGCATTCTGCAAGCCAAGTGATTAGGATTTGCTGGTTAACTACAAAGTCGGCATCGGTGTAACGCTCTTTCGCAATCTCGAAGTATTCAACGACTTCGGCGACTTCCACCGAATTTTCAGAATCAATAATACGATAAACTACTTTAGCTTTCTGTTCGCTAACTTCTGTGGCAACGAATTTGAACTTGGCGTCGCGAAAACCTGATGCTGAGAAAAAGCCCCAACTATTTTCGTTTTTTGTGTTTGACATTAACAGCTCTCCCAGAGGCTCAAGCATTGCGCCACCGCGGTCTCCCCAGTCATTGCGTTGCACGAAATCTCCGCGTCTAAATGCCAGCACTCCCATGGTGGCAGTGTCTAATTCTACGCTGAGGCCATCAAGACTGCCCAAGACTAATGCCCGCGGTATGACCGTGTCTTTTTCGTGGTAAGCATTCAGCCCGCCGCGAATAATTTGCGGACGCTCGCTTACCTGCAACACTGCCGCCAGTGGATCCGATTTTTCTTCTTGAGGCGCGAATCCTATGACTAGAGTTGCCACCGCTTTTATTTCTGCCTCAGTCAGCTGTCCCTGAAACGCTGGCATTGCAGTACCACCTATTCCGTTTGAGATTGTGTTAAACACAGCATTCGGAGTGTTACCAAAGGAGTAACCGCCATCAACAAAACTTCGTGCCGGCGGGTCAAATTTAGCGGCGCCATTGCCATCACCCGTTTCACCATGGCACAACGCACAGCTCTGGGTGTAAATGGCTTTACTATCGGAATCTATGGCGGGCTCTTGGCTAGCTGCCAGAGGCAGTAGCAGGCCTATTACTGTCAGAGAAATCATGCACTAGCTTAACAGCTTGCACGCACCCTGTCAGTCTCTACTCTAATAGCATCACGGTACTGCTGAGCCTGCCCTGCACTACCGGGGAAGAACATCGAGTCAAACCCAGTGGCGGCTATTTTAGCTAGCTGCGAATTATCTAACTCAGCAAACTCTGCCGCACGCTGATACTCGGTGCGCACATCAGTGCGCGAAACTAAACGATTATCCGTTGCCAAAGTAAACGGCACGTCAAGTTCAATAAATTGACGGTAAGGATGTTGGCTTAAATCTTCCAGGTGTGGCATGGTCTGCAGATTTGATGTCAGGCAAACTTCAAGCAGCACATCATTGTCTTTAACGAGTCTTATCAGATTCTCATCTTGCAGCAAATGAGTTCCGTGCCCGATGCGCTGAGCATCACAACTAGCGATGGCATCTGCAATAGAGCTAGCGGCATCATCTTCCCCGGCATGAACAGTTCGACCTAGACCGGCATCTTTGGCGATTTTATAGGCTTCGCTATGCACATTGGCTGGATTGCCATATTCAGCACCAGCGAGATCGAAACCGACAACTGGCAAACCAAGAATATCACGCGCCTTAATGGCTGAATTAACCGCTGCCACAGACTTCGAAGCAAACTGCTGAGGGGATCGCATTGCGCACACAATTATTGAAGCTCTAAATAAATCGATCTGAGTTGTAGCATTAAATTCAGCTTCGGCTTTAGCAAGGCCTGCACTGACAGCTGTCAAGATTTGTTGGCTAGTCAAGCCGTGATACTCTAGCAACTGCGGAGCTAAGCGAATTTCTTGGTAGTAAACACCTTCGTTAAAAGCATCTACACATAACTCGTAAGCAATGCGCGCGATGGAGTGCTCGTCGCGCATCACCGCACAGATAAATTCAAACCCGCATAGATAGTCTTTCAGAGAATCATATCTTTCTTTGAAAACACCATCAGGAATGTCATAGGCAAACTGCCCTGCCAATTCATGTAAAGTAGTTTCTCGCAACGAACCGTCGAGATGAACGTGCAAGTCAGTTTTAGGCAACTTGCTAATGAAACTATTACTCTCCATCGTTATAAAACTAGTTCGAGCATAAAAGAGCAAACCAAGGCAGCAAAAGTACCTAGGACATAACCACCTACTGCCAACAGCACACCAACTGGCGCCAATGCTGGATGGAAGGCGCTTGCAACTATCGGCGCTGAGGCTGCGCCGCCGATATTGGCTTTAGAGCCTACGGCAACAAAGAAGATGGGTGCTTTGAGCCAGTAACGCATACTTAACAACACTATTGCATGAAGCAGCATCCAGACTAAGCCTACTATTACAAAACCAATGTTTTCGGGTTTAGCAATTTCAGAGAACTCGGCTTTAGCACCTATGGTTGCGACCAACAAATACAGGAAAACCGATCCCATATGCGAGGCGCCGGCGCCTTCTAGCTTTTTGATTGGAGTAAAGGATAGAACAAGTCCAAATACTGACACTAATATCACTACCCACGTAAAGCCTTTGATAAATTCGCCCACTGGCGGCAACACGTCAGCAAGTGCCGTCGCCACCACTGCACCACCTATACCTAATGCGCAAATCAACAATAGTGAGCCAAGATCGGTTGGACGTTTCACTCGGTCAGCATATGTCGCAACTTTTTCGCGCAAAGTATCGAGGCTGGTGCGGTCAGCACCAATCGAAGCGTCCATCTCTTTTTCACGGCCGGCGAACCACAGCAAGATTGCCATCCACAAGTTGGCGACCGCGACGTCGACTATAACGATTACGGACATCATTGAATCGGATGCGCCGGCGTGCTCTTTTAGAGCAATCATGTTGGCGCCACCGCCAATCCATGATCCTGCCAATGCCGACAACCCGCGCCACGCTTGGTCGTGCATCTCGACCGGAATCAACGATGAGCAAGCCCACAAAGCTATTGGTCCGGAAACAACAATGGCAAAGGTAGCCCCTAAAAAAAGGAAGACCGCGTTTCGGCCTAAGCCAATAATACCTTTGACGTCGACTGACAAAGTAAGAAGCAATAGGGACGCCGGCAGCAACCATTGTTTGACGAAACCATATAGGTCGCTCTCTAACGGTATGACCCCGGTATTAGACAAAACTGTTGGCACGAAATAAGCAAACACCAACAAAGGCGCAAACTTAAATATCTTTTGGCCGATGGCTTGTTGATTAGCCCAGAAAAGAAATCCAAGGAATGACAGCAATACGGCTAACACCGCTACTGGTTCATGAATTAGCGCTGGGGCACCCATTAGTTAGAAAAACTACCTGGAGGTGGCGGCATCGAACCCGGATCAGGACCATTAGTTGGTGCTTGAATTTGCGAATGCTCTAGGTAGTGACACGGCCATTCAAT
>JAPKEZ010000033.1 GCA_028821845.1 Planctomycetota bacterium | reverse complement strand
GCGAAAGGTGAAATATCGTAAGTTGCAGCAATTCGCTGTATTTCGCTCCATTCTGTCTCACCAGCTGACGGCTCGACGCTGTCAACCACCCCAATCATGTACAAGCCATTAGCGGCGCGAAATGGGCCAACTACAGACCCCGGCGTATATACATCTGTACGCCATTCGGGCAAATAGACCACATCAGCACCAAAACCATCTGGACGGCGCCCAAGCTCTAGCTGATCTAGCCAACGGTCTACTACTGATAGTTGATGATTTGCGAGCACTGCGACCTTTAGTTTGCGCAGCTGTTGGGCATCGGCCACGTAAAGACTGCGGTAAAGCAAATTATCTTTTAGGTGTTGCCGGTAATTGGCAGCTATTTCCTCCCATGACATTTGATACTCGGCCTCGGCCAAGTCATCAAGGCTTCCGGATGTTGAATTCTTCAGTTGTTGCACAATCGAAGCGAACTCGTGCTCGACTAAATTATCATCGATCGCCAAACCCAAATCTGTCGCTCGTAATTGAGCAAGACGGGAGCGTTGAACACTGCGCTTAACTTCAGCCATATACTGCGGAAACATAAACTCCATCTCTCGCACTAATGATTGAGCGTCTTGTGCCGAAGAGTTTTGCTGTGACGTTTGCACGGCGGAGCATGCCCCACTCATCATCAACAGCGTCAACAACAATCGCATCTACTTAAAATTAACTGAACGCTTAACCTGCACACCGTGACAAGTCGGGCATTCGAATTTTTTACGCGCCGAGCCTCCCGATGATATTTCAAGTGTTTCAATATGGCCTAGCCCACCACAAGTTGGGCAGTAAGTAAACTTCACACTCGATAACTGGTAGTCGCCAGTAAACTCAGAGTAGTAAGCCAGCAGCCACTGCAAGCGCGAAGTAACAGACGCCCCTTTCCACCAATCTTCCGGGCTGACTTCACTGTCACTACCTTGAGCAGCACTCTGTTGGTTTTTTAGATTATCAAGGTAACGCTTCATTCGATCTTCCATTTCGCGCTGCTGCTGAGTTTTACCATCTTGTTCTTCCTCGTCTCCTGTTGCTTTTAAACCGGTACGCGCACGCTCCTCACCAAGGATCCAAGTGCCGTCTCCGTATCCGGCGGTGTGCGAATTAGAAGAGTAGTTCACGCGCAAAGACCACAGTTCATCGATCATGTTCACATCAAGGGCATCATGCATGCCTACCAATTCATCAACAAATTGTTGACGTACGATTTGCGGGGCTTCGCTTTCAACCCACGCCATCAACGAATCTAAGCGCGCCGTTTTCTCTAAGGCTTGCTTGCGCATTACTGACATAACTCGCATAAACCAATGGCGGCGTAAATAATTCACCATCGCCTTTTCACGGTCTTTCTCAAATTTTTCGCTGAGCTTAAGGTATTCACCACGTAAAGCCGCATTGGGAAAATCAACATCATATTGCGCAAGTTCAAGCTTCGCGTCAGTAAAACGCTCGCGGTGCATCAATTGTTTAACATGCTCGAGTGCCGTGGCCTCTTCTTTGTTGGCAATCATCCGTTCGAGCTGAGCCAAAGCGCCGTCAATACGACTTAACAGCGGAGCATCGTCAGCTGTCGCCGCAACTTCTCGAGCAATCAAGAAATGTACCTTCGCTTGCTCGAAAGCAAACATCATCTCCAACTCTTTCGCAAAATCATAGTTTTTCATGCCGTCACCAGCACCAATCTGAACAGCTCTCTCAGCGTAAAACTGCTCGGCCGTCAAAACCATTGATGCCTCAACCTCGATATCTTCAATCGGAGCTGCCAGCAACTGCTTAGAAAAAGTTGTACGTGTATCTTTCACACGCAATTCAATCAGTGAGTTTGTCTCGCTAACTACGCGACCAATTAATTCTCTACCGTTGTTTAGCAAAACGCGTTGCGCAGTAACCATTGGCATTACTGTTTCATTCACATAACCGAAAACTTCGTGTAAACGATCTGATTCTCCTGGGAAGAGATCTGTCCAAACCAGGCTTAAGCGTCCGCCATCTGTTGCGGCCACGAAATCAAAACCGTCTAGATTTTGATTTTCAATAATACCTATAAGAACTCGTCCGTCGCGCAGACGCACGACTTCGTCGCTTTGTTGGGCCGGCAACATTAAGCTGCCAAGAATTAAGATGAATGCGTTTATCATTATTGTTGCAGTTGGATGCTGATTGGGACATGTCGAGTAATCACTAATGACACCCTCGATAATACCCTTTCTGGTGATTTCTTGTAGAAGCGCAATTGCGCGCGTCTGAATTCAGGGTTATTGCCTGGTGGCTCAACCCATAGTTCGTATTTGTACGCGGGGGCCAATGGCACCACCTGGTCGACAAATGTGTTCAGCGTGTAAGTGTTAGTTTTTCTATCGTAACTAAATGCCTTGCGCTGAATATCGGCAACTAGCGGCTCGATTGCCGGAGCTAGCTCGGCATTGACACGGGCTTGTTGCTCGAAGTTTCCACCCACATGGAACAAGCCAAGTAAGGCTGTGATGCCAAACATGAAAATCGCGATGGCGATAATAACTTCAATAATAGTGAAGCCAGATTGCGCTGAGCGTCTCATGGCACTACCCTCCGCCCTTGGTTTAGAAACACATGCCGCGAAGCGTAGCCCGTTGGAAAGTACACCATCGTGCGCTGATCGTAGCTGGCGGAAATTGTTGAGCGCTCGGCGCGAGTGCGGAACTTGATGCGCGGGAAGTTGCCGCTAACCCCCACCCATTCGTTGCCAATCAAAGCCATGCGTGGCATTTTTAGCGGGCCAGTACCGCGCAGCACTACAGTTTCAGTCTCACCACCTATGGCTTCGTCTAAGCGGGGTGGCTGCTTCCGAGAATTACCGGAAACACGTTCGATTTGCAATTGCATGGAACTTGGGAAATTAATTCCCGAATAAGCATCTGCAACAAAGCTAGTACTTAAATCGTCAAAGACAAAGCGTAAATCCAAAAGGCCATCGACAATGGTAGTCGCATCCTCGCCACGGGCCGTGGCTAAAGTTGAGCCACCTTCGGTAAGGCTGACGGCGTCGCCTTCTATTTGCGCGACACGCACCAACTTGGCAAAACGCGGGCCTAATGCGCGTTCCGGAATTGCTATCCACATGATTTCTATAGCGTGATTACCTGACTGGTCATCAGCCGCCAAACTCGAGCCGCTGGCTAAAAAGCGCATACGTGGCAAGCGCCATTCGGCAACACCATCTGTGGCAGGCCGCGCGACATAGTCATCGACAATCATCCATCCGCGGTTGCCAAGATGTACTGCGCGCAAATCACTTTGCAGGCGTTCGGCAACACTTGCATATATCAAGTCGCCACGTCCTCGTCGCTCGCCTTGCTGCCACAAACCGACAACCGAGTTAACAACATTAATTACAAAAGTTGAGAGAATGCCTAGCAAAAGTAAAGCAATCATTATCTCTAGCAAGGTCATGCCACGATTTTGCTGCGACTGAATCATTCGACCACCTCACTATCTTTAGTGACAATGGTCTCGGCCAAATAATCAACCATGATTTCACGAATGCGCGGAGCGCGCGTCCACCCACTAGCACTGAACTCGATGGGATCAAATGCTCCTGGTTGCCAGTCGAACATAAATCTAAAATCGATATGGTCGCTAAGGATGTTAAGCGGCAACAAATCTCCGGTGTCGGTAAAACCTTGATTAAACAATTCTAGATGGCGAGTAGTACGCGGGTCGTCTTCAAAGTCTGCCTCGCCACTGCGCACCAACAGTTTCACTTCGGCCGAATCAGTAGTGCTGTCTACTTGGTACCCCACCCCGCGCCAGAATGCGTTTGGTTGGGTCATGCTGAATTGATACCAAGCACCCAAGCCACTGTTTGACCGCGGCGTATACAGATCAAGCCAACGAGTCGGAAAGTTATATGCAATGCTACCCGCGCTATGACTGTCTGCAGAAGTGCCAAAGCGGCCGCGTAAAGTTCCGACACCTGCCAATTCGCCGGTGTTTTCACGAAGTCGTGGCATAGACAGTTCTGAACCGCGGCCACGCATTGGCACGAACAGTAACTCGTTATCTACTAGCAACATACCGTATTGTGGGAGCGTACCCGAATCTTCTAGTTCAAGGTTATAGGAGCTTCCTTCCATATCGCTGTTTAGTGCCGTTGCCAAGCGACCGTCAACAATACGGACGCGCGCGCCAGATGCGTGACCGTGCTGTTCTGTACCATGCATGCCACGGCCGTTCACGGCAATGTTAATTTGACCGGAGGAAGTGTCTATGCTTGAGTAGCCAATGCGCTCTCCATCTATATCGATAATACCTGACGGTGGCAACAACGCAAGATACTGACCGGCCGCTGCATTAGGAATGCTAACGCGATAATTATTAAGTGAGAAATCGTAAGCGTTTACCTGAAGAATATCATCAGTACCTTCGTCGAGATCGACATCTAAGAAGAAAGATCCGCAAGCGAAGAAATCCGTGGGCTCGCCGAAGCCGGCGACAGACTGAACTGCGAATTCATCTACATAACCACTAAATGATGAACTTGTGCCCGAGGAGTCGATTCCAATGTTGAGCGAAGTTAGCGATTGCGGACGCTCAAAGTTCGGGAATTTAACCAAACGGTTATAGCGGCGCAAATCGAGGCCAGCCATACTCTGAGACAAGGCGCTTAAGTCTGGTCCCAAGAACGGTAATCCTGGGAACTCGGAGAAAGCCACGTAAGTTGCAATGGGATCACCGCGACCATCTTCGAGGCGCTGAGTGGTCGCCCATTGCACTTCGAACCACAACGGATCGGTTACCTCGTCGGCTTGCATGATTGCTACACGGTCAAGGCGTCCGACAAAACCGTAACCAGGTTCGGAATACAAATTAGCCGAACCGAAAGAGCGCAAGGTTTTAAATACCGGAATCGCCTTTTCACCTGCTTCGTGCGCATGGTCAAACGTACCGTTCACACCGCGGAACGAAAAGCGTTCTTCCATGAACTCAATGAAATCGGCTTTTTCCTCTTTCTCGCCAATTGTTCTGCGCAATGCGTAAAGTGGCATTTCGGCGTATGGATCTTGCTCGATTATTCCAGATTCACTTTCCGGCCGAGGGACATCGTTAGAAGGACCACTACGGGGGCGGCCCCCTGGGCCGCCGTCGATTGTTTCTTCCGATGAGACTGAGGCAATGATCGCAAAAGTAGCCTCCCAACTATCACGAACAAAATTACCGTCGATGATGTTGTCGTAGCGTATCCATTCAGTACTTCCTGGATCGCCGTCTGCCGCAAGCTGAACAAAAGCAGCCTCTTCTTCAATGACGGGCTGCATATAAGTCAAAGCGCTGGCGCCAGACGCGCGCACACTAATCGGCATTATATATACATTGTGAGGCACCGATTCGTTGGCTGGCAAACCTGCAGCACCAATTGTTATGTAATCTTCGAACTCCATTACGAAGGTAGTACCCGTGGGGCTGATTATGCCCTCGGGTGCAGACTCAAAGCCTGGTGTAACTACGTTTCTTTCTGAGATTGTCAGAGTAGAATCGGAGCGCCCAGAGTACTTAATAACCTCCATGCCAGCAATTCGCGATTCGTCCTCGATATTAATAAGGTTATTGCCGTCAATACCCCATGTTAAACCGACAGCACTACCCTGCCAAATTACAGCATAGCCGCCATCACTCTGAAAGGACTCAGCGAAGAACATGTCCTCCGACGCCTGCTCGCAAGCGACTAACTCGATGTCTCCGAGATAGGTACTACTAATACCCTTACCCAGCGGGAACGGAACAACACCAAGTTCGCGAATGGTAGTAATATCTTCAACTCCAGTAACGCAGTTCGCTATGGACCATGGGCCAATGCTGCCGCTCAAGACTGAACCTCCAGGTGGAATGTCACCAAGTAGTATTGACGAGTATCCGTAAATTTCAACGCCTGAACCTTCTGGATGAGAACTGTCGAGCGTCAAAGCCAACACATCTGTTGCTTCGCGCGCTGCGCGTCCGCCGATGTACATATTGCTATCGCGTGTCGAGACAAACGATGTCTCAGTCTTAGCAGAATACTCAATAACTTCATTGCCAATACGAATCGCCCCACGACTCGGGAAGCCGGCTGTTGACTCAACGTATATCTCTCCGGACAAATCACCTGGAGCGTAAGGACCGACAGCCTGCGCCAAGTGTGTGAAGCCATCGATATCGCCGCGCGGCACACCATCGAGGGACACTTGGAATCCGCGCGCGGATTCATTACGAAGTAGCACTGACAAATGGAACCAACGGCCGTCGACATCGAATTCAGTTGGATCAATATGCACGGTGATGCATTCGTCAAGTGAGTCGATATCGAAGAAATCTTCTCCATGCGTCCCATAGCAACGCACGAGCAACTCGCCCTGTTCGAAACTGGCAGTAATGCGGTTACGATCAGTGTAATCAGATGTGTAATCAAACAAAGTCGAATCAGCCAAAGAGTTAGCAAAAAACCATCCCTGAATATGCAGTGGATCGTTGCTACTAGTCAAGCCATCACCGACTCCCCAGTCGCCAGTAGTAGTAAACAATGGACCGCGCGAATCGAATTCGTAGCCCAGCGGCGACTCGGTGTAATCAAAGTGATTAATTATGCCCGCACCACCATAAGGAGCACGGTCGGCATCACGCGCCGGAGTTGGGATAATTGCTGAAAGCTCTGGCTCGGACTCGGGTGAGGTGCGCGCCAAATCTTGAATAGTTCCAAAGCGCTTAGAAATGGACGGCGTCGGGTCAGAGAACTGTGTAGCGTAAGACCCCAAATCGCTAGGTAAGGTGCTAACACCATGCATCCCGCGCTGCCATGATGCATAATCTTCGAAGCGCAATTGATTGTGAGCAATTTCAAGCAACTGTCCTGGAGGTGCGACTTGCAACACCTGTTCGGCCGAGGAGCGCGCCAAGGTTCGCCCAAGGCGCGAGCGTACTGCTGCGTTTACCCGCTGCTCAAACACTAAACCAGCACGGTACCCATAGCCTGTAGTCGATTGACGCAACCAAGCATGGTTAGGGTCGACCCCGTTTAAGTAAACAGCCCAGCTATCGACATCGGTTATAGCACCATCGATAGCCAATGGGCGCAGAACGCGCTGCCACAAATCGTCTGGGCCTTGCAACGGCCGTTGCTGCAGGATTCTCTGAGTAATACGTGCTGCCTCGGCCGGTGTTACCCACTCACGATTACGGTTACCGGTATAGCGAAATGACGAAGTCACGCCCATAGTGCGAAACTGCAAACCAGTGAACAAAGCATTCAATACCTCGGGACGGCAACCATTAATGTCAATGGGCTCGCGTGATCTCGGCATTACCCGAGTATCGAAAGCCATGAAGCCTTCTGGCACAGGACTTGCTAATTGCATATTGCCCCCGCCACTGGCCATGACTAGTGATTCGAAGGAATCGCCGTAGTGATTTTCAAGGCGCACTACGGTACCGGCGTTAACCATGTAAGGACTATCGATGGAAATCACATCTGGCTGCTCAATGTCTATTTCACGATTCATGAATGACGCAGGTTGCCACCATGCAGCTCCGTAAACGCCGCTATTCAGGCAAGTGAGCTCTTGCAAATAATCACGATCGGCTTTCGGCAATAGATTGTCCGGATTGCCGAAATCAAACTCGAGAGCATCGGCATAAAACTCAGGCGGAGCAAACCCATCTACGCCAATATTCGACAAAGATATGGACTGGACCCGCGGGTCGGTCACAAAGCGCCCTTCGCGAAAACGAGTGGTGTCAACATCGTCTGGCGGTTCGAGGTCTCCTTCGACCTTCAAAAAAGTATTGGCGTTTTTGTCACCGTATAAAATCCAGGAACCTGAGATCAACAGCATGCCACTGTCGGGGAATCCAGAAGTTGAGGTAACCGGCAGTTGAGTTTCAGCGTGACTAACATCAGCAGTCAAGAAACATGGGTGCACCACATTTTGCAGTAGCATTGTTGGAGCAGTCGCTAAAGAAATCTTTGACTGCATGTTTTCAATTTCTACGCCCCAAGATTCACGCGTTAGACGAAAACTCTCATCGATGCTTTGCGGCAAAGGGCCCAGCAAGCTGCCATCCCATTCGTCGGCTGAATCGTACAGCGGTGTGATATCTAAAGAAGGATGGGTTTTAACCTGTTCAAGCGCAATATAGTTTGATGCTGATTGCACCGCGACTCGAGATTGCACACGAAACAGCGCCTCGTTTGACGAGTCAGAACGAAGACGGCTCGCAAATAAGAAAGGGACTCCGAGAGAAAACAACAAAGCCAATGACAGCAATACTATTACTAGCGCGGCTCCACTTTGGACTAAACGCGATGAGCTACGGACAGGTATCAACTTCATTGGGCTACCTCTTGCGAGAAGCGCCCAATAATAAAGTTAGAAAGAAGCTCGCCGAAAGTTTCTACGCGTACCAGAACATTCTCGCTGTGTGAGTCGTCGAGAGCACCGAAGCGATTAAAAACAATCGTTGGGCTAGACAAAACCATTTGCACATCTCCCGGTACAACAGGCCCAAGTTCGGTCTGCAATGCTTGAACATAGAACTCGTCGATTTTGCCATACCAAGCGCTATCTATATCACCAAAAGAGGGTGCGTCTTGAGAAACTGACAAATACCTTGGGAGCATTGTTGAAGCAACTTGCTTACCATCGACTTGCAATTGGCATAGTCCGTTGGCCGCAATCAATCGCAAGTGCTGCCAACGCAAAGCACGCAATGTTGCCGGCGGACTATCGATCGTTATGTTACTAAAGAAGTCGCCATCACCAGCGCGCACTTGACACTGCAACACGCCGTTGCGCATCTGTTTGATGCTTACCACTCCGGGCCAAGTCAACATATTACCCTCAGACACATCTGCAGGAAAATAATCGAAGTCAAGAACGAAACCATTGCTCAAGTCTGGAGTGCCACGACCATTAATAATGCCCATCCCGCCTTCACTAAGATCGAGGCAAGCACCCAAGCGCCCTGCTACCTGTAACTGTGATTGACCAGAGAGGAGGACTTGCTCGCGAACGGCAGACGCCTCTTCGAAGCTAGCCTCAAACACATTGCGGAAAACCATGCGTTGCCAACGCGCTGACTCTTGTTCAGTTTCGGCGCGCAAGCTTACCACTACATTTTGATTAGAAGCTCGTGCTCTATCGCGACTAGACTCAATAAAGTTTTCTACGGCAGCCTGCATGCTTGAGCGCCCAGGCTCGATGCGGTCAAAGCCCGACATGCCAACACCAGCTACGATGCCAATCAACACCATCACCACCATGAGCTCTAACAAGGTGAATGCTGCTGAAGAAGACTGTGGACGCACGCTAGTTAGTGAATGAATATATGTCGTCGTCGGTGCCGAACTCGCCATCCGAACCTGCTGACACTAATTGAAATGAATTTGGCGCCGAGTACGAATCCGTTTTAGAGTTACGATGAGGTACGACTTCGTCCTCGTCGCCATACTCGATATCGCGCATAATAATAGTTGCGCGACGATCACCGTAATGCAGACTATCAAAATAAGCGATTGGGTTGCCCCAGCCATCGCCTATTTCAAACAGACTACGATTACCTAACACAGTTAGGTTACGCGTCGCCTCGTCGTTATCGGTATTCACCAACCACTCTTCACTCGGACGCTGACCCGTGTAGTCAGCGCTAAATAATGCCAAGAACAAAGCCTCGGAACGATTATTAATACTATTAACAGCCAAACCATTTGGCAAGTAATCTGTAGGGTACTCACCTTCAGTCGTACGGTACGACTCGATTGCGGCACTAATCGCCATCAAACGAGATTTAGCTTCATTAACTTTTGCTTTCTCAGGAAGGCCACTAATCGCCGGATAAAAAGCCGCAGACAAAATTCCGATGATGACAAGCACCACCATAATCTCCATTAAGGTAAACCCAGATTGTGTTTTCATTATAATTGTGCGTAAATTAATTCGACGTTGTCAAGACTGATGTCTACAGGTAAAGCATGAGCTGTCTTAGCGAAGAATGAAGACGTCATTCTTCCTGTAGGGTTACGCAGCGCCACTACTTCGTCAGAGTACACCACCTTATTGTTGACCCGTACGGTCAGCACCGGTTGCTTCGGCTCGCGGTCAAGACTAAAGCTAACCGTCATCGGAATATTCGACGGGACGTTCACGTCGAGGTTGCTTGATTCTGAACGCGTCCCGCGACTAACCGTGTAACTTAGATTTCCCTCGCGGTTGCGCTCTATTTCGAATGACCAGTTAATCTTAGAACGATTCATTAATGCAATGGACACACCGGCGCCGCCACGGTGCTCGGTACCAATACTTAATTCGGCGGCAAAGCTACGGAAGGCGATACCTGGCACTGAACGCGAGACAGAAGTCCGTGCAGCAGCCTCATGCGACCCCTTAATGACCAAGGACTGATCATCATGACGAGGGGAAATACCAGCACGCGCACCGTCTTGCAGATCCCACCCCGGACGTAGGCGCTCGGCACTAAAGTCGTCTACCCAGCGGCGCAACCTATCATGCTCTTGCATGCGCGCCTGCCACAACGATGCGTAAAGGTATTGTTCATCTTCGATATCGTCACGCAATGCATCTTGCAAGTACGAGAATTCGGCTACTGCCACATCAAGTTCGCCAGTAGCGTACATCGAGATAGCGCGTGCGTTACGTGCAGCATGCAACTTGTCATCTAGTGAAAGAGCGTAATCGAAAGAAGACAATGCCTCATCGTGCTTTGATAAACTCAATAAATTCATGCCTTGCCGCAAGTAAACATTAGCCCAAGCAGCAGCCCTAGCAGTAGATTTTGTCTGCTGAGAAAGCTGCAAATCTATGCGAGTGAACGCCACGTTCGCCTTTGCATAATCGCCTTGTTCAAGCAGCAACGAAGCATAAGCGGCGAGCATTGCCGCACTATTTGGATTACCTTTTACTAAAGATTCGTATTCTGCCTGCGCACCAAGCAAGTCGCCATTTCTGGCCGCTATAAAGGCTTGCAAGTAACGAGCATAAACATGGTGTGGCGATTGCTCTAAGGCAGCGGACAATGCGTTTTCAGCAGCGATTGTATCTTGCGCTACATCTGCGTAGAAAGCCAGTGCTGCAAGATAATCTGCTGCTGCAAGCGGTTGAACAGCCACAGCTGCATTCAAGTCGGCGATCACTTCACCAACATCTCCACCATTAGCACCAGTAGTAATGGCGCGCAAGTAAAGCAATTGTGGCGTGGCTCCGACATTGATAATAGCCTCTTCTGCTGTCATCTGAGCGACTGCGAAATCGCCACTTAAATACTGCGCAGCTACCAAGCCAGCTTCTGCACGAGCAACAAAAGAAGATTTGTCTGCTGCCAACTCAATGACACTTTGGTACTGCTCGGCAGCAGCCGTCCAGTCTGATTGGGCTAACATAGACAGCCCTAGACTGATTCCGTTTTCTAAAGCGATATCGTTACTGCGGTTAGCCTGCTTATTGAAAGCACGTTGCAGGTTTTCGCGGGCAGCAGAGTAAGAGCCTTCCTGTAACAGAGCGTGTCCCAAGGCCATCGGCGCATAGGAAGTGCCGTCAGAAACATCCATTGCTACCTCAAACTGCTGGCGGGCGGCGGTATGCAAGTTTAGTTTCTGCAAGACCATCCCCATCGCAACTCGTGGTGCAGACATATGGGAGAAACGCCCTGACGTCAAACCACTTGCGAGAAGCTCATTTGCAAACTCGCCAGTAACCTTAGCTCCTACCATTAAGGAATAAACTGTAAAAGCTTGGTCGTAATCCAAGGTAGCCTCATACGTTTTAGCCACAGTCAACCAGTTTTGGCCATCATCAGGCCCTAATTTCGATGAACGCATCGCCAAATCTTTGGCGTAGTCAAACGCAATGGACTCAGATAGACCATTCGACAATAACCAATCAATAAACACCGCAACTTGCGAAAGCGAGCCAGCGGACATGCTCTTTAGTTGCGCGCGATAGTCTAACTCTATTTTATTGTGAAGATTTTCAGCAAAACCGAATGATTGATACTCGTCTTCAGCATACGGACGCACGCTATAGCGCTCGCGGCCACTATCTACATCGTATTGAACGAACTCGAGTATGTCACCCGTTTTTAGCTCGTAGCGATTTTCATTAACGATTTGACCATAAAGAGTCGTCACGGCATTTAAACGAACATGGTCGAATTCAGCGCGATACTGTTCAGTAGGATCTATTTCGATTTCGCCGTCAAAAGCTATATCACTATCGTCGGCGATTTCTTCATCACCCGAGTTCAAAGCAGAGCCCCCCACTGAACCGGATAAAGATATCGGGCGCACGAACAAGTTTAAACTATGCACATGCGAGCCAGGGTTTGGCAAAGGTGGCGGCAGCAGCACCGACTGCCGAGGAAGTTGGGGGTAAGGCACTAGCAATGTCGCCAACGGCTGATCAGCTGAAGGACGCAGGAATAAATCGCGCTGATGCTTATCTACAGCGATACCTTCTACCAAGTCGGCGGCGCCGTGCGCAGTCAACTCGAGTGGTTTAGAACGCGGACGAACACGGGCACTAGTCACTTCTTCGGAAAACAGCGACGAAGCCTTAAGAGCTAGAATCGCCAGTACAAGAATAAAAACAATGGGTTCCCTTTTCATTATTCGAGCTCCTTTGTGACTTGCGGTAGAACGGCAATTTCGAAATCGATAACGATACGTTGCTCACTTTTCTTCTGATTTGGCGGCAGGACTTCGAGAGAAACTACACCAAGGGAGTTACCACCCTGCTGACTTATCATCATTGCGCGCAGAAACGGAGTAACCGAAACACGTGAAAAAGTTATTTCTAGGCTCAGAGGAGTTATTAACAGCGGAGAAGTTTTCTTACCACTACGCACCCTTCTCTGTTGAGAAATACGAATTTTATCTATCTCACTAGCGCCATTATCAATGGCCAAATGTACAACACGGTCGACTACGTCTAACGCGCGCAAATGTTGCTCGATAGCTAGAGGCTGTGACGGTGACACTGGAGGCAAGCCCAAGGTTTCATCGACGTTAACGTTATGGCGCAGGGCCCAACCAATCAATTCATCCCGCAGCTCTCCGGTCAAGGCGATGTAGTGCGATGCTGGTGAAACACCAACAGGAACTTGGAAGCGCTTGCGATACGGCGGCAAAGCCGCGTTTGTCAATTCTGTAACATCGGCGTCAAGCTGAGTAAGAGTTTTTTCTAATTCTCTTACTTGCGAGACAGAATACTGCGAAGCATTAGACCCTGCACGCTTAGCGCGAGAAACCGAAATCGATGCGGTACTAAAACGGTCACTTGCCCCGCCCGCGACAAGAGCCAGCAAAATGAAAAAAGCAATGATGCCAGCGCCAAGCCCGACAATGAACTTGCGATTGGCTTGCCAAAATGCGTCGATATTCATTTACTCGTCCTCCGTGCCGGCGACTTGTTCAATCGAATTTAACAAGTGCGCCTTTATTGACCACTCTAGTGATTTGCCGCGCGGATTTTGCGATGGCGTGACCGCAGACTCACCCCCAGGTATAACCGCGGCAAATTGCTGATGAAACCTCGAGAAGTCAGCCGTCGCTCCACGCACGTCCTCTTCAGCGCGGCCGCGGACTGTCAACACTGGTATTCTTTCTCCTTCGCGACCCCAGTCTTTACCATCGTCTAATTGAATCGACATCGACTCAACCCACAAGCTAGATGGCAAATTGTTTTCTAGATAGTTCATGAAGTTATAAGCGCTGTCGCCGATTGCTTGACGGTTACGCAAATCACTAAAGATAACGCTACGCTCTTCAATCTTTTCAATCAGGTCTAAAGCTTGCTGATGATTACGTTCGTTTTTCTGCTGAGTTTGTCGCATGGTGCGCGACACAGCTTCAGCATCGTCAGCAAGGCCGCCCATCACTATCAAGCTAAGAGCGATATAAGCTGCTGCAGCCACAGCCATTAGAATGTGAAAGATGCCACGCTCGGCGAAGTCACGCTTCTTCTTTGCATCAGAAGTGAGTATCTCTAAGGCATACAAGTCTGAATTGGCAGCACCCAAAGCCAGGCCGATTGCGATTGTGGCGGCACAACCGTCTTTCTCTAACTGCACTGCCTCTTCATCTGAAAGCGCTTCGATCTCAATCATTTCTGATGGATTCCAGCGCGAGACATCGACGCGCATGCGGTCGGCCAAGAAATCTATCAGTCCTTTGGTGTCAGCAGCACCGCCCGTCAACAACACGCGGTCTAAATTCAACTCGTTGAGACGCGCTTGCGCTTTACACAAAGTCACCACACCTGACAACAGTGTCGGCAACGACTCGTACATTGGCAACAACGGACGAGTAACGCGGTCGACATCGGTTGACTGCACAGTGCGCAGAGCCAGCCCTAGGTCGCAATGCTTGTGGATCAATGTCTCAGCTTGCGACTCGTTAATTCCTAGCGCAGTAGCCAAAGTCTGGTTACGTTTAGCCAAAACTGTAGACACCGAACGTGCAAAATACAATTCTGTTCCACTAACCAATGCGAGGTCTAAGGTGCCGTTGCCCAAGCTTGCAAGCAAAGTAGTACAAGGCTCGTGATCACCGAGCGAGAGGTAAGCGTTATACAAAGCAATCGCGTTTGGCGAAAATGCTTGCACTGACATTGACGGCATTTGCGCCATAGTGTCGTCGAGAAAATCTTCGCGAACCAAACCAAGCAACATCGTCTCTTCATCGTCAAGCCCTTGGGGGACTGGCAACAAGTTATAAGATGAAGCTAGGCTAGAACCGGAGCGCTCTTCGATTTCACGAATTTCGAATTCCATGAGGCGTTCGAGGCGCCAATCTTCAACTCGCGGCACAGGCAGATAACGCATCATCAAGTCTGAGCCAGTCAAACCAACGCGCAATGTGGAGCCACGCTTTACTTCACTACCAAACATGCTTTGTGCTGCTTCGGCAGGTCTTTCGCCACGCGATGGTGCGCCACTCATGTAGCGCAACAATTCTACTTCGTTTTTGCCAGCTTTAGCCGATGCAAAACGCACGCGATGTGAACCCAAATCTAACGCAGAACCTGTAGCCATTACTTGACCTCCTTGAGCCACGCTGAAATATTTGGATATACGCTTTCGAGTGCAACGGTCACTCGATTATGGTAATCAAGCTGAGACTGTTTAATTTCATCTGAGCTTTGACCAACAACATCAACCAATAACTGAGAGAGACTGTCGGCTTGAACCGCAATTTCAGTGCCAGCGAATCGGCTGCTTAGCTTCATGGCGATCTCATTCAACTCGAGCATCACCTCTGCGGCACCAACGAATAACGCACCACTAGCCTGTTGCTGCAAATCACTCAATTCATTACGTCCGCGAGTCATGGTCGCGCCAATTAACTCTCTAGCGCGGAGCACATGTTTCTCGTCGAGTGGATAATAGCGTAACAATGTCTGGCAAGAGCTCAGTATGCCCTTATCGTCATTGGAATCTAAAGAGTCTTCGATGTTTTGCATTTCCATAGCTGCATTAGTCAACGGCTTTTGTAAATTCCATAAGAATGACAACTCGGGAGAACCATTGATACGCAAACTCGAGAGGTTACCGATGACATTTGACGCGCCATCAAAGTTGAAATAATAGCTATTCACTTTAGTACCACAAATCAAACCTGCAGGATTGTCGATGGTCATGGTGGCGCTTGGCACGATAGGACCGCCATCGGCAAATACTTGTAGCCGCGACTCGGTGCTGTCGTCGAGGTAGCTTGGACCGAAGGACATTGCCACACTTCCAGCAGTACTATCTGCTAATTGAGCGCCGTCATCGTTGAGCTGCCAATTACCACTATCACTTGACAAACTAAAGGCCAATGCATTATCGGCGACTACAGCCAAATTCCCGCCGTCATAGAATGCTTTTGCCATCTGCAATTCATGTGATTTAGCAACTGTTGAGTTGCTCTCGATCGACAAATCGCTAATACTCGAACCCGCGCTCAATTGCACCCTGACTTTCATCCAGTCAGCGAGTGGTGGCAGAGCTATCAC
>JAPKEZ010000148.1 GCA_028821845.1 Planctomycetota bacterium | reverse complement strand
CTGGCTAACTGCCTCTGCTGCCATCTTGCTACTTGTACAAGCTGGTAATGCATGCATCGAAGAGCTAGATCTACAAAATATGATTTCTAAGACAGATGTTGCTGTCCAGGGAACTATTACTGACGTCCGTACTGTTAAGTACACGCCAGAAAATGATGATCTACTTATTTACACAATTGTAACCATTGAAGGCACAAGTCTTTACGACAACAGCCCAATTACTGTTGATGCCGCCTTCCTCGGTGGTACTTTTGGGGGCGAATCGATGATGGTCACCTCAATGCCAGCTCCGTCTGAATACCGCCTCGGCAACGATGTGGTTGTTTTCAGCGGTACTGTTCAAGGATGGGGCCCGGACATCGATCGTTGCGTTTACGCATCAATGGGCGGTATTTTCCGTACCATCGACTCCCGTACAGGCAAAGTCGTTCTAGGCAAAGGTAAAGGTTTTGCAATTGAAGGCAACCAACTTGTTTCAACATTGATTAGCGATATCGCTAAAGCAACATCGGAGGCCAAGTAATGAAAAACATTCTACGCCTTACAGCTGGCAGTCTAATTCTTGCCGGCGCCTCATTTTTCGTAATGGGCGATTCAGCAATTGGTTACAGCACCATCGGTGGTGACCTCAACTTAGGCCAGCGCGACTTCCGCGTGTACGACAACTTCAGCGGTAGCTCTGCAAACAACAACTCGACCAGTCATTCAAACTGGCCAGGTTACACCGGTGCCGAGCTATCCATCTGGAAGGGTGGCGCTGAATGGAACTCTCGTGCACACGGCGATGGTTCTGGAGATAGCTCACAAAGCGCTGTCGGCTCTGGTGGCGCAAACTTTACTTTCTTCTGGGAAGGCATGGCTAGCGGCATCGGCAACAGTAACGACAATATCGTTTCATCGATCAGTGGTTCAAGTGGTGGCGTTCTTGCTTACTGCGAAACCCCAATCCAGGATGGTTGGCGCATTCGTTTCTACGGCGACGCATGGAACTGGCAAGATGGTCCAGGCTCTGTGAATAGTGGCATGGACATACAGGGTGTGGCTTGTCACGAACTTGGCCACTCGCTTGGCCTTGGTCACTCGACCGCTGGTGGTAGCCCAACCATGAATGCTTACATCTCTGGCACAGGAACAGGGCAGCGATCACTCGCAAGCGATGACATTAATGGCGTAAAGTATATCTACTCTGCAATGTCTTCAAGCATGCCGCGGATTGACAACGTTTCTGTTTCTGGAAACACGGTAACAATCACCGGTGGTGGATTTTCTTCATCAACAAACCGCGTGTGGCTGATGAGCGACCTACTTGATGGTGGCAATTCTGGCGGCGCGCACGAAACAGTAGCTGATGTGCCCTCTTCAAACGGTACCTCAATGACATTCCAACTACCTGCCTCTGGCTGGGAAAGCGGATGCATTGCTGTGAAACGTACAACGGGTAGCGCATACGGCGACTTGTCCGAATCACACCCATTCGATGGCGCAAGTGGCGGTGGTGGCAACGACACTGCTGTGTTAACCGCAACCACTTTCACGCCAAATCCAGGGCAAGGCATAACTTTTAGCTGGATAAATGCGCCAGCATCTGCGCCATACAGATTAGTCTACTCTTTCACTGACCGTAGCCCGTTCTTCAGCACCTTCAATGGCGTTGTAGGCACAGGCTCGAGTACAGCATGGGGCACAGGCGCTTTATATCGTGTAACGCCTAGCGGCGCTGCAGGGCGTACCGTATTCATAGAAGGCCAGTATCTGTCTGCTGGTATTGTTTATGACTCAAACACCATCCGCCTAGACGTACCGTAAAACTTAAATCGTTTTTCTGCAGGTCGTAGCTTCGGTTACGACCTGTTTTTTTGTTTATTAGCTAAAGTCCAGATAGTAGTCCTGTCGATAAGTAATTGAACCCAATTAACTCCATGACATCCGCCAATAACCTACTTGCCTACGCCCAACGCTGCCATAGCGAAGGACGTTTCCTTGCTGCCGCTGACTTTCTGCTAGAGGCTTTTCGCAGCCACCCAGAAGACCCGTCTGTGTCGCGCGAATTGGGCAAAGTATTGCGCTCAGTCGGAGACACTGAAGGCGCCATAACTTATCTAAAGCGCTCGTGGCAGCACGATTCGGCATGTGCCGACACTGTTTCGGAATTAATTCTAGCTCTTCACGAAGTACACCGCGAAGACGAAGCTGTATCAGTAATGCTGCGCTCTCTTGAAGCAGGCCTCGACGAAACAGAATTCGCAAACTGTATTGTAGATAGTGTCTAGTTAACGTAAACTGACTTTATGTCAGATCGTTGGAAACTGCAGTCCTCTAAACATCGTGACGCGTATCGAATTTTTTCGGTGCGCGAAGATTTTTATAGCCACCCTGCTTTAGAAAATGAGTCGTCGTTTTTTGTTATTGAAAGTTCTGATTGGGTGAATGTTATTGCGACCACGCACGACGACGAAATTATTTTAATCCGTCAATTCCGCCCAGGAATAGGTGCTGTGCGTTTAGAAATTCCTGGTGGTGTTATTGATGCCGGCGAAACTCCAGGGGCGGCGGCAACGCGCGAACTACGGGAAGAGACTGGATACACCGGTGATGAACCACTGCTGATATGTGAAGTAGAGGCCAACCCTGCCATCCAAAATAATCGCTGCTATTCGTATCTTATAAAAAATGCGCGGCCGGACGCTGAGTGCGATCTTGATGCTGACGAAGTTATTGACGTGCAACTGCGGCCATGCGCAGAATTAGATGAGATCATCAAGGGCGGTGAGCTGCAGCACGCTTTGCTACAGTTACCCCTGATTCATTTCCTGCGACAGCGCGATTCTCAATGATGCCCCAGCACATAACGCCGCCTTGCCCAAAATGCGGATGCCCTCCAGAAGGGTATCTCGAATTGTTTGAGACCGTTGACTGTGCGCGGTGCCAACACTGCCAAGAGGCGATAAATGTGCGAGAGATGACGCTTGTTCTAGATGCCTACACTGACGAAGAAATTGCCGCCGAAGGCGAAGAAACCGGCAGGCTATTGTGTGACGACGACGATACTGATCACGATTTTGGAGAATAGGTCTTGCCTGCCTATTCGGCAGTCTCTTTGTGGCACACATCTTGCGGATAAATGCCTGATAACATGTCTTTTCGCATTTTAATCGCCGATGACCAGGTCGAACAACTCAACGCAGTTGTCGCCATGTTGGGCAATGCCGAATACAGCATCGAAGTGGCTTACAGCGGCTCAGACGCGTTAAATATGTTATTAAACAACTCCTTTGACTTGTCTTTACTCGATATGCATATGCCGGGCCTCACTGGCCTTGAAGTGCTTGATCATCTAAATCAGTTGGGTAACTCTGTGCCGAGCATCTTAATGACTGGCCAACCATCGCGCGACATCGAGTTAGCGGCCCTCGAATTAGGGGTTATCACTATGTTGCGCAAACCAATCCCCGCAGAAATCCTGCGATTAACAGTAAATCAAATTTTTACCAGAAATCATGGCTAAATCCGCCAAAAAAATAG
>JAPKEZ010000147.1 GCA_028821845.1 Planctomycetota bacterium | reverse complement strand
AGACAAACGCGGTTGAGTTAGCGATACCTTAACTAGTGGCAGCTGTAACCGCCATCAACGGCGATGACATTTCCGGTCATCCAAGATGCGCCAGGGCTAGCTAAAAACCAAATTAAACTCGCCACTTGCGGCGGAGTTCCTAAACCTAGAAGATGTCGCTCTTCTAGGCTTTCTCTTTTTGCGGATGGCAAGCCCTCGAGCCACTTTCGATTAATGTCGGTAACTACAAAGCCCGGGCAAACACAATTAGCGCGTATGCCTTGCCGTGAGTAATCAGTGGCTAAAGATTGCGTGTAGTTAATCACCGCAGCTTTAGATGGCCCGTATGCTGCGCGCGCCACCATGCCCTTTAGGCCGGCGATTGAGCCGATGGTTACCACGCTAGCGGAACCAGATTTAAGTAAATGCGGTATGGCGGATTGGCAACTGTTATGCACACCATCTAAATTTACGCGTAGCGTTTCTCCCCAGGCGTCGGCATCGACATCAGCCGCCGCCGCGCGCTGTGGGTTAATACCAGCATTGGCGACTAAACAATCCAACCCGTTATTAGAGTTGGCGAAATCGTCGATGGCGGTTTTTAATTCGCCGGCGTTTGTAACATCAACGGCAACAACAGAATGACCATCGCCGCTGAGCGAGTCTAAAGTGTCTTTTAACATTGCAAGACGGCGTCCGACTAATAAAAGCCGAACGCCGTTGTTGGCAAATTCTTGGGCAACTGCGCGCCCGATGCCGCTGCCGGCACCAGTAATTACAGCAGTGCGAATTTGTTGGCTCATGCGCGAAGTGAGTTCAGCGCAGAACCAGCCCGGAACCAAACTATTTGTTCAGCGTTTAGGGTGTGCACAATTTCTACGCGGTGGTTGCTGCCGTCGGCGTGGTTAAACACCGCGAACACTTGCGAACCCGGAGCTAGTTGCTCGAGTCCTTCAATTGTTACGGTATCGTCTTGTTGCACGACTTCCCACGAAGCGGCATCGGCAAAAGTAAATGCCAACACACCTTGCTTCTTAAGGTTTGTTTCGTGAATGCGTGCGAAGCTACGCGTGATAATGGCACCTGCGCCAAGTAGGCGCGGGCACATCGCCGCGTGTTCACGCGACGAACCTTCGCCGTAGTTCTCATCACCAACAACGACCCAGTGCTTGCCCGCAGCTTTTAAATTACGTGCCACCGCTGGAACCGGTTGACCTATTTCTCCATTGAGTGGATCTTTGGTGGTGCCAGTGCCGCCGTCAAACGCGTTAGTCGCGCCAGTAAACATGTTGTTAGAAATGTTGTCGAGGTGGCCCCTGAACTTCAACCACTTGCCCGCTGGGCTGATGTGATCGGTTGTGGTTTTACCCATTGTCTTTAATAGCAATGGCATTTCAGAATAACCTTCAGATGGAATCACCTTAAACGGTTCAAGTAATTGCAAACGTTCACTGTCAGGGTCGATCACGATCTCGCCTTCGGTACCCTCGCTTGGCGCTTGATAACCATCGCGCTTAATTTCAAAACCATCCTCTGGGATATCAGGGGCAATCGCCGGCACTTCGAGTTTCCATGAATTGCCATCAGCATCAGTTAAAGAGTCAGTGAGGGGATTGAAGTCGAGACGTCCGGATAAACCAAGACCCATAACCATTTCTGGTGAGCCAATAAACCCAAGCGTGTCGGGGTTGGCATCGTTACGTGCGCGGAAGTTACGGTTGAAAGAAGTAACGATACTGTTTGGAACACCCAGTTCTATATCGTCACGCTGCCATTGACCGATACAAGGGCCACATGCGTTTGTTAAAACTGTAGCTCCGACAGCTTCTAACGAATCAAGCAAGCCATCACGCTTGATTGTCGCATATACTTGTTCAGAGCCGGGGCTGACAAATAAGTGAGCGCTCATCTTGGTGTTGTTAGCCGTTGCTTGTTTGGCAATATCTGCAGCACGGTAGATATCCTCGTAAGATGAGTTTGTGCATGAACCAATTAATGCGGCGCGTATTTCGACAGGGTACCCTTCGCTTTCACAGTCGGCGGCCATATCAGAAATTTCATGCGCTAAGTCTGGAGTGTGCGGCCCAACCAAGTGTGGTTGGAGTGTGCTTAAATCAATCTCATAAACTTCATCGTATTCACATCCTTCATCGGCCGTGAGTAAATCAAGATTGCCATCGGCAAGTTCAGCTAGGTCGACGCGGTTAGTCGCGCGTAAGTAATCACCCATGCGTTGATCGTAAGGGAACACCGAACAAGTAGCGCCAAGTTCAGCGCCCATGTTACATATCGTCCCTTTACCAGTACATGAAATTGATTCACAACCTTCACCGAAATATTCGATGATGCGATTCGTGCCGCCCTTAACAGTCAACATGCCGAGCAATTTAAGGATGACGTCTTTGGGTGCGGTCCAGCCGTTCAGCTTGCCGGTTAATTTAACGCCGACGATATTTGGCTGTAGAACTTCCCAGGGGAAGTCGGCCATTACGTCAACGGCGTCGGCGCCACCGACTCCAATTGCGCACATAGCCAAGCCGCCTGCGTTCGGAGTGTGTGAATCAGTACCAACCATCAAGCCACCAGGGAAGGCGTAGTTTTCAAGCACGGTTTGGTGAATGATGCCGGAGCCGGGTTTCCAGAAACCAAGGTTATAGCGGTTGGAAACATTAGATAAGAAGTCGAAAACCTCACGGTTTTCTTCGTTGGCTAAAGTTAAATCTTTGTCAGCTCCGACGTGCCCACGAATCAGGTGATCGCAATGCACCGTAGTCGGGACGGCCGCCTCGTTTTTGCCAGCCATCATGAATTGCAGCAACGCCATTTGCGCAGTCGCGTCTTGTAGCGCCACGCGGTCGGGGCGCAGGTTGAGGTAAGCCTTGCCACGCTCGAGATTTTGAGTGGCTACATCATCGATGTGGCCAAATACAATCTTCTCAGCTAGTGGAATCGCGCGGCCGTTTGATTCTTTGACCGCTGCGATATTGGAGCGCATCTGCGTGTATGCCGCGGATACAAATTCTGCTGATGATTCGATGTTTGCCATGGTTGTGTTAAGCGCTTAACGGCGCATATTTTAGCTACTCCCACGCCGTGGCGCTTAAAAAGCACTGATTTAGGAGCATTGCAGGCAAAATAGGCTATGCTAGAGGAGTGCAGTTTTTCGCAATCATATTAAGCTTCATAGCCTTTTTAGGTAGTCACGCTCCGGCGCCTGCCTGGATTACCTACGCTGATGACATTTCCATCGCTTACCAAGGTCGCTGGGACAACAGCACAGCTACAGAACCATGGTGCGGATGGCAAGGGTCTTCCGTCGCTATGAACTTTGACGGCACTGCGATCGCGATGGGCGTAATTGTGGAAAACGACAATGAGTGGTTCAAGGTGATTGTCGATGGCGATGTTTTTAACGCCACGAAGGTTGAGGTGTCCAGCAGCAATAGCTGGCAGGCGATTATTTTGGCTCATGGGCTGACAGCGGGGACTCACCATATTGAAGTTGTAAAAGAGACTAACAATAACGAGCACATGACCTTTTTGG
>JAPKEZ010000032.1 GCA_028821845.1 Planctomycetota bacterium | reverse complement strand
CAGCGCTAGCAACACCATCTTCGACCATGCGCATAGCTTCGAGACCAATACACACGCCCAAACGCGACGAAGCGAAGCCTGGAGCATCTTGCACTACGATGGGCTCTTTACCCAAACGCTTGCTTAACTCGACTGCCAAATCACAATTTACCGAATCAGTTTGTTCGCCAACAACCACTTCAAGCAGCGCCATTAATGGCACCGGATTAAAAAAGTGCATTCCTAAAAAACGCTGTGGATGATTCATGTCAGCGGATATTTTAGTGATCGACAATGACGATGTGTTGCTAGCAATCAAACAATCGTCGGCGACTACACTTTCAATTTGCGCCATAACCGATTGCTTCAACTCTAGTTTTTCGGGAATCGCCTCAACGACTAATTGCGCGCCTTCACAGCTGGTTAGCAAATCCGTTGAAGTGTTTAAGCGAGACATCGTCGCTGCGACATCTTCCGAGCTAGCTTTGCCTTTTTCTACGGCCTTGGCCAACATGCGTTTGATATTCGCCAATCCCGTAGCGACGGCATCGTCGTTGATATCAAATAACACAACCTGCATGCCAGCTTGAGCGCAAACTTGCGCAATACCGTTGCCCATAGTGCCCGCGCCCAAAACAACGGCGCGTGAAATTGATTGTACGTTAGGAGAATCACTCATGCCCTATTTTAAGCGCACCGTCTCGCCATTCATTACCTGCTCCTCACTCAATTCAAAAACGTGAGTACCTTGCGAGTCACTCCATGTCATTTTTGTAACAATCGCCTCACCATTGCTACCACTGCAGTAAGGCACGCGCACTTCAAATTCGCCATTGACATCGCTGCTTACATGGGCAGACCATTGATTCGCAACTAACTTTTTGCCATCGTGCATAAATTTAAAATCAACGACTACGTCGACTGCAGAGCTTGATTGAGTGACGCCGTGCACATCAGCGCCTGGCACGTACTCCCAGATACGTCCCACTGAGGTTTTCGAGCCTAGTTGCTCGCCAACAAAAGCAAGCACAGGGGATATGTAAACCAAGCGCAAGTACGGGATGCTAGATGCCGGCCCATCAAAGCCATCAGTATCGCCAAAATTAAACACTTGGGCGGCCATAGTTTGAAACCACTTCGCAGACAACCGCAGCTCTTTGCCAGCAACAATAGTTCGGTACTCTTTAACATCAACGCCAACTCGCTGCGCATGTGAGGCCAATAAGTCCGGCAAGTGCGAGGTGGCGACGACATACTGCACTTTACGCTTAATCAAGATGCCTTCGGCCTCTTGGTGGTTACTAGCCATAAAAAACTTGGCCGGATCAACAAAGCTATCGCGACCAATATATGATCCAAAGTTCGTCGCAATACTCGGGCGCTTTGCCACCCACTCGATGGCATGACCGAAATCCCAGGCGGCCAGGACTGAACGCGGCTGTGGTTTTTGCTCGGCAATCCATTCGAATAAATCGTGTTCGGCACCTGTAACTTCATCGTAGGGGCTAATACTTTTCCCAGTGAGTGAATATGTAACTCCGGCGAATTGGCCAAAGAACAAAAACACCGTTGCGAAAACTATCTGCAATGGCGGCTTCATTTTAGTTTTTGACAACAACCACACATAGCTAACAGCAACAATAACGGCCATCGGCGCCGACAAAGCGTCAGCAAAGCGACGCTGTGCGAGTCCCTGCAGTAATAATGGCGGTAACGCTACTAACCACGGCAAGAAAACAGGTAAGACAAATTTCTTATCTCGGCATGCCCACCAATAAGTAAATGGCAGCATAAGTGCCGTCCACCCTATCCATTCGAATAAGCCGGTTGATTGACTGCCGGTGTCTCCAATCAGCGGTGCCGACTCGGCTATACCAGCCATGAATTCGTCAGCTCGAGAGACCCAGGCAAATCCTTTGAGAATGTCGCTCGCCGGCGGGATGTCTAAAGCAAAAATAATTGCGGCCACTGCCACACCACAGGCCACGACCAAGCGCATGTATTTACGCGTGGCGGCTTGGTTGCGCGCCCACCAAATAGGGATTGGCAGCACAACACCTAAAGACAACCACAACAAATGGAAGTTAGATAAATTAATTACCATCCATGGGTAATCTGCAATCCATGGTGATTGCAAAATGGCTGGTAACAACACGATCAATGCCGATAAATGAAACAAGCTAACGAACAAAGCTACCTGACGGTTGAAATAGTTATACAGCCACCACAAGCACAATAATTGAATGGGCACCAAATACATCAGCGCACCTACCCACACGCCAAGCATCAAACCAGCTGCTGCGCCGGCGGTTAATGACGATAACATGCAAGCCCGCAAACTTGAAAACCCACCGAACTTGGAGGCAAAGGTAAATGCCAGCAATATGAAACAATTGAGCAGCGACACTAAAGCATGATGATCGGCGACGCCCCTGCCTCCGTAGTGAATCGATGCGTAACTAAAAGCATGAAGCAACCCAGCCAACAACGCTGCGCCGCGGCCAGCAATCATCAACGCCGCCAACGCTACTAGTACCGAGGTTAAGGCCGAGAACAACCACGGCAGCCGCCCCATCTGCATTTCAATGGTCGAGTCATCGTCGTCAACAAAAACGTCAGCTACTACCGTGTAGTACGGCGGCCACGGAATAATCGCTCCGTCAGGATAATTCAAAAAAGCATCGCGCGCGGACGGCAGCCCATCGGCCTTGCGGTATTCACTTAAGCGGCGCATGTGGTAAAGGCCGTCGCTATCTAGGCTATGCCAAGTGTCGCTACCTTGATAGGTGTCGTTAGTCGCCCAAGTGGTAGAGCGTGCCTCGAAAGAGAAGAACGCCACCAATAACAAAATGGCAGCTGTCAACAATGGCGCGAGGTTACGAAACATTCTAGAAGCGCAGCGCGTATACCACCTTGAGTGTTAAGTCATGCTGCATTGGCACAATCATACGATTTGCTAGCTCTTCCCACCCGCTGTCAGCGACAAAAAACAATTCGCGGCCATCTTCAAGTAAATACTTTAACCTGGATTGCACGCCTAAGGTGTCGCTTTGATTGTCCGCTTGAAACAGAGTGTCCCAAGACATTTGCGGACCAAACGAGAAGTCAAGAGCCAAGCCCTGAACTCTGGTGGTGAAATCTCCAACAGGCAGGTGCCCGCGGTTTTCGCTATAGGACAATTTTATTTTTGACGATACCGACGGGCGATAAGTTAAATCGGTATTCAATTTAACGATATAGCCATCATAGTATTGTCCGCCGGACAAATACGTGTCGGAAGATAATGTTTCACGCGTCGAAGTTGAATACTTAAGCATGTGCTCCACCCAAGAATAATCGCCGGCCAGCATCGTCACGCCATTGGCAACCTCGTAATCATTATCAGGGCGGTCGCGCATAATTTTAGTGTGGAATTTGATACTAGTGCCGTCTTGGAACTCTGCGTCAAACAAGCCCAAGCGCAAAGTAGAGCTAATCAAATCGCCGTCGAGATTCGTCCACACTTCTGGGGCAACCATAAATTCATACTGGCGTACCGACGAATTATCCGGCAGCGGTTTCCACTGAACCACAGCCTTGTTCATCATTTCACCAGGACGGCGAACATAACCCATGCCCGGTGAAAAATCAGACTGTGTAGCAATGTTCGCAAACGAGAACTTCCATTCAGGTTGCGACAAAGTTGCCTGCAAACCAAAACCTAAGCCACGCTGCGCACTATCTTCATCGGAACTTTGGACCAAAAAGGTATTCAATGAGAAGCTGGAGTTGAACACATCAGCAGATGAAAAATGATAGTCAACACCACCGACTGAGTTGGAACCCATGCTGCCTGGGTTGCCGTCAGTAAACAGTCCACCGAGACTCGAAGATTTTGATAAATGATAGGACGGTCGCAACACAAACAAATTTCCGTCAGGAACGCCGAGCGCTAAATCGTCTCCGGAATGTACCGCCAGCACGCCTAAATCGAGAGAGCCAATGCGCCCTGCTAATCGCAGGCCATAATCGATATCAACTGGCTTGTCCCCCGACAAACCAATGCTACGACTAAAGAACGGCAACAAGTTTTTGTTGCCACGGCCGCCCCAAGTGGACTGTTCGCCAAACTCAAACAAATTGCTATCTTGTAAAAAGAAATCGCGTTTTTCAGGATAGAACGTTGAAAAACGTGACAAGTCTATTTTTCGATCGTCAACTTCGGTCTCGGCAAAATCGGTATTGACTGTTAGAGAGGCTTTAAACGCTGGCGTAATCGACCAATGATATTCTCCACCGAAGTCGGCTAGTAATTCTTGGGCGCCATCGTGCTGGTCAATTCTCTTTGTCTTGAAGTATGGGCGAAACTCGATTCCGCTTCCTTGCTTCAAACCGGAAAGTCCACTTATTTCACCAGCCACAGATACGTTACCAAGAAATATTTCAAGACGCGGCGAAGACCAGCGGTATTGGCTACGTGACGGCCCCCGATAACGTTGTAAGTTAACTCCCCAGGTATCGTTGTCGCCGCTACTTAAAGTAGCAAAAGGGATTGCTATTTCACACACCCACCTATCGTCATGCACTTTAGTAACACCTTGCCAAAAGCCGTTCCAAGGCTTGTTAAAGCGTAATCCGTTTTCGCCGATTAGCGCATCGCCGCGCGAACCTGCCGCCGACATCTGAAAGAAGTAAGCCGACTGTTTATTATTGAAAGTGTCAAGCACAAACTCAACTCTATCGTCGTCAGTCAAAAAAGCATCGCGAGACACATTTTGCAAAACCATCGAATCGACATCGTCTTCGAAGCACTCGAAGGCGACGTACAAAAACTCGTTGTCACGCGCTAAATAACAGACCGTGCGCTGCTCGGCAGGGCGCCCTTCATTAGGCTTAACCTCGGTAAAGTCATCAATCTGTGCAGCGTGCTCCCATGCTAAATCATCGAGAACCCCATCGAGCAATGGTGCCTGCTGAATTACTGTTATTTGCGCGTGCTTTATTGGCGCCACTGCCGAATTTTGACCTGTGGCGCCACCCATAAAGTTTAAAACGCAAATGATGGCCATCGTTACTCGAAACATACTGAGGATAGAATAAACTATCCATACCAACAATGCGTCACTTACATTCCTTCCTTTACTTCATCGGCGTCGGCGCACTAATCGCCGGCCTAATCGACTGCGTTGCTATATCCCTTGGCGGCTCGAGTGGTAATCATTTATTGGCTATCGGTTTCGTCCTGCTTTCAGTTGGCAATGGCGTTCGCTTCAACGGCGCCGGGGATACTCCGCCCCGCGCCTCATATGTTTTATTGGGTTTAGCAGGCGCCCTACCACTTTTCGCCGGAATGGCTCCGCTCAGCGCGTTGTTTGCCGCACTACTTTTTTTGCCATTGCGAGCGATTGGCGCAAATCTTGGTACTGCAATTGAAAGCCATAAGGCCAACAGTAGTTTATTGTTATTCGGATCTTTAATCGGGGCTAATCTCATACCCGGGATTGCGGTCGGGATACCCGGTTTTATTTGTGTATGGGCGCTAACGGGAATTTTACAACGTTACTACTTCACTAAAGCTAATGAAGACGCAAGTAACAGCGTCGAACTTCCAGAATTATTGACGCCATTCGCCGGTGGAGTAGCAATCGCAATGCTGGTGTTACTGTTTTTGCCATACGCAACAGCTTTTGATTACGCCACCACTGCCGACAACACCATTCGCGGTAACACTTTACTGCTAGTGTTTGCCATTTCGTGGTTCACTTTAGCCGCTGGTTTAGCCGACATAATTTTAAACCTAACGCTGCGCGTCAGCTCTGTTTTGCTCGCAAGCGCTGCATTCTATTCGCTTAGATTTATCGAACGACTAAGCGCCTCAGAGACTTATAGTCGTTTCTTCCAAGATCAGAGAATATTAGATTTCGCGAACGCTAATTCGCCATTATTAGCCGAAGAAAATCCACTGTATCTACCATTAATGACCGTGCTATGTTTTGCAATACCCACAGCACTTGTTGCAGTGTTTTTGCGCACTATCACCAACGGTCGCAAACACTTCTCGTCGACCCTATGTGGCATTGCCGCAGCATTCATTATTATTGCGATTGCACCTCGAGAAATGGCTTTATCTAGCCGTTTGGCACTAACTGTTGGCTCATTTATTGCAGTATTTATACTCAGCTTCAAACAAGTTCGTTCCAATAAATTCGCAGCGGCCACCGCCTCTGTGGCATCCATTGCAGCATGCTTATTCTTGCCTGCTACTAATTGGCAACCAACCATTAATCTTTCTGCGCGCAGCAACTACACTTGGATAGCTGTAGAAGGAAGTTCGGTAGCACAGCTTAGCCACATTGAACGCAAGCTAAGTACTACATATCAAGATCAAGACTACCTAGCTCTTTTTGACGGTCGCGTAGCAACAACTCCGTTGCCAAACAATCACCGTAGCTCTCTGCAAAGTGATGAATTCATTAACTCGCTTACCGCAGACAACCACAATCCAATTTTAATTAGCGATCCAGAACAACTCGTTAATTCAGCTGGTGGCCACTCGCTTATTAAGCTATATGCTGGCGCACAATTTATCTCGCGCCGCTCATTACTTCGCCACGAACTATTTCGCCAAGCGTCCATGCGACTTGCAGAAGATGGTTTATGCGTGTTACGAATAGCTGCCGACGAACTAACCCCGCACGTAGCGCCGCAAATTGCTCAATCATTTAGTGATGTGTTTAGTTCCAGCAAAGTATTCGTGTACTCTGACACTTTAGAAATTCCTTACTTGATTTTCGTTGGCAGTAATCAAGGAATCACTATCAGCGAATCGGCGAAAGCCATCGAGGTCACACTTGCCAGCAACACCAATGTCGACGCATGGATGTTGCAAGGACCGTGGCGTCCTGTTGATTATTTGTTAGCGGCTAACCACCCCGTGTTAAACCCTAAAGTGAGTAATCACCATCGCGCCTCGGCGGTGCTAACCGATTTGGCTAGCCATCAAGCTGACGGCACTGAATCTCTGCTAAGGTTCTATGCCGCCCACCTGCAATCGCAGGAGTATTCGGTTCACGATACTTACCTGCAAGACAACCCACTATCTACTGAGACTACTGACGCAGCTCTTACCGAATTAATGATTGTCACCAAATTACACCCGAATTCCTTGCAGTTACAGCAGTTATGGCGAAATGTCGGGCTAGTTTTAGTCGAATCCCGTGAAATTTCTTGGATTGATGCATACTTCGGCGATTTGTACAAGCAGGGCTGGGACGACGATTTCGTACTACTATCATTAGCCCATGCCTCCCTCGAGTCTCTCGATTTCGACATAGCAAGTTCTTTGTGCAAAACCATCTTAGAGAGTGATCCACAGCACCTCGCCGCAGGCGCATTGCTTGAGTTGGCACAGAATCAGCAGCAGGTGCCGCGCGATGGGCATGTTGGGCACAACCACTAAATCCACGGTTTTTTGCGTGCAACTACCTTATATTAAGCTATACTTTCAAGCATTGTGGCAGCGTAATTCGCGCTCCTAACCCCTCTTAATAAAATGCGAACATCCCTAGCAATTCTTGCTTTCATTTCGCTTGGCAGCCTCGTGATGGCCCAAGCTCCCGACGAATACGCCATGTACCAAGGCGATTCCACTATCAGCGACTGGGGCATTTGGCGCACCGCCGACCTCGATGGCAATGGCGATTTCGTCGCTGGAGACGAGATCATGTACCTTGGCGTAGACGGCGGCAACATGATTAATTATGTGACAGACGTGAAGTATCGCAAAGAAAACAGCCAACACTTCCTATATATCATATCTACCAACGATATGGTTCTACGACTAGAAGACATCAACGGCGATGGCGACACTATCGACGCTGGCGAGATTGTTGAATGGGCTGACACTAGAAACGGTGGCCTTTTCAGCAACGCTTCCCCTGACGCTCTCGACCACGACCCAATTACTGGTGGCTTCTACGTTACAGACGACTACTGGTCAGGCGGCAATCAACCAAGCGCAGGTATTCACTACTACATCGACAGTAACAACGACGGTGACGCAAGGGACGCTGGTGAATTCACTCACTACGTTGATGCACTTGCTGGACTAACAATTGCAGGCACTACTGGCCAGGTAACAATCGACCTTGGCGACTTCGAGGCGATTATGTACGACACCACAAACGGTGTCGTCGTTGGCTTCGCTCAACAAGATTGCATGCTTTACGCATTCCAAGATATAAATGCCGACGGTGATGCAATGGACGCTGGCGAAGCCTGGAACTTCTGCAACCTAGTTGACGATGTAGCTGGTCTAGAATTAAACGCCGACGTTGCATCAGGTGTATTGCCCAATGCGGGCTGTGTCTCATCATCTGGTACTGGCATGTACGCTACTCTAGAAGTTCTAGAATTCGCGCCGGGCGCGGGCCCACTTGGCGAAGACGTTTACTGGATTATGTCAACAGCTGCTGCTGCTACATGTAGTGGCGCTGGTGGCCGTTTGTATCGCGGCATAGACTACAACGGTGACCTCGACCTAAACGATGCTGGCGAAGTCGTTCTCTACTACGATGGTGCTAATTCAGCTCAAAGCATGCCTTCATGTTACGCGGGCGCTGCTCACGATGGCGGCTTCTCTATCCGTTCTGGCGGTGGCGAACTGTACTTCTTGAAAGATGCAAACAATGACAATGACGCAATGGACGCCGCCGATGCGACCTACATGAGCTTCGATCCTCTCGGGCACTTCGTTGGCGAAATGGACAACATGCCTGCTGGTGCGTTCTCACCACCTGTGGTGATTAATCCTAACTGGACTATCTTTGGTTCATCCGGAACATCATCAACTGGTTCGACACCAACGATTAGCAGTAACGGTCATCCTATAATCGGGCAAAGCCTAGAGATCTACCTCGATGATGGCTTAGCAGGCGGCAACAATATTTTGTTCCTGGGCCTCTCTGACACTGTCTGGAATCGCCCTCCAACATTTAACCTGCCTTACGACATGACTGGCGTTGGCGCTCCCGGCAACTTCTTGTTCGTTGCTGGCAATTACCAATTTCCAACCGGCTCCGATGCTGCAGGTCACGCAACACTCCCGCTGAATATTCCTAACAATCCAAACTTCATCGGATTGGATTTATACTTCCAGTGGTACTGCTCTGACCCTACCGCAAATGCTCGTGGCGCGACCATGTCAAACGCAGCACACGCTATCATTAACTAAGTTAATTAATAACATAATTAAACCTGAACTGATAACCTTAGAGGGAGCCATAATGGCTTCCTCTTTTTTTACATGTTAGTTACCATACTTCTTGTTGCATGCGCTCAATCCCTAAATGAAATTGAGTCGACTCTTAAAGCAGCCACCGACAAAACGTCATACGAAAATGGTGCTTACAGCGCTGCGCGTTCACTAGCAGACATGCGCACTGACGATGCCGAAAAATTGCGCATCGAATTATTCGACACCAAGCATGACACTTATCGCGGCGTTTATTTGCGTGATTGGTTTTACAGTGGCTACTTGAAGTCGACGTCGCAGAGCGAAGGTGACATAATGCTAGCCGCAGCCGCTAACAAAAAAACTAGTAACTGGCATCGCATTGTGTTATTACGCGGTATTGAGCGCAGTAAGGTAAAGGTATCGAGCAAACTTTTACTCAGTAAGAATTTCCTTAAAGAAGACGAAGTCTGCCGCGCTTGGCAACAATGTGCTGGTGTCTTACTTAAAGAGTCGCGAATTGACTTTAGTGACTCGAGGGCAACCTCTCGTGACAAGCTGATTGAGTTATTTGACAAGGCCGGAGCGCCTTTCCACGGCTATGCCTACTTAGATTCTTTAACCAACAAGCAACAAGCTAATCTTGTTGATGCGGCGCTAAAAGGCAAAGACAGTGGCGACCGCGCAATTGCTATTCGTGTTTTGACGCAACAAGCACCTGCTAATATTAACTTGATTACGATTGCGCAAAAGGCCTTCGATAGCAACTCCGCTGGCCCGCGCACTGCAGTACTTGAGTCAGTAGTGGCTAGCGAAATCTTCATCGCTGCTCCGCTGCTGATTAAATTTCTTAAAGACGAAGTAAACGCCTTCCCCGATTTGCCAAGCCGCTTCATTTCCGACATTGGCAACAGCCTACGAAAATTAACCGGCATATCTTTTGGCAACGACCCTGCCATGTGGGAGCAATGGTGGAACGAATCTGGCCCCGCCTGGTTAGCCGAAGCTAAAAAAGGCGACGCGAAAGACAACCAGCAAGATCGCAATCAAGCCGATACCGTTGCGAAGTTTTTCGGCATCCCTATCGATAGCAGTAACATTGCAATTTTAGTTGATGGCTCGGGATCTATGTCCACCAGTCAACTAAACGGCGAAAGCTGTGCCGAAGCCGCAGCAACTGAGGTTGACAAGTTTTTAGCTCAATTGCCAAAGAAGGCCTTGTTTACCGTTGCAACCATCGAGCAGAGTCCCGAATTCGGTTTCAAAAAAATGGTGGTCAATTCTAAAACAAACCGCAAAAAGGCTTTAGACTTTTTGGCAAAACGCCCCTATCGCTCGACCTCGGCCTTGTATGACGCGCTTGAACAGGTGGCGCTCGACTCCAGCATAGACACTGTGCTTATAGTCTCCGATGGCGGATCGTCAGCAGGGAAGCATCAATACCCTGGGCACATTCTTGACGGATTCGAGCGCATGTATTTACGAACTGGTCTACGAATTCACTGTGTTTTAGTTACCGACAGTAATAAACATGAGAGCTTCTTGCGCGACCTAGCCACCGTTTCCGGTGGTAGAATGGTAAGGCCCTGATTAATTTCAACTATATCCCTCTAAATGCGCGCAATTCTAATTCTTGCTCTACTGGCAGGTTGGTTTTCAATACCAGCCGCTTCAAGCCTCGAAGTTTACTTCATCGACACGGGCCAATCTGATGCCACATTGCTGATATCTCCGAGTGGTCAAACATTTTTGTTTGATGGTGGTAGCAACGGCGATGGCAACGGCACCGTAGTGCCCCTGCTTAATTCTTTGGGTATCAGTCATTTAGATTACGTTGGGGCAAGTCACTATCACGCTGACCACGTCGGTGGTCTAGATGAAGTCTGGAACAGCGGCATAACTGCTAGTATTTGTTTCGACCGCGGCGACAACAATCAGCCTACAACACAGTCTTACACTGATTATAAAAGTCGTTACAGCTCAGTACGACAAACTATTTCGCCAGGGCAGGTTATCGACTTAGGTGGCGGAGTGACTCTTACTTGCATCGTTGTAGACGGCAAACTAAGTAACGGCAACACCGTTAACATTTCTGGTTCATCGCAGCTCGAGAACTCATCAAGCATTGGCTACCATATCGACTACGGAGACTTCCAAATGTGGATGGGCGGAGATTTAACTGGTGGCGGTAACGGTACTACCAATGTTGAATCCAGCGTAGCGCCCTTAGTCGGCGATGTCGATGTTTACCAAGCTAACCATCATGGTTCGCGGACGTCGTCTAACTCTACTTGGATCAGCTATTTGAAGCCTGAGTTCACAGTTCTCCCTTGTGGCTCTAACAACCCTTATGGTTACCCTAACCAAGAAGTCATTGACAGGATTAATACTGCCACAAGCATGACTCCTGTTTGGTGCCCTACCGATGGCACCGGAGCTGAAGGCTACGTCGATGCTGAAGGCACAATTCACTTAACTACTGATGGCAACACTTATACGGTGCGCGCCGAAGACGACACTAGCTTCACTGCTTATGTCGACGAATATTCGTCTGCGGCGCCAAGCGCTGGTGACGTGGTGGTCTCAGAGTTTATGCGCAACCCAGCACAAGTTTCTGACACACTCGGCCAATGGGTAGAAATAATTGGTGTAGATAACGACGTCAACATCAACAATCTTGAAATACGCGACGCTGCTGCCGATAACGTCAAGTTTGGCACCGCGGTGCAGCTACAACCAGGGACAGAATTGGTAATAGCTGCCGACGGTCTGCCATCACGGAACGGCGGACTACGCCCGCAATTTGTTTGGCCTGCTGGTCAGTTTACTTTAAGTAGTGCAGACACGGTGTGGCTTGAATATGGTTCGACTGAAATTGACCGTGTCGATTACACTAGCTCTTGGGGAGGCAACGGCATTTCATCTGAGCGTAAAGATTGCATGGCGGATGGTTCTTTGTCGAACTTTAGCAATGCCACTACTAGCTACGGTAATGGCGACAAAGGCACGCCTGGTGCCGACAACGCTGCCGATACTACTAACTGGAGTGGCGGTGGCGGTACAGATTTGTCAGTTCAGCTACTGACCCCTCCTGTGCGTGGTCAAGGTTTTGGCATGAATTGGCTAATGCCAAGCGAATACGGCGCGCGCTATCAAGGCTTCATCACTCTTGGCACTAGCCCTGGTCACTACATTAATGGCACGCATATCCCAGCTAACCAAGACGTCGCTTACAACCGTACTTTCTTAAGGAACGGCTTCTTCGGGGCAGTGCCAAGCAGCGAAGTACAAAATGTAAACGTGTTTGTGCCTAACAGAAACGCTTTACGTAACCGGCTGATATACGTTACGTTTTACACCTTTGACGTAATTGGCTCGGTGCAAGTTCGCAAGGTTAGCGTGCCGCTACCGATGATCATCAGTTAGCAATTGTTGCAGGTGACGAACCACCGAGTTTTTCACCTGTGTAATATCAACAGCGGCACCTAGTTGCTGCTGCATGCTAGTCATCACGTCGCGCTCCAGTCCGCACGGGTCAAAACGACTAAACCAGCTTAGGTCGGTATTCACATTCAGCGCAACGCCGTGATAAGTAACCCACTTGCGCACTGCCACGCCGATACTCGCAACCTTGTGATCGTTAACCCAGCAGCCGGTATTACGCTGGTCGCGCATGCCATCTAAGTCGAAATCGCCAACAACAGCCATCATCGCTTCCTCTAGAGTATGCAGGTAAGCATGTAAATCGCATGCCCTTTCCTTTAGCTGAATCAGCGGGTAAATAACCAATTGCCCTGGCCCGTGATAGGTCACCTTGCCGCCGCGCGTGATTTCATGAACGGGAATGCCTACCTGCTCGTATGCCTCGTTAGTGGCGCCGCGACCGACTGTAAGAACGGAATCAAATTCGGCAAGTATCAATTGATCGCCCTTTTCGCCGGCGGCAATCGCGTCAACCAACTCGAGCATCATCTCGGTAGTTTTACCATAGTCGGTGCGCCCCAAGTCAACAACTTCAAGGCACGGGCTATGGCTAAACTTCATTAACCAGCTTTACTTTTTCTTGGCCATCGCGTGCGGCGACATACCGTGCACATCTTCACATGCTTCCATGAATGCTTCTGAAAGAGTTGGGTGCGGGTGAATTGTTAGAGCAATGTCTTCTGCGGTCAAGCCAGTTTCAATCGCTAGCGAACCTTCGGTAATCATGTCAGTGACGTTTGGTCCAACCATATGCACACCAATAATAGTGCCGTCTTTAGCGTCGGTAATAACCTTCACAAAACCGTCGGTGGCGTGCATTGACATTGCGCGACCGTTAGCAGCAAAGTTAAAGCGCCCTACTTTGTAATCAAGGCCTTTCTCTTTACACTCGGCCTCTGTCATGCCAGTCCAGGCAATTTCAGGATCGGTAAAGATAACAGCCGGCACAACTTTATAGTCGTAAGCGATACCGGGTTGACGGCAAATTGCACCCGCAGCAATCAAGCCCTGCGCAGAACCTTTATGCGCCAACATAGGTCCGGTTGTAATATCACCAACCGCATAAACGTGCGGAGTTTTAGTTTGGCATTGTGCATCAATGCTGATGAAGCCGTGCTTGTCGGTTTTTACACCTACGGTTTCGAGACCAATATTCGCAGTAACGGGGCGGCGTCCTACTGTAAGCAGAATGACATCGGCCTCGAAGGTTTGCTCTTTGCCATTGACGTCGACTAGAACTTCTACGCCATCACCTTTTGTTTTGTAAGACTTCGCAGATGATTTTAGATGTATTTTAATGCCTGCCTTCTTCGCTTTGCGTTGCACAACTTTTACCAATTCAATATCGGTGCCCGGCAGGAGTTGGTCCATGAATTCTATAACTGTAACTTCAGTGCCAACCTGTGCATAGAACATGCCGAGTTCCATTCCGATTACGCCGCCGCCAATTACCAAAAGCTTCTTTGGCAATGTTTTAGGATCGAGAGCTTCAGTGCTTGACCAAACTTTGTCTGAGAAATCAAATCCGGGAATCGATGCTGGCTCAGAGCCACTAGCAATAATGATATCGGTGCATGAAATTTCGACAGTACCGTTGTCCGTTTCAGCGGTAACTTTGTTCGCTGAAACAATCGTGCCTTTGCCCGTCACCAATTCGATGTTGCGGTTTTTGAACAAGCCGCCTACGCCACCGGTTAGTCGCTTAACGATAGTGTCCTTCCAGGCGATTAGCTTTGTAATGTCTAGCTTCGGAGTTTCAACAGTAAATCCCATGTCGGCCGCATTCTTGGCTGATTCCATGAAGTGCCCAGCCGATATCAAAGCCTTGGACGGGATACAGCCTACATTAAGGCAAGTACCTCCGATGCTATCTTGCTCTATGCAAACTACTTTTTTGCCAAGGTCGGCCAAGCGGATGGCGGCTACATAGCCTGCGGGGCCAGAACCGAGAACAACTACATCTGTTTTGATTTGTGACATGTCTATTCCTTAAAGAATGGTCGTAAATTATAACGTGCCTATTGAGTATTAAGGCGTCTACCTTGTGTATGAAAAAACCCACATCTCTAATTCCTTTACTAATTGGCGCTTTATGCACCCCCTTGGCCGCTAAAACCTTGCTGCAATCGCCTACTTCGGCACCAGCGGCGGCGAAGTGCCCTGACATGGGTGTGCAAATGGTCGATGCTACCTTCACACCCACACAAATGGCGGCATGCGAATTTGGCTTTCTTCACTATGAAGGCTTTGGCCTCGATTTGACATGGGAAGATCCTGTCTGCCCACTGTCAGTAATATGGGAGCCTCCCTACTCATCTATCGTTGCAAAACCTAATATGACTTTTGAGTATGTCAACAACTCTCATGCTCTAATGTTCGAATTCGTGTGTGATAAAGACGACGAATTGTGTCGGCACTCTACATCCCACGAACTACCTGGTTTTTACCCCTTCTACATTGAGTTGCCATGCGCTTACTAACCATAAGCGCAATCCTTGGGTGCGTCTTTGCAATGTGTCTATTCCAAAGACCGCCCTCTGCCGATAACACACTCCCCCAAGATTCATCTGCGCGACAAAATATTGTCAATAGAATAAACTCGATAAAGGTGCCGATTACTCGAGAAGCGATTGCCAAGTCACTTAGCAACGATTCTCTTATTGTTTTTTTACAGCAACTTCAAAATGCGAATACCGGCATGGACAAGGCCGCTCTCAAATCACAATGCCGTGCATACTTGGTTGGCTTCAAGCAACTGCCACATCCCGTCCATAGCTGGAGTGCCTTCTTACATGACTTGTTTGCTTCGTGTTGCGATAACGAATTTGCTTCCGAAATAGTGGCGATGGCGCTGTTGGGGCAGAACGTACTTAATGAAGAAGACCTGCCAATGGTTCTTGACGTTAGACCAATAAATATCGACAACGCCACGACCAATCACTGCCGCTGGCAGGCGACGTTGTTTATTCATGCCTTAGGCATTGTGCTCCCCGCTGCAGTAGTGAATGGTCATAGTAAATTAGTGTTACCATTCTTAGATGATCCGTCATCTCAGGTTAGATATACAGCCTTTACGGCACTGTATCCTAACCAACCGGCCAGCGAATTCGTGTCATTTCCAGATTTCTACGGTAACTTAGCCCATTCCGAGCAAAAGTTGCTCGCTGAGAAGATTGCCGACGATTACCAAGCATATGAAGCAGCACAGATTCTAAAAACTCTAGTAAATCAGTATAAAGTTCAGATTTTAGGGGCTTTTTGCAAGATTGCGCAGCGCGATAATTCGGCAATTGAATTATTACTTTACGCCGAATTTGATATATTTACAAGCGAACAAGCTAGTACCGTAAATGATGCACTAGCTTCAGATTCGCGCGCAATGACCGTGCTTAAACTAAGTACCGAGGGCGCCTTGCGCCAACAGCTGCTTAGTGCCTACTTTGCCTCTGGTACCGGTAAAAACGCCCAAGTCCTTAATCTAGCAGTAGTTGAATGGATAGCCCGCCTCGACAACAACCCCTTAATAAAGCGGCAGGCAATTGATTTCCTACTTTCTATCAGCAATGACAGGGGCAAGGAAATAGCAGCATCAATAAT
>JAPKEZ010000146.1 GCA_028821845.1 Planctomycetota bacterium | reverse complement strand
CAGAATGGAGCGAAATACAGCGAATTGCTGCAACTTACGATATTTCACCTTTCGCGGCTGAAGTGTGGATACATGAAATGGCTATCCGTTATACTATTGGCGATTAATACCGTGACTGAAACCAGCGAAACCACCACCGACTCAAGCGACGTAGTTATCTCCGAAGATAAGTTGCGTTTGCTTTTTGCACTATTGTTTTCAGCGCCTGACTTAGTGTCCCTCGATCGTATTCGCCAGGTCTTGTACCCTGAAGGCGACGACAGCCACAGCCCGCGTCAGCATCTTGATGCTCTCTCAGAATGGATAGCTGCTAAAGAATTGCCGCTTAACCTCCATCAGGTGGGGAGTGGCTATCGTTTGTTAACCACCGAAGACTATGCCGATGTCTTGGTAGCGTCGCGAAAATCAAGCGATAAGCAGAAATTGGGCCCAGCAACCCTCGAAGTCTTGTCATTGGTGGCTTACCGTCAACCGGTCTTGAAAGCCGATATCGATTCGATTCGTGGGGTGAAATCTGGTTCACACTTACGACAGTTGCTTGATCTGCGCTTGGTAAGCATCCTTGGTCGTGCTGAATTACCTGGGCGCCCTTTCTTATATGGCACCACTCGCGAGTTCCTCGACAGGTTCGGTTTACGCGATATCAAAGAATTACCTGAATCATCGCGTTTGGCATCTCCTGCCGAAAGCGGAGTCAAGATAGAGGCAGAGGTGGCAGAACCACCCCCGCAAGACTAGAATCTTGCGCTCATGGCCTCAGTACCTGACGGCCATGAATAACATTAGATAAACCATGCGTTACGACGAAACTAACGAATTAACTGAAGTTCAACAGATGTCCGCAATGAAGCGTTGGTCGCTCATTGGCGTCGCTGTGTTCTGTTTGCTTATTTTTACAGTAACTGGTCCTATGACGGAAGTGCTTACCAACGCCTTTTCTGGCGACCCGCTTGTTGAAGCAACAGTCGAAATGCCAAGCGGCGCTGTTGATATAACAAGCAGTGATTACCGCTACGCGGCAAATCTGAAAGAATGGTCAGAAAGAATGTTAGGTCGTAGTCTTTATGATGACGACAGCACCGAATCAGTGTTGGCTTATGCAACCTTGATTAAGTTAGCTGATGAGATGCAAATCCAAATAGCCGACAGCCAGTTGCAAGACATGTTGAATGGTTTTGTTAGCCAAGGTGCAGATGCGTATCGCAACTTTTGGCGTAGTCAAGGTTTCGCTTCGGCTTTGGGCTTTGAAACTTATGTGCGCCAATCTTTGCGTGTAGGAGCGGTTGTTGACTTGTTGTCAACATCAGCAGTACCTACCGAGCAAGATGTACTCGATGTTTGGTCAGAATCATTCCAAGAGATGAATGTACAGTATGTCGTGTTGCACCCAAGCAGCTTTGCTGCTGCCGCCGCAGCCCTTGAGGTTAGCGACGAAGACTTAGCCGCGTTCTTAGCCGCTGAATTAAATCCACAAGAAACTAGCGAGCTCGAAGTTGAGCAAGCTGTGGCTTTCGAGGTTGTGCTGCTTGATGAAGCCGCAATGAAAAGCGATGCCGTTAATGCATGGTTCAGCACCGACGAGCCAAGCCCGGAAGCACTCGACGGTTTTTACGCTAGTAACAAATACTTGCTTTACGTGCGCGAGAAAGTGGGAGATGACCTTGATCCAATTATTAGTCGTGACGAACTAGGCGACCGCGTTAAAAACGATTACTTAATGCACCAGGCTGTCACAGAATTATCGTTTGAATTACCAGATACAGAAAACGTACAAGAGTTTGCCGCAGAAAAAGGCGCGACCTATATTTCGTATAGCGAAATGATTGAGTTGTCATTACTTGGCGATGTTGAGCGTATTGGTGGTGTGCAATTACGCCGTTTGTTCCAAGCCGAAGAAAACATCTGGATGCCATCTCCAGTACAAATGGAGGGCCACGTGTTTTTAATGCGTCCAACAGCAAAACGCGATCGTCAGCTTCCAGAGTTGACCGAAATTCGCGGTGACGTTGTTGAGCTATGGCGTTCACGTCAACAACAGCGTTTGGCTTCTGAGGCTGCCGACCAATTGGTAGCCGATTTGCCGCGTGGTGTAGATTACGTTGAAGGCGATGCCGTTAGTATTTCTGCCGAAGAATTCACCAGCGCTACTGCAAAGGCGAACCTGGCAATCGAGCAAATGGGCTGGATATCACGCACATCACGTACTACTACAGACCCTTTTTGGCCAAGCGATGCAACTGTGCTGCGTAGCTTGCGCACTAAGGTTGGCAGTCAGCTGTCGGATCTAGTCGATGGTCAAATCGTTGGCCCTCAAGACTTTGGTGATAAGGGTATTGCTATCGCGCACCTAATAGAGCGTCGCGACGCCGACAGCTCTTCAATGTGGCCTGCTGAATACGAGCGCGCCAAAATGTTAGCTACGCAAAATGCTTACACTTCTTTTCAGTCAGACCAAATTTCATACGAAGGTTTGGCTCGCACCTACAACCTGCAAAAGGTTGAGCGCATAGAAGTCGCCAACTAGATCAGTCAAGTTCTGGCCATCGAGGGAAAACCTCGAGCGTGAGCTGAGTTAGCAATTGCCGACTCAGCTCTTCTTTTTTTGCCACGCGTTCAATGACAGCACGCTTACCATCTGAGAATTGAGCGGCACTGAATAGAGCAGCACGTGCAGCAGCAGTATCTCGCTTGGTGATGGCTATTTGCGCCTCTATGAGCTCGTAAGCCACCCAGTAATTGCGTGAGCGGCTATCTCCACGTTTCACTAATTCTTGATAAGTGTTTTTCACTGAATCTCGCAACGGAATCAGTGTCCTAAGTCGCAAGGACATTACCTTGGCATGATATGGCATTAGCTTCTCGGCTGTTTCTAAATGCAATAACAACCGTGCGTCCGAGCCGTTAGGGTCGTTGATTTCGGTTTCGATTGCACCGAATAAAGCCGTCATGTCATAAGGGCTATAGCTAAGAGCGCTATCGAAACAAGCACGTGCGTATTCAAACTGAGCGCCTTTCAAATATAAAGCAGCCATTAATACCCAGTTGCGAGTGTCCCATGGGCGCACTTCACTAATGGTGGCAATGCGACTAAATAAATCTTCGCCCGCAGCTGATTCGTCGTCTAAGGCGTCGATGGCGTCGGCCATAATGCTTTCGCCGCGAATATTTGAATAGGCGGGTAATAGTGAGAAAACGCACAGTCCACAACAAGCAACAATCGTCGGCATGCGTTGCTGGACAGATAGCGCGTTTTCTAGTGAGTGTTTAGACAAGCTGGCAAGCACTAACATGAAAATGGCCATCGCAGGCAAATTGTCAGTGAATGGCGAGCGAGTGAGTACGCAAATGGCAAAGCCTGCAGCAAAACCAGTATAAAGTCTAATATCGCTGTCAGAATTCACGCGGATATGACACCAGGCACGATAACAGCCAGCTGCCAGTAGTGCGAAGCCGAGCCATCCTAATTCGATTAGCGATTGCAGTACATCATTGTGCATGGACTTTGGCGCCTTAAACGTGCCGTTAT
>JAPKEZ010000145.1 GCA_028821845.1 Planctomycetota bacterium | reverse complement strand
ACAGGCTTTCTAAAGCGAACGCCGTCGACAGCGCCGAAGCCCATGAAAACGTCTTCGTCCAGTTTTAGCTCGTGGTGCGCATGAATCGACGCAATTTGCGCCATGCATTCAATCATTAGTACACCCGGGAACAGAGGACGTTCAGGAAGGTGGCCGCGCATCCAGAATTCGCCGTCGCCGATATGGCGATGACCAACAATTAAGTTGTTTTCTAGATCCATGTGTAAAATCGAAGTGAGTTGCAAGAACTCGAAACGCTGCGGGTTGCGACGCATGCATTCTTCGGCATCAAATAGGATTTTATCTAGTGGATAATCGGCAGGATTAATCAAGGTATCAGGTCGGACCATGCCCAATAATATACCGTTGCCGACCTATAGCTTACCAACACCAATTTTGATGTCGCTGTTCTGGCCTTCAATCACCGAAGTAGTCTGCCGCGTGCGCCGAACACCGCCGCCATAGGCAGTAAAGCTATAACGACCTGGTGGCAGGGCGTTGAATTGGGCAATACCATTTTCGTTAACGTCGAGGCTTAGCCTAAAAGTAGGGTCGCTGTTTAGGCGCTCAGCCGAAACCCGCATTTTTTTGTAGAGCGTGATCCTGTCCGCCGAAGAATCGCGTACTTCAACAAACACGGATGCCATTCCGAACTTGTTAATAGTGAATTCCGCGAAGGCGTTGGGTGAGTTTTCACTGATATTAAGTGTTTCAGTTTTTGATAGTGGGCTATGCTCTGCGCCGACGAAAACTTTGTGTAGCCCAGGGCGCACTCCTTCGATGGTGAACCGCCCATCACTATCCGTGTTGGCTATTTGTGGTGTGACAAAAAACCCCTCGAGGTCATGTTGGAAACGCGAGACTACTTGCACGTTTACTGCTGGGCTGCCGGCGGTGTCAAAAACGATACCGCTAATTGAAGCAGCAGTGCGTAGAGCCATGCTTTGAAAGATATTGGGTCCTTCGGCGTCTAGCTTGATATCTATATCGAAGGCTAAGATTCTATCTCCGACAAGTTTTAACCTATAGCTACCGAATGGAACATTCTCGAAAATGAAGTTCGGCTCCTCGCGAAGGCAAGCAAACTGCGCAATTTTTGAATGGGTTTCAATTTTTATCAATTCAATGACAACTTCTGATGGCCAAATCGACCAAAGAGCAGATGTAACCCGTCCGCGAATGGTACCCTGCGTAGTAACGCGCGAAATAGCTTGTTCTGAAGATGGTGGTCCCTCGTAAATACCAGGATGAACAACTTCAATACCGTCATTGCTGTTGGCCGATAGCGGCGCCGCTGAGTAATCGTCTGATACATTTGCGCCACCCGCCAGCAGCAAAGCTAGTGCACCGACAAACAGCAACAACAACATTGGAACCAACCAAGAGTGTTTACCGCTAAAGAGGGTGGAGTTACTGCTCACGCTAGCTTAATCTTACACAAAGACGACCGTCTCCCAACCATAAATCATGCTCACAAAACGCACTCTTGCTTTGTTTGCTGCTACATTGAGCGTAGCAGCACTCTCTTTCGCCTCATTTCAAGGCTCTTCCGACGATCAAAAAGTCATCGTCCTAGGCATGGACGGCATGGACGCCGGCTATGCCGCAAAATGGATGGACGCCGGCGAGTTGCCAAACTTTTCGCGTTTACGCGGTGAGGGCACCTTTGCTGAGTTTATGCCAGCAAACCCCGCGCAGTCGCCTGTTTCCTGGGCGTCAATTAACACTGGTGTTAACCCTGGCAAGCACGGCATCTACGATTTCATTCGTATTATTCGCGGATCGCGTAGTGCGCCGGTGATGCCCACTATTGGCTTTCAGGAGCCCGTGAAAATCAGTGCGCTAGAAGCTGGTTTACCGTACTCGGACCTGAAAGATTTCTTTCCGGTTTTCGGAATTGGTTTGTTGCTTGCTGCAGTAGGAACTGTGTTAGTAACCAGGAAGAAAGTGGCTGCGGGCGCTTTACTCATTGTGGTTGGCGTTGGTGGTTCAGGGTACTTTTATTATTCATGGCAAAGCGCTTATCCTGAGGGCAGGGTGTTTCCTACATATGAATCGCTGAACTTGGCCGAAAACTTTTGGGTGAACCTGGATAATGCTGGCGTATCTTTTAGAGGCCAAGGAACAATCGTTTCTTATCCGACCGAAGAACTGAAGCACGGGAAATTAGTTGCTGGCTTGGGTGCACCTGACGCGCTTGGTGGCTTGAACTCGTCGGCGATTTACACGACTACAACCGAGCGTGTCACTTCACGTAAAACGATTAAGCCAACGTTGGATGGCAAATCGTCGAGCACGGTTAAGATCTTCTTGCTAGATAGCGAAATGTCTTCAAAGATTAACGGTCCCAAAAACGCTACTTTAAATCACTACAAAGACAATACCGGCAAGATAGGGTTGCTAAGTGAAATTGGTGAAGTTTCTGCGAATAATTTAGCGCGACCTATTCACAAGCCAACTACAGTAGATTTGTCTGTAAAATGGAATAAGGGTCAGAGTATTGACCTAACTGTCGATGGCATTACTCAAAACGTAGCACTGAATACTTGGTCAGAATTTTACCAAATAGAATTCGTCTGGAATCCAAAATTCAGCACCTGGGCGTTAGTGCGCCTATGGGTTGAAGAGCGCGCCGGCGAGTTAGAAATTTACGCTTCACCGCTGCAGGTTGATCCTGAGCATATTACTCCTGGTAACCGTACATCGTATCCGGAGACTTTTGCTAAAGACATTCAAGACGAAATAGGTCGCTTCGAAACGCTTGGTTGGGCGTGTCAAACTCACGCGGTTAAAGACGCCGAATTGTCAGATGATGCGTTTTTAGCTGATATCGAGTTCACTCTCGGCTGGCGGAGGAAAATGCTTGAGGCCGCAGTTAAGGCTCAAGACTGGGAGGTGCTATTCCACTTTTTCGGAACTCCAGATCGCATTTGTCACATGTTGATGAATCACATGGACCCACTCCATCCGCAGTATGATGAAGATGCTGCTAATCGTGTCGTGCATTACTTTGGACAAGATTTTCAGCTTAAAGATTCAGCGTTGGTTATCTATAAAGAGATGGACAATATCGTTGGCTGGTTGCTCGACGAAGTGTTGACCGACAACGATGTGCTGATGATTGTGTCTGACCACGGATTCGATTCTTTTCGGCGTCAGGTCGATCTTAATGCTTGGCTGGCGCACGAAGGATTCATGACTATCGACAATCATAATCGTGTCGCGATGCCTCTAACGGCTAAACAAATGAAAAAGGGCACGCTACAGTTCGTCGACTGGAGCGAATCTCAGGCTTACTCAATTGCTATTGGTAAAATTTACCTTAATATCAAAGGTCGCGAGGCGAAAGGTATCGTTAAGCGAGAAGAGGTTGATACTTTGTTAGCGGATATCGAAGCGCGTTTGTACGAGATGGTTGATCCAGAAACCGGAGAGAAAATGGTCAAAAAGGTTTATTTGCGCGACGATTTATACAGCGGCAAGTATGTACATAAAACTGAAGAGAGTGCTGGTACGAAGGCACAAGAAGGCGCTGCTGAAATAACAATCGACTTCGTTAGTGGTTATCGCGCTTCATGGACTGTGACTGGCGGTGGCATCA
>JAPKEZ010000031.1 GCA_028821845.1 Planctomycetota bacterium | reverse complement strand
TCTATATGCGCATCGCCCTCAAGGTGACAACGTGCGCATAAATCTAGCTGTTGCTCAATTTCAAAATCTACAGGATTAAGTATTAATAAATCAGCAGGAAATTCATCGCGTCGCATTAATTCAATATGCTGTGCTCCATCGCCATGACATGTTGCGCACGAAATCGGTTGCGGCTCAAAATCTTGCAGGTTGTTCAGCGGATGCACATCTGGTGTCGGCGTAGATGAGTGGCACTGCAAACATTGCGCAGTAATCGGCACTGCATCGAGTCCACCACTCGAATGCCACTCATGCGGGGCGGGGAGCCATCCGGAGTGGGTGAAAAATTCTAGTGGCGAAAAGAACCATCGGCCATTGCTGTTGAGAACGAAGCTCATATCGTCTACTCCGGCTCCGATGCGGTGGCTAATTGGTACTGAAATCGTTCCTCCACTAGCAAGGTGTTGTGCATTAAGTTCCCAGCGACCGGTTGCACCAACGTTATAGCTCATGCCTGAGAAAGAATTGGTAATAGATGCGTCAGTCAGTTGCGCGGGCATGCGCAAGGGATCGATAGCCGACAACGAATCGGCCATGCCATGAGTCTTGAACTTTGCTACCTGCTTAGAATGACACTCGGCGCATTGCTGATCTTGGGGCACCGGCAATTGCGCCAGCGGCTGTTGTTGACGAGTTAAGTCAAGGGCACTCGGTGCGACATTAGCGCTTTCGCTACATGCCAACACACATAACACCGCAAGGATAGCAAGGCAAACTGCCCGCACTTACATGTAGGGATTGTCGCCAGAAGCATGATCAGTGGCATCATGGAGGCCTTCAATTTCTGGCACGGCATCGCGAATAGCTACTTCAACGCCTTGCTTCATAGTCATCGCCGCCGAGCCGCAACCTTGGCAGCCGCCGCCCATGGTTATGTACAACTCTTTGCCATCACTCGCTTGAATCTCAACCCAGCCACCATGAGACGCCAAATTAGGATTTAGAGTGTCATCGATAACAGCTTGTGCTTTCTGGCGCAACAAATCGTCGCCCTCTTGAGTTTCGAGAGCGCCACCTTTTACAGCAACATTGCCAGCTTGCAAGTGCTCGCGAATACCTTGTCCTGCCGATCGCGCAACCTCGCGCCAATCGCTAGGCGTAGACTTCATGCTAATCAGAACTTCGCTGTTGTTGATGCGGACACCTTTTAGATTCTCAACCGAGTCAAATAAATGACCAGCTAACGGAGCCCACTCGGCAGCCCATTCTTTATCAGAGGTGTAAAGGCAGCCAACGAAGACGTTGTTGGCCACACGAAACAGACAATTACTAGGAATGACCTGCGGTTCTGCAGTAATGCGGATGGTAGTTTCTTCACTCATAACGTACTTATTCTACTCTTGCGGGATGATTATTGAAACCAAGCATCGCGAGTATAAACCCTGTAAATGGCTCATAATCGTATCTTGTTCGACATCCCAATTTTCTTTGAAGTAGTCGGTAATGTCGTGTAAAGTGTTTTCACCGTTGCAAACTTCAAGCAAGCCTAGTTCAATTTGCTCGATATCAAAGGTCTCACCGCGCACCATTACGCGTACAGACATATTGTCGCCCTCGGAATTTGACACACTTTCGGCCGTAAAATTAGGTGCTGCCAGTGGGATCATTGAGCTGGTGAGCATATCTGGGAATTTGCGTTGCTGGAACAATCGACCATTAATGACTAGCAAATCTAAATCGCTATCCAAAAAACTTTTCATCGCGTCAGCGGGTGTTTCAACAATTGGCTCTTGCTTGATGTTAAAGGAAGTGTTCAACAACATTGGTACACCGCTTAGTTTTTCAAAGCGCTGGACAAGGTCGTGATATTTGGCGTTGTCATTTTCCGATAAAGTCTGAATACGCGACGAGCCATCGGCATGCACCACTGCCGGGATTTGCTCGGCTTTGTCGGCGCGCGCTTGAACAGTTAATGACATGTAAGGCGACGGTGAAGCATCATCAAACCACTCGCTTACTTTTTCTTCTAGAACAGATGGCGCAAAAGGACGGTAAGCCTCGCGCTTTTTAATCGCCGAATTAATGTGTTCAACCATTTCGCCGCGTCGCGGGTCAGCCAAAATAGAGCGGTTGCCAAGTGCGCGCGGTCCAAATTCTGAACGGCCGTCGAACCAAGCTACAATTTGACCATCATTAATGGCTTGAGCAACGACATCGGCAACGTCAGTGTCTTCGAGATCGGCTTCTTCAATCCAGTCTTGCCAGTCGTCCAGCGCAGCTGCAGTGTCGTTATCGGTGTATTCGACGCCAGAATATGGAGAAAGCGCTTGCTGTTGAGCGGGTAGCTGCTGATTATTAAGTTGAGCATATGCAAAAGCTGCGCAACCAACAGCCAAGCCTTGATCTCCGGGGTAATGGGGAATAAATACTTGTTCAAAGCCAGCCTCGCGGTGAATGCGACCGTTTAGCGTAGAGTTTAGTGCGACACCGCCAACAAAAATCAAATTCTTGGCGCCAGTTTTAGCGCGTAGATCTTGCAGCTTTTCAAGCATCACGGTCTCGAGATCGCTTTGCATATCAGCAGCTAAACTTGCATAAGCGCCGCGGTTATCTTCGTCAGCCCACTGATTTGGATTAGCTGCATCACGCAAACGCTGCCAGTCAATAACCAAGTCGTCTAAGCTGCCGCTTAAGATTGGCTGGTGCTCGTAGTCTTTATTCCATTCGCTGGCTAAGGGCGCCATACCCATAACTTTTCCGCAGGCATTCCAGTCAGCAAAGATATGTGATGAAACGCGGGAGTAAAGAGCACCGAGTGAACTCATATTTTCGAAGCCATAGTTGTAAAGCAACGAAGGGCTAGGCTCGGGAATAAAGCGCTTAAATAGTTGTTGGATATTACCACCTTCAAACAAAAAAGAAGATTCGCCTTCGCGCCATCCGAATGCTTCGTCTTTGCGCTCAACCTCGTGAAATTGAGGATGCTTTTCGAGGCCAAAATCGGTGAAGTAATTTTCGCCGGGCATTTGCATCTCGTGCAGGGTCGAGCCCATGCCGTCGGCGACTACGATGATGCCGTTGTCGAATGGAGCGTAGGGTAGTGCTGACCATGCGTGTGCTAGGTGGTGCGATAACTCGAGGCGTTCAATGCCAGGCAGTAAATTGAAATCACTGACGTAGCTGGAGCGGTACTGAAAGAGTGCGGTAGACCAATCAATAGAATCGTGAAAACGATCGATACGAAACAGGTGATTGTTGGCGCAAACCATGCGCACGTCGCTTAATTCAGCGCCAACAGCGTTTAGTGCGTGCTCGACGAGATCGGCCGTGTCGCCGCCGTCGTTCTTTTTGCGACTGACGCGCTCTTTCTCACCGCAGAACAACATTTTGCCGTTGGCGTCAAGCACACACACTGCCGCGGAGTGCGTGTATTGGTTCAGTCCGAGGATGAGATCGCGTGCCATCTCTACAAAGAATAACTGATTGCAGCACTTTAAGGTATCATTGTTATAAAATACCCACAACTGTCTTTGACGAACACCCATGACTGCACAACCCACATTAACCTCAGGACGCGACGGAGTACGGCATGTCCAGTCTTAGAGTCTTGCTGTTATTAACATTAGTCATTGCTTGCAGTGACGAGATTGTATCGCCAGTAGGCTCTGACGATTCGCAATCGCCGTACTCGGAAGTTCTTGAAATTGAAGATGCGCGTGCGCGAACTTCGCGTCCGCCGCATGCGAATAGTGCGGCTTTTATGACCTTGATTAACAACGGTAACGAGGATTTGGTGATAGTAGGTGTAAAAACACCACGTGCAAAAGTTGCAGAGCTGCACACCATGCTACAGGAAGATGACAAAATGAAAATGCGGCGCGTTGAGCGTTTGGTAGTGCCGTCCAAAGGCGAATTAGAGTTGAAGCCGGGTGCCGATCACTTGATGTTTTTCGAGCTTGATAAAGCATGGCGTATCGGCGACAAGCTAAAACTGACATTGCTGTTTGCTAAGTACCCAGAGCAAACCGTTACCCTAGAAGTCGAAAAGTGATGCTCCGGGTTCTGATATTCTTTTTGCTCATTAGTGTTTCTTGCTCCGATGAGGAGCTAGAGATTTATAACACTATTGGCGGAGATTTTGTTTTACACGATCAGTTTGGCGACAAGTATCAACTTAGTGAGCACAACGGCAAAATCCGGTTACTGTTTTTTGGGTTCACTCATTGCCCTGACATTTGCCCAACCACTTTGGCGGAAGTCCAAGAGGTGTGGCAGCAGCTCAGTACCGAGCAACAGCAACAAATCGAGATTTTATTCGCTAGTGTCGACCCTGAGCGCGATAGCAGCGATTTGCTGCGTGACTACCTAGGTAGCTTCGATTTGCCCGTTATTGGTTTACGTGGCAGCGATGCTGAAATGTTGGAAATAACCGCGAAATATGCTTCTTTCTATGAAAAAGTGAGTCTAGATTCGGCGCTTATGTACACAATTGACCATTCTTCGCAAACCTTCGTTATTGATAGACGGGGCGAAATACGCGGATGGGTTGCTTATGACCAGCCGCCGTCTGCATTGCTCGAGCTATTGAATCGATTGTTGTAGATTTAGGGTTGGCATTTATCTTGGCTCAGCGGTATATTTTGTGGCAGAACATGAAAGCAATCCTACTTATAATTACTTTGGCTACTAGTGTCAGCTGTGCCATCCCTACAGCTGTTGGCACCGATTTCGCAACCGATCAATACCGTTTTGGTGGGCGCATTGCCGTAGCAAGTTCATACGCTGACTCAGATAAAGCCGGTTATGTTATAGGCGATACATTCGCCCTTGAAGCAGGAAGGTTTTTTACTGACCAGCTCGAGTTGGGTGGTACCGTCGAATTCTTTACAACTGACTATAGTGGTGTTAATGATGCTCAGTTGTTCACTGGCTTTGCTCGTTATTACCTACAAAGCGAGGGGAATGTCCGCCCTTTCGTGTTAGTTGGCGCTGGCTTATATAACGCCGATGACGGTGTCGGAGATGTTTACCGCTTGGGGGCAGGCATTTCTCAATTCCTATCAGAGACAACAAGCTTCGAGCTATCAGTTGAAAACCAATTCTCCTCTTATGTTACAGACGATACTCTTGACCCGTCTGAGAGAGAATCCGATACTGTAAATGTTTACATAGGAATGAACATCCTTTTATAAAAAGGTGCGCGTGCTGATAAATTGCCTAGCAGGACTGTTCTTGGGCGGCTTAGCCCACGTATTGCTTTATCCTTATGCACCAGGGCTTGATATATTCGCCCTTAAGTACTTATTGGTTCAAACGGGTGGCTTGCTTGGCATCGTTGCGTTTGCACCAGTTTGTGTGTTCATCGCAAAGAAGCGTAAGCGCGATATGCTTGACGCAGCATTTACTTCTGGGATTGCCTTGGGTCTCGGTGGTTTGGCAGGTGCATACTGGTTTGCAAGTAGCGGACGTCCGCATGCAATAATTGAAGCAGGCGTGCCGATATCTTTTTTGCTGGCAATGTTCCTACCTTTAAGAGCACCGCGCACCTCAGTGCTACGTTTTCTTGCTGTAGCAAATATCGTCTTGCTGGTGTTGTTCCTCTCACCATTTTGTCGCACTCATATTGAAAGCAACAGTCAATACGATATAGCGCTAGCTCCTTTGCTACCTGAGGTGCCGAGCGAATTTTCTGGTGCAAGCTCTAAGCCAGATGTATTACTTATTTCAGTAGACACTCTGCGAGCTGATGTCCTTGATAGGGTAGAACTACCAGCCTTAGCAAAGCTCAGAGAGCAGTCGTTATCGGCACCCTATGCGTTGGCTCCGTCCTCGGCAACTTTGCCAAGTCATATTTCAATGGTTACTGGTGAGTCTCCTTTACAGCATGCGGCTTACACTAATTTCGGGAAATTAGATGAAGGCATTCCGACTCTTGCAGAGGCATTCAGTTCCGGAGGCTTTCGCACTATCGCTACTGCGGCAAATGGCCTGCTAAGCACTGCTACCGGATTCGAGCGCGGATTCGAGTTGTTGGTGAATGTTGAAGGTGATGCTGCGCATAAAGAGAAGGGTAGCGCATTGAACGTTGCGCTCACGGGGCGACGGATGGTTTGGTACGCAGCACCTTTGTCTGATTTGTGGTCACAGCGCTTGTCGGTGTTTTTATTCATGCGGCGTTATTCTGGGCTTGATAATTCTCAAGAAGGGGCCGTTGCAACGGCTCCGATTGTTCGGGATCTAGCACTAAACTATCTCGAGCAACTATATGCCGATGAAACCCCGTTCTTCTATTTCTTGCATTTCATGGACCCGCATCTGCCATACCATGCGACCGACAATTACCTAGGAAGGCTTGATGGCAATCGCCCATTGCCAGACAGCTACAGTGATCACACATCAGGGTCTTTGTTGTTGTGTCGAAGTGCCATCGCCAATATCAAAGAGGGTGGCTCTGCCGCCGCAATTGCCGATGCTAAGGATGTGATTGATATCCAGCATGATCGTTATCATGAAGAAATGCTAATGGTGGACGATGCCTTGGCGCAAGTGTTTGCGCGTATTGAGCAATCTGGGCGTCCGACGGTCATCTTGTTCACCTCTGATCATGGCGAGCACTTTGGCGAGAATGATTTGATGTTGCACGGAGATCTTCTGCATGCTGCTAACGTGCGTGTACCGTTTATCTTGTCGACACCTGATAGTGTGAGCGGTGATTTTTTCGAATTTGTGCCAACTCTAGAAGACATACCCATAACTTTATTGCGGGCAGCAGGGTTTACAATTAAAGATTTTGGCAATGGACGCGACTTGATGGCAGGCAATGTTGACGAAGAACCTTTTGCTTCATTAGCTGATAAATATATCGCTGTACAGCATGGTGACTACAAGCTTATTTGCGAATGGAAATCTGGCGATGGACCAACGTCTGCAATAAAACCTATTCAGCTTTATTCGCAAGTGAATGATGGCCTTGAAGAAGCAATCAATTTGTTAGGACAAGAAGCAACAATGAATGAGCAACTGGCCTTGTTTGAAAGGGCTCGGCGCTTTGTTGAGGAATGCTCTAAGAAAGGTATGCGTGAGTTTGACGAACAAGATGTCGCTGACCTAAATGCCTTGGGCTACGCACTAGATGACGACGCCGAAACTGCAGAGTCACATTAGTGCAATTCAGCAACGCGTGCTCCGTGGGGCATAGTTGGATATGAGCGGCTTATTTGTTGAGTACGAACAACGTTCTATTTTGATTGTGCTATCTTCATTAATAACGGGGACTACAACCTAAGTCATAGTCCCCGTTTTAACAGCACGCAGCTGTGATTAATTGAAGTCTTCGTACATCGATAGATTCTCAGCGAATCCCCCGGGCACGCCAAATGAGATGAAGCTTGGTAAGTTTTCGGCTACTTGCGCGTCGTAGTAGAAGTTTGTGCTGTGAATCTTTTTGCAATCTTTCACAATCACAGTTTGTCCTGTAAAGGTGCTGTCTTTAACGTTCTTTGCTTGATTGAAAACGCTGAAGCCAGTCACTTGGGCTCCGTCCCATTTCGCTTGAATCTCACAACCTGGGGCAATGAGGCCAATGTTGTCTTCGAATCCTCCAGTGCCGCCACCAATGATAACGTCGTTGTTTAGATCCAATAAGTTATAGCTATCGTCGCGCAAGTCGAAATCAGTGGGGCAGATGACGATGAGGCCACCCTTGAATTCACAGTCACTAATGTCAATGGTCTCGCCTTCAGCAGCAGTGATGATTACTGTGTCTTCGGTGTATAGCTCGCTGATTTCCACACCGATGTAGTTAATGATTGTCTTTCCAGTGCCAGGTGTAGTTAAGCTCGCGAAATCCCATGCTGGCGCTTGCGCGTTTTGAGTGATTAGAACTTCTTCACCGAGATCCTGATATTCGGTGTTTGTTTTGTAGCGGAATAGCAAGCCGTCAACTACAGAGTTGTTGAACAGCGTGGAACCATCCGAAGATGCGCCACCAGCAGCGTAAAAGCCAACACCGCAGGCATCGAATTTCCAATCATCAACCTTGCCCTGAAGGTCCGTGACAAGCATATCGCACATCACGTTTGATTGAATCAACTTTAAGTTTTCACCCAAGAATATCAGTCCGACTTCAGAAGTTCCGCCGTCGCCTGATGTTACTTGAATAGTGCCACCAAGTTTTGAAATGCCGGTGCTATAGATGCCGTCCACGGTGATGTTGTGAGCAGTCTCACTGTAGGCACCAGAGTCATCAATGACAGTGTTGATGTCAAATTTAGTCATGCCATCGAGCAGCGTGACAACGCTTGCTGTCCCCGACCAATTCGGGTCAAGTAGCAATTGGCGTTGGGCAAATTCCCAACCAGATTCAGCGGCAAACTCGGCCCGCAGGGCTTGTCCTTCATCGCGCTGTGTATCAATTTGGTTATCTATTGAGTCAGTAAATGAAGAGCTTAGCGCTGCAAGTAATCCGGTTATCACTATTACCAGTAAGAGGACGGTGCCTCGCTGGGTGTTATCAGTATGTTTGTAAAATGTTTTCATGTTATTCTCCAACACATTGGCGGATAACCACCTAGAAACTTAAGGCTAAATCGCTAGATTCGTATAATTTTTTGATGTCGACATTGGCCAAATCCCCGAAAAATTGGATGCCAGCAGGGGGTGCTAGCGACACTTGGTGATTGTAGTCAAAGTCGGAGTCATAAAGGCCCTTGACGTTGTTGAGCACGATGAGAACACCGGTGTGAACGAGACGTGATACTTGGTTGAGTGAATGAACGATGCTCAAGCCACTAACTTTCTGTTGTTGACCTCCATTGGTAGATATCTCGCATGCGGGGGCGAGAATTCCAATGTTGTTTTGATCGCCACCGATAACGTTGTGTCCTGTGAAATTTAGGTAATTGCGCGCGTCGTTTTGAAAATCAAAGTCGGGTTCGGACCAAATCACTAGTCCTTTGCCCAAGGTGCAATCGCTGAGGGTAAATTCTTCACCTTCATCTAATAAGACAACGACAACTTTGTTAGTTTTTAGTGATGTCAGTTGCTCAGTGTTCTCGATGACTAAATAATCATCGCTATTTTCTAAGAAAATATCCAAATCCCATCCAGGTGCGTGGACGTCTTCCTGCAGTTGGTTCTGGTTGTTGGCGAAGGGCTGCTTCGATGATTGGTAGTTGTGCAGGACACCACTGCTTTCAATGCGACTAAAGTTAATCCGTGGATTAGTACTTTGCACTTCAAGCCAGACCCCTCTGATCAAACTTTGGTCGTGCAATACGTGAATAGATTGTTTTTCATTATCACGATTGCGTCCGTGGTTGCGCCCACGATGTCTGCCTTTACGCTTATTACTAGCGAACATATTAAAGTCGCGCTCATCGTCATCATCTAAGAAAGACTTGCCATCGCCATCGATATAAATTTGACCGCCGAAGTTATTGTTGCGGCGCCAGAGATGTCCTGCCTCGTCTACAATCAAATAATCCCCTCCGATTTGAAGGTTTTCCGCTTCGCCATCGCCGAGCACTGAGAGCGCCTTGTCGAGCAATGGGTCGCCGGGGGTAACTCGCAGGATCGCCTCAAATTTGGCTGTTGCAGCCGATTGCAGTCCTTTGACGCTTAAATGGACGTCATTCTCGAACAGTTTGTTTGCTGATTCAGAGTGGCGTTCGACGCTAAAAGCAGGGCCATCGGCGAAGTACTGTTCTTGTGAGCCCGTGCCATTCCAGTTGTTATCTAATAGTAATTGGCGCTGGGCATATTCAAGACCAGCTTGGGCAGCAAGGTCGGCATGCAAACTGGCGGCCTGGTTACGTGCCACATCTATTTGTCCATCCATGCTATTCATGAAGGCCAGTGATAGCGTTGCAATCATACCGGTAATAATTAAGGACACCAATAAAACCGATCCACGATGTCCGGAATGGACGTCCTTAAGCGTCATTTCTCCGAATCCAGGTTGTGCCGGCGAGTTCTAAGGTGCGCTCAGAGTTTGGGTTGCCGGCACCAGTGGCATGACCGTCATCGAGTCCGATTATAAAGTGAAAGCTAATTCGTGAGACTACTTCGATGCCGTCAATTGTAGTTGTCAAAGTGTCAACGTCAAAACCACGCACGTCGCCAATGACTTCTTCTGTTTCGCCACCAACGAGGGCGACTCGCAAAGAGTTGTCCGCTAGGCTCCAGGTGTACTCGAGTTCGCCGGGTGCGAGTGTTCCGGTTGTGTCAACTCCAATTGTCCATCCAGTTTGTTCATTGCCCTCAACTTCAACTTCACTAGCGTAGCGACAGTCTTTGAGTAAGCGGTCGAGCGCTCGCCGTGCATTCACATTGGTATGAACTCTGATATCACCCTCACGCACCACTTCTAATGTCTCAGATGTGCTGTAAAGAGCTCCAAACAGTAAAACCATGGCAATTGAGGTCGCAATCATGATTTCCATTAACGTGAATCCAGCAGTATTAATTTGGTTGTTGCGTAATAGTTTCATGGTTATTGTGGAGTTGCGGTTATCAGCCCTGAGAGTGATTTGATTACTATATGCCACTGGTTAGAGCCTTGTACGATGGCAAACGCTGCATCAGAAGATGTGCGGCCGGTAGGCAAGAAAACGGCATCAGTATTGCCGCCGCCAATGTTGGCGAAGGATACGCCAGGTGGCAATTCTATCCAACCATCAATATCAGATTTGTAAGTTTGCAAAGCTGTGCCGTTTTGTAGTTGCGAACGCCAGCGATTGTTTGTGACATCTATTTGCAGTGTTACGTTTTCCCATGTGCGTTTAGCATACGAACGAGCGCGACTAGCGTCTGAAACAATCGAACGCGTGACGTTGCCAGCACGATCGTTATTTTGCATAGCCGGCACCGCAAGACTAAATAGAACTATAAGGATAGCGACTGTCACTACTAATTCTACGAGCGAAACTCCCGCGTTGCGTTTTAGTGTTCTGCTGACAGCCATACCGCCTCCAAAATCTTTGCGCCGTTATATGTCGCTTCGACTTCGACCACACGCGTGCGAGACTCATTACTAGCAACAACGACGGTTGGGTCGTAATCGTCGACAGCAGTCACAACTACATTAAGAGTAATGCCAGTGCTATTCGGCATTGCCGTCCCATCGCCTAATACTGGCGAATAAGATTGCGAGTTGCGCAAATCGAGGTCGTCAATACTGTCCTGATAGGTGTATTCCCGAAACTCGCGGATGGCTGCCGCAGCATTTGCCGACACTTCGGTACCGTTCATGGTATTCATGCCGATTCGTAACGATGCGATTGCTGAAGTAGCAACAATTACGATTAACACGACCGCAATCGAAACTTCGATGAGGGTGAATCCAGAGTTGCGAGGGGTTTTCATTATTAGCCGACGTATTTTGCCATTGTTAGAATCGGGGTCATTAGCGACACCACGATAAAGCCAACTACAGCACCAGCAAGGACGACGGTAGCGGGGCCTAGTAGGGAGGTAAAAGCATTTAGTGCCGCTTTTGTCTCGGCATCTAAGAACTCAGCTGCTTTACGCAGTGAACTGTCGAGCGAACCCGATGACTCGCCTGCAACTATCATTTGGGTAAGAGCTGGTGGCATTTCTTTGCCGCAGATAGCAGTGTGCAGCGGGCGTCCATCGCGTACAACAGCAGATGCCTTTTCCCATTGCGCTTGTAATCGTGGTAATTCAGAAACTTGGCGCGCGTGTTCTAGGCCAGTTAGGATTGGTACGCCAGATTCGAGTGTTAGCGCTAAGGTGCCTACCGAACGCGACAAATAAGCCTTGAAGATCAAATCTCCAACCACGGGCATTTTTGAGATTGCATCAAAGATTAGCGCACGTGACTTTTTAGATTTTAGTGCGATTAGAAATGCAGTAATCACCGCTAAAATTCCTCCGAACACTAGTTCTGGAGCAGAATGTAGTAGTTGGCTTGCTGACAGGACTAGCTTTGTTGTCCATGGCAACTCGTCAGGGCGCTTCATCATTAGGCCTTCAAACTTTGGTACCAAGAAGTACAATATCCCAAGAGTCATGGTAAAAGTCATGAACATTAGAAATCCTGGATAGGTTAGTGCGCTTTTAATTTTGCCACCTAATTCTATTTGATTAGTTAGAAGTTCAACACTGCGATCCAGTGACTCGTCTAGTGCACCTGCTTGTTCTCCAGCAGCTAGTAAGTGCACAACGTACTTCTCGAAACAATTTGGTAAGCAGTCAAAAGCATATGACAAATCGTGACCGCTTTCTACTACCGTCGTAATTTTGCGTAAGACCTTTTCTGATTCTGGTGTTGCCGCGTGTTCAATCAATGAGCGCATAGCAGCAAGTAGTGGTACGCCAGCGCTAAGCATGGCACGCATTTGAATCATCACTTGCAGAGCTTCTTTAGGCTTAAGCTTGATTCTTATGTCAACATGCGCCGGGCCCTCCTCAACGGTTTGACGTTGTTGTTGAACCTCACGGCCAACGGTGCCGCCAAGAACCTCGTCGTCTTTAGCTTTGTTACTAAAGAATGTTAGGTTCACGACTTTCCTCCGGCACGCAGTGCTTCCTCAACGGTGGTTAAACCAATATTTACTCTTTGAAAGGCATCGCTAAGCAATGAATCCATTCCTCCCTTAAGCGCTAAACTTCGGATATCAGACGAAGGGGGGTTGCTCGCGATTAAATCTTGTAATTCGTCAGTTACTTTCATTACTTCAAACACACCGCGACGTCCATCGTAACCAGTGTTACGACATGCGGGGCATCCTGCTGAGGCGAAGTGTTGTTGATTCTCTAGGCCATGCTTTGCGTATTGGTTGTGCACAGATTCAGAATGTTCAATCGGGCGTTTACACGAGTCGCATAATTTGCGAACCAAGCGTTGCGCAATTACTGCGCGTAGGGTGGCAGCAACCAAGAACGGCTCGACTCCCATTTGAATCAAACGTGATGCTGCACCGGGAGCATCGTTAGTGTGTAATGTCGCTAGGACTAAGTGACCAGTCAAAGCTGCTTCGATGGCTATTTCGGCGGTTTCTTTGTCGCGAATTTCGCCAATCATTATTACATCAGGATCTTGGCGAAGTAGTGCGCGTAGGCACACTTCAAAAGACAATCCGGCCTTACAGTTTACTTGTGTTTGGTTTACACCCTGCACTGAACGTTCGACAGGGTTCTCAACTGTAGAGACATTAGTCTCTGGAGTAACGATTTCATCAAGCACGCTATACAGAGTTGTGGTCTTGCCCGAACCCGTTGGTCCTGTCACTAATACTAGGCCGTGCGGCAAGTTAATGGCTTCATTTAACCACAAGCTATTGTTGCTAGTTAAACCTAGGTGCTGTAGTGCTAAAGCCTCTGTATTACGGTCTAGAATACGCATCACAGCTTTTTCGCCGTGTACAGTTGGCAGTGTGTTCACTCGTAAATCAACATCACGGGTTCGGTCTTGATAATGAATGCGCCCATCTTGCGGTAGACGCTTCTCTGAAATGTCACAGCCGGCCGTAACCTTGATACGCGCCACTAACGATGAACCAACCTCATTTGTAAGTGTGCTCACTTCATGCAGGCGACCATCAACGCGGTAGCGCAACAAGTAATTATCTTGAAAAGGTTCGACATGAATGTCAGATGCGCCTTCAATGATGGCGTTCACCACAATTTCATTAAGGCGCTCTTCGATAGGCACTTCATCTTCATCGGTATTTTCTACAGCAACACTTCCTGAGTGCGCACGTTGCAATTGATCTAGACCAGTGCTAATTGCTTCTGGTGTAGTCACAGTCGTAATCACTGACAGGCCGGTGTACTTGCGAACCACATCGCTTGCATAAACATCGGCAGGGTCTTTTAGCGCAACCGCAAGTGTGTCGTTAAGACGCAAGTAAGGCAAAATGCCATGTACGCGCAATTCGGCGAAAGGCACATCGCATTCAAGAGATACGTCGAGAACACCGTCATTAACTGGATTTACGAAGGGTAAATCGTGTTGTGCACCCAATGCACGTGCTAATTGCTCTTCGTTAATGTGACCTTCTTCTAGCAAGATTTGCCCTAAATAAGAATCAGGGCGTTCACTCGATTTCTTGATGGAATCATTTAGATCTTCATCATTCAAATAGCCTAATTGAATTAGCACTTCACCAAGGCGGGCGCCGTTGTCAATATCATAAGAGGTCCCTTTCTCTTCGGATATGCCAAGGACCTCGTGCAGGCGAAACGAATTGCAGGCCGCTCGTAAAGTACCCGAAGTATTTTCTATTACCAGCATGCGTCCTTGACGGTGAAGAGCATGGACGCCGTCAACCAACATCTGCAAACCTTCAGAGTCAACAGTGGTGACCTCGCTGGCGTCAACTACGCAGCTGTCAGCAGTGCTTAGCTGACTCCACAGCACATCGAACTCGTTGCGGTGCGCGCCGTTAAGCACACTTGGCAAGGAGAAGTTAGTCGCTGAAGTTGACTGGTTCATAGGGACGTACCGTCAGTTGTTGCCGTCGCGATTTTTGAATCTACATATTGCATAAGTAATTCGATACTGCGGGTGCCGTCGCGATCGCTTGCCGCCATCTTGAGAGCAGTGCGTGCTTGAGTGAAACGCTTGTTGGTAATGTCAAGTTTGGCCTGCAGGATGTGCCCGCGCCAATCTCGTTTGCTAACCGCCACGCGACTTAAAAAGTTTTGTGCTTGGTTAGAGTTGTGCTGCGCCCAGTAAACTCTTGCAGTCGTCATTAAGAAGATGTCATTCTGTGGATTACGCTCTATCAAGAAGCGTAGCAAGTTAATGGCCGAATCTAAGTCGCCGTTTTCTTCAGCGCGCTGTGCCGCACTAAACATTGGGTCGATGCCAGCGGCAGTTTCATTTAAAGCAATGCGAATCGATTCTGGCATATCGACATTAGCATCCATCTCAATCGCAGTGCGGTATGCTTCGGCGGCTGCAGTTAAATCACCTTGTGAAAGCAGTAGGTCGCCAGATGTCGTCCATGAACTTGCGTGTTGTGGGTCTTCCTTAAGCATGGTACATACAAAGTTTTGCGCCTGTTCGGTTTGACCAGTCGCAGCGTAGTGCGTAAGCATCACGCGCGCAAAGCTAGGGTCGTTTTCGATAGCCTCCCATGCGTACTTAAGAGTTGCAGAGGCCTTTTCTGTCTGTCCAGATTCTGCAAGAGCGGCAGCGTAAACCATGTTTATTTCTGGATCGTTCGGCGCAAATAACGCAGCGCGTTCAGCATAGGCGAGTGCTTTTGTTACTTCTCCTTCAGCTAAAAACAAACGTGCCAGGGCAGCGTGACACACAGTGTCTTCGGCATTGATTTCACAAGCTTCCGACAAATATTCACGTGCTTCTTCAATCAAGTTACTTTCAAGAGCGCGAAATGCAAAGGTACGCAAGATGTCGCTGCGCGCCGCATTCCATTCTCCGACATCGATGCCTTCCATGCGCTCGACTTCCGCATCAGTTAAATGGCGCACTTCATTAACGCGAACATTTTTTATATCAGGAGCAGAAGTGGCACAGCTTGCAAGCAAGGCACAAACGATAAGATAGGTATTTTTCATTATTTGGTCTCCAGTGTTTCTATTTGATTAAGAAACTGCAGGGTATTCCTTAACTCAAGAGCTTCATCACGAGTTGCAAATATTTCATTGCGACAGTGTGCTGCGAGGGCGGCTAGATCTGGGTCGGCAGGCATTGCTGACAATCCCCACTCAGCCTTAGCAAGAGCGGTACGGACGTCGCCTGCTGCTAGTGCCACGGCAGCCTCACGGTACAAGTCACGAGCATATGACGGACGTAAGTAACCGTGGTGTGAGGCAGCTAGTTCGGCATGTGCTGCCTGCAAACGCTGTTTGCTACTATTGCTGCGGGAAGATAAAGAAGCATCATCAACGATGTGTGGAGTTAGCATTACGATAATCTCAGTTTTGATTTCAGACTCACGTTGCGATTGAAAGAACTGACCAATAAGTGGTAGTGAGCCAAAAAATGGAATTTGTTCTGTTTGGGTAACCATGCTACTTTCCATCAAGCCGCCAATCACAACAGTGTTTCCTTCACGCACTAAGATATTAGTTTTAACTTCAGTGGTTGTCTCTTCTGGCAAGCCATCCGAGTTAATAAAACCAGACGATTTCTTCGGGTAGACTTCCATACGTACATAACCGTCCTCACTAACGAAAGGTCGGAATACTAAAGAAGTGCCAACTTCAAGAAAGGAAACTGATTGCAGCGAACCAGTTTGTGTCACAGTAGTTGTGATGTAAGGCAACTTTGAACCAACCAACAATTCAGCAGCGTGACGATTTACAGTCAATATCTGTGGGTTAGAAAGCACAGTAGCGTTTGCTGCCGACTCTAGGGCTGAAACAAACACGCCAACTTGGTTGCGTAGGATGCCAAAGTGAAGGCCGTCTGCAGCGCCGTCGGTAAAACCGGTTTGCGCCAGGCCACCAAGCCATCCGTCAAGCTCGCCACCACTGACGTCACCTGTTCCTATGGCACCGGTGACATCAGTTGAGCCACCCATAGATTGAAAGTCAATGCCGCCAAAGGCTGAGAAATCGACGCCTAATTGAAAATCATCGTTTAATGTTGGGGATGCCGATAGTGTGTTCAAAGACGAAT
>JAPKEZ010000144.1 GCA_028821845.1 Planctomycetota bacterium | reverse complement strand
ATTAATCAGCAACTTGTCTTGCAAATTTGATGGGTCTACTATTCCGCCATAATTAGGCACGTAACAATCTAAGTCAAGGTCGCCATCCGCATCGAATAGCGTCCCATAGTATGAGATGAACGTTGTGAATGGGCCAAGCACCCAGAAATTTGTGTCTTCAGCGAAATTCCCGATAGTGCCGCCTTGTGCACCACCTTGATTTAAAAACAATACTGGACGTCCGACGAAAGGGAAAGAGCCTGAGCCAAAGAATTCATGAGGATGTATGATGACATCTTGGTCACCGTCGAGATCGACGTCACCTGTTTCGATGCCTAGACGAATGCCCAAGTGTTCATGCATCACATCTGGAAACAGAGATGGCGCGTCGTAAAACACACCGGGGTCGGCAAGACCGTAGTTAAGCAGCATGTCACCTGATTGGTCTGGCGCAATGGTCATGTGACTATTAGCGACAATGATATCGAGATAACCATCGTTGTTAACGTCAACAAACTGTGAGTCGGAACTCTTATCACCAAGCCCAGAATTCATTTGCGGCAAACGCGTAAGCGCCTCATCTGAGAAATTACCGGAGCCATCATTTATAAGCAGCATGTTCAAAGCGCCGTCAACATTGTCAGTGCGCGAGACGAATAAGTCGAGATCACCATCTCGGTCGACATCACCAAACTCAACAGACGTAGTTTGCTCTCCAGCAGGAAATGTATTATTAAAAGCGGCAGCTTCAAATGTACTATCAAGGCTAAACACACCAGCAATATTGCGGTACAGCGCCATGGACTGTGTTCCACCCGACGGGGTCAGTGTTCCGCCCTCGCTCAACAATAGTTCGGGATAACCATCTCCATCGACATCGCCCCACGCGAAGTTGTTCGCAGACGATAACGTTGAAACCATATCTTGCTCATAAGTGAAGACGCCTGTCCCGTCATTTGAGTAAAGGCGAGTTGGGTACGGAAATGAAAATTGATCGATACCACCACCAGCGACAAAATCTTGGTCACCGTCTAGGTCGTAATCGCAAAACTTAGCTACGAAAACTGGTTCGTTTATTCCTGTAAATGCTGTAGATGTCACGTCAGTAAAGGCACCGTTACCATCATTTTCATAAACAAGAATACCGCCGGCCGACATGATGCTTCCCGCATCGGAAATAACCAAGTCTAAATCGCCATCGAGATCTATGTCGATAGGACTAACGGATGCTGCTGCACTCATCGCCGATGACATCGGTAAAGTTGAAGTAGCATCTTGCCAAAGCGCGGATTGACCAGATTCTCCGAGTAGCCCCACAACTTCTGAAGACTGATATTTACCAGTAGGGTTTTTTACCAAAGCCTGCATCGCAAAACGCGAGCCTGGCCACGCCACTGGAGGCAAGCTAACGCTGAACTCGTAAAGCCCACTACTATTCAATTGCCCTCGAAAGACCTGTATTGGGCTAACAAGTTGTAAGCCTAATAGCGCATTATGAGTCGCAACCGTTGGCCTTCCGGCAAGAACAATTGCAGGTTTTCCAGGATAGTCTCCACTAACTCGTACTTGCATCGTTGCGCCGCCATACAAGCCTGTAGTCTCAACAACAGGTTGCTGAGCTGAAAGAATAGCGCAGAGAAACAGACCAACTGCGGCCGTAAAGATTGAATTTGCGATGATTTTCATGCTATTGTAGCGCCAGCTCACACAAAATGTTAATGAGTCTCATTAGTGGCGCAGGCAAATTATATCCTCCCGTACCATCGACAAAGGAGAATCTATCCTAAATTAGAAGATTGGCACTATTCTTCACATACGCGCGTACCGTGAGCCACTACGTATTCGCTAAACAGCGCCGAAAGCTTTGCTGCCACTGGACCGCAATTGCCATCACCAATCATGCGGCCGTCGACTTCACCTATTGCCGCAATCTCGCCCATGGTGCCGGTGCAGAACATTTCTCCGGCACGGTAAACAGCCGTCAAAGAAATGTCGCCGACCTCGCAAGCAATATTGTTGGCCGCGCATATTTTCAGAACCGTGTCGCGCGTCACTCCCTCTGGGCAAGCGCGAGTGGTCGGCGTACGTAACACCCCACCGTCGACGATGAAAACATGAGTCGCATTTGTCTCAGCGACGAAGCCCTGAGTATCGAGCATCAAGGCGTCGTCGGCACCAGCAGCATTAGCCTGCACCTTCGCCATTATCGACTGCACCAAGTTATTGTGATGAATATTCGGGTCAAGAGTATCAGGACGGAATCTACGCACCGCAGATGTCATTAGCTTCAACCCAGCCTTGTCATAAACCGGAGCCTTATATTCTGCCAATACTATCAACAGACTACCTTTAGTGTTCAGTCGTGGATCCATCCCGGATGTCATCTTCTCGCCTCGCGATAAAGTTAAGCGGATGTGAACACCATCGCGCATGTTATTAGCAGCCAAAGTGCGAGATATTTGCTCAGTCATTTCAGCATCGGTCGGGATATCAGCAAATGCTAGCGCCTTTGCCGACGAACGCAGTCTAGCCAAGTGCGTATCAAGCCGGAATATTTGGCCATCGTAAAGTCGCAGTCCCTCCCATACGCCATCACCACCTTGGGCAAGTGAGTCAAAAGGTGAGATACGTGCTTCGTCGCGATGGACTAATTCGCCTCCGACATTGACGATTAAATCAGCATTTCGTTCATCGTATTTCTGCAACATAGCGACATGATAACAGTTTCACCTTAGCGTTACTCATTCGCAAAGCACCTGGTGTGCAAATCGCAGTGCCACATTGGCTGTAGGACCCAATTCTTCAAGAATAAATGATAGTAAACCCTAGAGATAGAGTATTCTTCGCAATATGGCTTTAATCTCATTACGACAATTACTCGATCACGCCGCTGAAAACGATTACGGCGTACCGGCATTCAACATCAATAACATGGAGCAGATGCTCGCAATCATGGCTGCTGCCAAGCGATGCGACGCACCGGTAATCATGCAAGCTAGCCGCGGCGCGCGCCAGTACGCTAACGACACTGTGCTAACGCATTTGATTCGCGCAGCCGTTGAAATGTATCCGGAAATCCCTCTGTGTATGCACCTCGACCACGGCAATGCGCTTGACACCTGTAAATCGGCAATTGAAGCAGAGTTTTCATCAGTAATGATGGACGGTTCACTCGAGGTCGATGGCAAGACCCCTGCTAGTTACGAATACAATGTTGATGTAACTAAGTCAGTGGTTGACGCCGCTCACAAAGTTGGCGTCTCCGTAGAGGGAGAACTTGGTTGCTTAGGCTCGCTTGAAACAGGCGAAGGCGAAAAGGAAGACGGCCATGGCTTTGAGGGTGCTCTTTCGATGGACATGCTTCTTACCGATCCAGTGCAAGCCAAAGACTTCGTTGAGAAAACCGGTGTCGATGCTTTGGCAATTGCAATTGGCACTTCACACGGTGCTTACAAATTTACGCGCGAGCCAACGGGTGACATTCTAGCGATGGACCGTTTGGCTGAAATTCACGCGTCAATTCCTAACACTCACTTAGTGATGCACGGATCCTCATCAGTGCCGCAGAACTTGCAGGATATAATTAACGAGAATGGCGGCGCTATGAAGCAAACCTACGGTGTGCCGGTCGAAGAGATTGTTAAGGGAAT
>JAPKEZ010000030.1 GCA_028821845.1 Planctomycetota bacterium | reverse complement strand
CTGTATTTGCTGGCGCTGCCAAGAAAACAATTTTATCGACGGTCTCGCCGTCAACATTGACTTTACCTTTACCAACCTGAACCACCGAACCTAATTGTGATAGACGTCGGGATAACAGGGCGTCAGATCTCTCAGCGCCCAAAGCATTCAACCGCGCAGTCTCGGATGCCATCTCTATCTGTGCATCAGTAGTTATCGTGCTACCGATTTCGTCGATGCCATTCAGCAACAAGAACGAGGCTGCAACCGCCACTACGCTGGCAACCAATCCTAGCCCGAGCGTAAAACGACTGGCAATGCCCATTCCGGGTTTACGGCGTACGTATTCTTCAGACATTAAGAGATGTAGTTAGTGTAAACGAACAAAGCGATAGCGGCATAAATACCCGCGACGACATCGTCAAGGATAATTCCCCATCCGCCTGGAACTTTTTCTAGTTGGCGGGCAGGTGGTGGCTTGAAGATGTCAAAAAATCTAAACAGCAAGAACCCGACAGCTAAATTAATGGTCAAGTTTTTTTCAGGGTCAATAAATGCAACCGTGACCAAAAAACCGATCACTTCATCGAGCACATATTGGCCAGGATCTTTGCGTTGCCATTTATCTTCGGCCCACTTGCCGAGAGGCGCACCAATTAAAGTCAGCACGACTGCAGTGACCAAACATGCGAGCATATAATTCGCCGGCAAATACAACGCGAAAACTATAGCAAGCGCAACGCCACCGAGAGTCCCGAAAGTACCCGACGCAATTGGCGCATAGCCTAACCCGAAGCAAGTTAGGTATGCTTCAATGAGGCGGTCTTTAGCAGATGACATACCCTAGCTTAGCTTCTCGAGCATCGAATAAGCCATAAGCAATGTACGCTGTTCTGCAGTTTCGCTAAATTCAACGACAATGCGCGCGTTGGCGCCGGTGCCTTGAATGCGCTCAACGAAGCCATCGCCAAACACGGGGTGGCGTACTTCATCGCCAACAACTATTTCCGAAGAAGTATCGCCATTGGTCAAACTGGCGCTGCTACGCGTCGGGAAACTGCTAACTTCTTTTAGCTGAGAGGCGAATGCTGTTTCGGGCAGCACTTCTTGCGGAATTTCTTGGAGAAACCGTGACGGTGAGGTTGGACCAGGAGAGCCGGTTCGATAACGCACCTTTGCATGCGTCAGCATTATCTCTTTGCGCGCACGCGTTAGCGCCACATAAAACAGCCGGCGCTCTTCTTCGAGGCCGTCAGGGTCCTCGAAAGAGCGCGCATGAGGAAACAAACCCTCTTCGTTACCCACCACAGCGACGCAATCAAATTCTAAACCTTTGGCCGCGTGAATAGTCATCAATGAAACTTTCTCGGCAGTGACGTCCCAGCGTTTGGTGTCGGTAAGCAACGAAATCTCTTGCAGGAAGCCGTGGACTCCGCCTTCTTCGCGCGCATCATACTCGGCGGCGAATGCTAGTAATTCGTCAATGTTCGCGAGGCGATCGACATCTTCAGTCGCTTCTAGTTTATCGGCATAGCGGCGATAACCCGTGCGCTCGACGATGTTGCGCAAAGTTATTTCTGCGGAAGTCGTCTGCTGGCAAATGTTGTCGTAGATCGACAAGAATTTCAAGATGCCTCTTTTTGCTGTACCGCGAATTGACGCGCGCACATCGTCACGTTTAATGCTAGTTAACATCGATTCGCGATTGGCATTGGCCTGCTCATGTAAGCGCACTATTGATGTCGCACCAATGCCACGTGGTGGGACATTAACAATTCTGTCAAAAGCCACGTCGTCGCGAGGATTGACCACCAAACGCGCAAACGAAATGAGGTCTTTAATTTCTTTGCGTTCAAAGAAACTAAGGCCGCCAATCATTTGGTAAGGGATTTGCAAGCGAGTTAACGCCTGCTCTAAAGATCTCGAGCAGGAATTGGTGCGGTAGAACACCGCAATTTCTTTTGCGGATGTACCTGCGTCAACCCAGCGCGCAATTTGCATCGCTACAGTGTCGGCCTCGCGCTCTTCGTCGGAAGCATCGGTCAATAAAATCGGCGAACCGTCTTCTTGCTCGGTCATCAAACCTTTTTCATAACGCTCTTCGTTTTGCTCTATAACGTTTTGCGCGGCTTTAAGGATATTGCCAACCGAACGATAGTTCTGCTCGAGGCGTACAACCTTGGCATTCGGGAAGTCGCGCTCGAAGTTAAGGATGTTAGAAATGTCAGCTCCGCGCCAGCTATAGATGGATTGGTCAGGGTCGCCACAAACAGCCAAATTGGTTGTCGCCTTCGACAGCAGACTCACTATTTCAAACTGCACTTGGTTTGTATCTTGGTATTCGTCTACCAAAACATGGTCGAAACGGTTTACCCAACGCGGGGCAGGCCGTTCTGCGTCATACTTCAGTAACAGCAAGCCCTTCCAGAGCAGGTCGTCGAAGTCTAAAGAGTCTTGCTGCGCCAAAGCGTGTTCGTACTTGCCATAAATTTGCGCGCAAATCTCAGCCTCGCGCCCGTAAACAGGCTCGTCGTTTAAATCGGCTGGCGACATGCGGTTTTGCTTCCAGCTAGAAATGATATTCTCAAATTTGCGTGGGCGATAAATCTGCGGATCGAAGCCTGCTTCTTTAATTAGCCTGCGCAGTAATTTTCGCCGATCGTCGACATCGATAATCGAAAAATTAGATGTGCGGCCAACCGGCTCGGGCTGCATCTTTAACATGCGCGCACAAATACCATGAAAAGTTCCGGCCCAAATGCCAGTGTGCGGCACGAAAGCAGCAATCCGACTTTTCATTTCTTGCGCAGCCTTATTCGTGAAGGTAATCGCCAAAATTCGTGACGGCGGCACGCGGCGCTCGGTCACCAAATGCGCAACACGACGGGTAATAGTACGCGTCTTACCTGTACCAGCACCCGCTAATATCAGCAATGGACCATCACCGTGCTCAACAGCTTGTTGCTGCGCTGGATTTAGCTTCGAGAGGAGGTCACTGTCTTGCATGATGCCCTATGATGACGTCGAGCAAGCCCATGAGCGACCCCCTTCCTTCAATCTTCGGAATTGGACTCGACTTAGTCGATATTCAGCGCCTAGCAAAGTCCATCGATCAGGGTGGGCAGAGTTTTCTCAACCGCATCTTCACCGTGGCCGAGCAAGACTACTGCAATGACGGTAGCCGTCCGCATGAGCATTTTGCCGCACGTTGGGCAGCTAAAGAAGCGGCGATGAAAGTGCTAGGAACCGGATGGTCTGGCGGCGTTGCGTTTACAGATTTCGAAGTGAGTAACGACAGCAACGGGCGCCCTTCCTTAACGGTGACCGGGGTAGCGGCAACAGTGGCGAGCGAGATGGGTATTGCCGAATGGCAACTATCGTTATCGCACACCGGCACTACGGCGGGCGCGGTGGTGCAAGCAATCAGCGCCCGCCATGGCGCATAAGTTGGATAACTTTAGGCGCCTTTAATTTAGATAAGGCCTTGGCCACAGCCTCACCTTCTTCACTTGGCGCCGACGCCTGCTTCTTCATTTTTTTATGTAGCGCAGCCAGTTCTTTTTCAGCAGAGGCCCACTCGCGGCTTTCGGCAAGTGCACATATAAAAACATCGCTCGCACGAATGTAATCGACACTCGACAGCACACGCTTTCGCCACAACTTAGCTGCGGCGATAGCCGCGTCGTATTCTTTGAGGCTTAAGTTCAGCCTGGCTAACCACGATTGCCCGCGAACCTGATAACTCAAGCTGCCCTTACCGTGCGCCGCAGCCAAAGAGTAATAAGAAAGACTGTCTTTATATTGCTTTGCGCGTCGACATAAATGACCTAGCTCGAGCAAAGCGCGAATATAAAAATCACTGTCCACTGGCGCCGCTTCTAGCACTTCTTCAAAGCAGCCACGGGCGGCACCGCTGTCTTCTAGAGATCGCAACAATTCGGCACGACGGTAACAAGACTCTTCTACAAAAGGATGCGCCTCGGGCCAGTAACGCTTAACGTCGGCATAAGCCGTAGCGGCCACTCGTTTTTGCATGACTTTAGCGATACCATTGAGGCCAACGCAAAGGCTCTTTTGCGTTTTGGCAATATCAAATTGAGCTTCGGCGCTAACCGCTTGCTGAAAGACACACAAACTAAATATCAGGGCAACAATCATTTTACCGCCAATTCAATTTCGAGTTGTTCGCGCAAGCGATGACGCGCACGGTACATTCTTCCCTTGGATGCCGTTAAAGAAATACCCTCGTTGCACGAAAACTCTTTAAAGGTTTTACCGTGCTTATAGTAACCATCAAGATAGCGACGGTCGAGACCATTCAATTTAGAAACAGCGCGCGGCATTAGGGTCATCAATTCTACTTGCGACACTTCAATGTCGCCCACCGCGCACATAGCACTGTCGTCTGTATCTATTGAGTTGGGATCGACTTCGTAATCGCCCCACTCGTGCCCGACGTAATACGGGCGCCTTGCGCGGTGCTCGTCGGTGATGAGATTGCGTACGACCTGAAACAGCCAGGCACGTGGATTATTGATTGACTTGCCTCTATGTAGGTAATCTAAGTATCGAGTCAAAGCCTCTTGCGCCATGTCCTCGGCTAAATGATTGCTTTGCACTTTCTTTATGCAGTATCCGATCAGCTGCGAGCGCAGGCTTGCATAATTAGGGGGTGGCGGTTCCATTTGGTGAGTTAAAGTCATCACAGCGATGACGTTTTCACCAACGAAAAGCACAGTTGTTGATATCCATAAAAAAAGCGCATCAAATGATGCGCTTTTCAACAGACGTTAACTTATCAACGTGGATTACTTTAAGTTAAGCTCTTTGAACAATTTGGTTTTCCAGGTTGAGCCCGGAAAAAGTTTCTTCAAACGACTTGCTACTTTTTTGGCTGAACTAGGGTCGCCGATACGCTTTAGAGCATCGCCAGCGAAGAACATGGCGCGCGGCACGAATTCGACGTGCTCTCGGTAAACACTTGCGACAGTCAAGAAATCTAGAATCGCATTTTCGAGCAGAGGCCTTTGCCCACCGAGCGAATCTAAAGCCAAAGCTTGGCGGTAAGAGCAATCGCCCATACCTGAAATCGCAGATGCCAGCACAGCTTCGGTGCTAGTTTCGTCTTCGATAATCGCGGTGAAAAAGTTATAGGCCTTTTCGTATTCTTCGCCATCGACCATCGCATGGCCCACCTCAACACGCGCACGCGCCGCTACTGAAGGATAAGAATCTGCGTTCTTTTCAGCAAGACCTTGCAGCCTACGCTGCTTTGATTGAGCGTTGGACTTTGAATCGATCAAGACCAAGCCAAGTTCGGCTTCGTTTTCCCAGCGCATAGAGAGCGACATAGAGGCTACCTTGTCGCTCAACATCGAATATGCGGCCTCGGCACCAGACCTGTCGCCCATATTGTTAAGCGACTTTGCTTTCATTATTAGGGACTGCGCGTAAAAGAAAGTATCTGGGACTGCCACGATTAACTCGTCAGCTTTTTGCGCCACAACTTTGAATTGCGCCAAAGAGTAAAGACAGCGCATCTCGCGAAAACGTGCGTGCTGATTAACCCAAGCGTAAGTCGAACGTGCTAACAACTTATCATCGGCAAGCACATCGCGAAAACTGTAAACCGCGTCTTCGTAATTTCCGGCTTTCATAGAATCTATGCCGGCTGCGTAATTTTCGAGCTTGCTGTTGCCCAGCGCATGAATGATTTCAGCGACTTCGGCGGCATCTTTGCGGCCCGTTGAACTGCCATTCCTGTAACTCACCTCTGAGTAAGTCTCAACAGTGATTTTATCGACCTCAAGCACAGAGCCATCGGTCAGAACAAGTTGGTTTGTGCTTTGCGCGCAAACAGCGAGAATCGTAGTAGCAAGAATGTTAAGCATGTTCAGTGATTTTGGGTCTTACAGAATACCGTTGCGCCGTAATTTCACTAGTTGCGAAACGAGGCTAACTGCAATTTCTCCGGACGATTTAGCGCCGATATCGAGGCCTATTGGGGTTTGTATAGACGCAAGCCATTCATCAGATACGCCGCGATCCCGCAAAATATTATCCAGCTGCGCTTTTTTGGCCCTGGAGCCAATCATTCCTAGATACTTTGGACGGCATCCGCCCTCATGTATCTGCCACAGCACCTCTTCGTCGTCCTTATGACCTCTGGTGACTATTACAAGGTAATGGTGCTGTGCCTTGCCTATTTTTTTGATAATCTCAGACCATTCATCGGCGATTATCTCATCAGCCGCTGGATGTTCAGCGGAATTTGCATACTCGGCACGGTTGTCGCATACCCATACGCGCAGATCACATTCTTTAGCAACGCGCGCCGCTGCTGCTGCCACATGTCCCGCCCCTAGTAAGACCAATAACGGCGGCACCACCGGTTCAGCGAGAATCGTTACTTGGCCGCCGCAGATTAACCCAGATTCAGGCACGTCCACTTGATTCAAGCGAAAAGACTTGGTCTCAGAACGGTCATTGGCAATAACTTCAAGCGCCATCTGCCGCACATCTTCTTCAACGCAGCCGCCACCGACGCTGCCGATTGTCGAGCCATCACCTCGTACCAGCATTTTCATAGTCTCTTTACCAGGAGTCGAGCCGCGCGACAGCATTACGGTGCACAAAGCAGCCGGCTCGCCTAATTTGCGTAGGCGTACTATTTCTTCGTAAATGTCGAAGTGGGCTTGCATTGCTATAATGTTAACACAATGGCGAAAGACGACAAAGTATCTGTGGTGTTGGCTCTAGGTGGCGGTGCAGCCCGTGGCATAGCGCACATAGGGATATTAGAGGTATTAGAAAAGAATGGTATCGAAGTAAAAGGAATCGCCGGCACCAGTATCGGCGCTGTCATCGGATGTCTACGCGCCGCGAATACATTAGAAGACTTCGAATCTTTCATTCGTCAACTAGATGCCAAAGGCATGCTTAAGCTTCTTGACCCAGTGGTGCCGCGCGCTGGATTATTCGCTGGCAACCGCATTGCCAGAAAACTCGATGAGTTTATACCTGATATTGATATTGAAGATTTAGGCCTCCCCTTCTGCGCGGTTTCAACCAACATCATAAACGGAGAAGAGGTTTTACATACTTCAGGGTCGATCAGGCTACCCATCCGTGCGTCGATGGCTATCCCCGGAGTGTTTGCGCCAGTACAAGTGGACAACCAATGGCTAGTCGACGGCGGAATTTGTTCACCAGTGCCCATCTCCGCCGCGCGCAAATTATGCCCCGGCTTACCAGTGATTGCTGTAAATTTATTTAACACCGATCTGCCGTTCAAAGGCGATCTCACTCCTATCAAGAAAACCTCAAAAGCTGAGTTAGGCCGCCTAGAGCGATTGCTACTAAAAATGCGCCAATCAAACAAAGAAGGACGCCCTGGCTTGTTTGCTTCTCTTAGTGACACCATTACGCACATGGAACAACGCATTTGCCGTTTTCAAATTGACGCCGAAAACCCTGAGTTGGTTTTAGAGCCGGCGGTGTTCGGGATTGGCTTGTTTGACTTCCACCAGGGCGAACAACTTATCGCAGCGGGCACGCGTTGTGCACAGGCGATAATTGACTCGGGCGATCTTGATGAGTTTAAACGTCGCTACGCCACAAAACATCCGTAGTATCGTCTAGCTTATTCGCATAACGCGCTAACGTAAACAACCAATCAGATAAGCGGTTAAAGTATTTTATAAATTCGCTATTAACCGTTTCGGCACTCGCAAGCTCGACTAAATGACGTTCGACACGCCGGCATACCGTACGCGCAATATGCAGTCGCGCCGACAGCTCGCATCCACCGGGTAAAATAAAGTTTTTTAGTGGTTGTAGCTGAGCATCGAATTCGTCAATTTCGTTTTCGAGGACGGCTACGCAATCTGTTGGCAGATTGGGCAAGTTGTCGTTGGCTTTGTCGGCTGGCGTCGCCAAGTGTGAACCGACATTAAAAATGTGATGTTGTTCGCGGGTAAGCAATGCACTTAATGGTGATTCGATTACCGCGCACCACCCCAGCACCGAATTCAATTCGTCGCTGTCGCCATAACAAGAAACTCGCGGCGAAGACTTCGGTACGCGCGACCCGCCATAAAGGCCAGTCTCGCCGTCGTCTCCGCCGCGAGTGTAGATTTTCACCTTACAGTGAAGATGCGTTATCAGCTAGGTATGAAGCTACGCCTTCGGCGGTAGGTTCCATGCCTGGCTTACCTGGCGCCCAGCCCGCTGGACAAACCATGCCGCTAGTTGCCAAGAACTCTAATGCATCAAACATGCGCAACACGTCGTCGATGTTACGACCTAGTGGCAAGTTGTTAACAGTTTGCGATTGCACCATGCCTTCTTTATCGATTAAGAAAGTGCCGCGCAAAGCGAATGTAGTTTCTTCATGCAACACGTCGTAGGCCTTAGTCATGCTGCGATCTTCATCGCATAACAAAGGATACTTAACCGGGCCAATGCCACCTTCGTTAATAGCAGTATTGCGCCAGTTTGCGTGAGATTCTGCGTCGTCAATGGAGACACCCAAAACTTGGATGCCGCGCTTGTTGAACTCGTCCATACGATGATCAAAAGCGATTAACTCGGAAGGTCAGACGAAGGTGAAGTCTTTAGGGTAGAAGAACAGAGCCACATACTGACCTTTGTAATCTGACAAAGAAACAGTTTGGGTTGATCCGTCTTCCATGATTGCAGTTGCTGAGAAAGCAGGTGCAGATTGGTTTACTAGAACAGTCATGCTAATATTCTAAAAACGCTTTAATCCAATGCAAGCATTAAGGCTTATGATGTAAAATGAGGCATGAGGAATTCTACTCACAATCTCCCTAATTGGGCGAAGTACATTACTTTAGTGGCTGTAATCACGTTTGCAGTAGCGGCTTACAACGAATTCAAGCCAGCGCCAACCGGCCTTGATGCCAACTTCAAGAACTGTTTGATAGTGACTTTCGACACTACGCGGGCTGATGCGATTGGCAGCTATGGCAACATGAACGCCTACACCCCCAATCTCGATCGCATGGCTGACAACGGGGTATTGTTCAAGCGCTGCATGACTGTAGCGCCGATTACCCTGCCCTCGCACGCCAGCATTTTATCAGGACAATACCCTATCACTCATGGGGCGCGGAATAACGGTACCCACCATGTGCCTGAAGATGTCATTACCATTGCAGAACAACTTAACGATAGCGGCTTCTCTACCGGAGCGGTGGTCAGCGCATTGGTGCTTGATTCTCGCTATGGCCTCGACCAAGGTTTTGATTTTTATGATGACAACTTGGCACACGCGGAAAAGGCTCCGATGTTTATGTTTCGCGAGACCAAAGCGAGCGACACTTCCCAGCGCGCCATTAACTTTCTCAAAGAGCGCAATGGCGAACGTTGGTTTTTGTGGGTGCACTTTTTCGACCCACACGCTAATTACAGCCCGCCCCAGTTTTACTTAGATAAAGCGAATGGCGATAGCTATGACGGAGAAATAGCCTATGCCGATTCAGGCTTGGGCGAAATCATGCAGTTTTTGCAAAAGACACGCCAACTTGACGAAACGCTAGTCGTGATGACCGCCGACCACGGCGACTCTATGGGAGAACATGGCGAAAGCACGCATGGTATGTTTGTATATGATGCAACCACGCACGTACCGTTACTGATGATGCATCCGCAATTAGCGCAGGGTATGCGGGTGAATGGCACCGTGTCATCGGTTGACATTACTCCCACCGTTTTAGACTTGCTTGATGTGCAGGCGCAAACAGAATTCGATGGCATCAGTTTTGCCGGCGACATCCGACCAGGCGCCAAAGGAATCGTGAAGCGTCCGCCGGTGTATCAAGAGGCGATGAACCCTTACTACAACCACGGCTGGTCTTCGATTCGAGCGGTGCGGGATGACCAGGCGCGTTATCTCATGGCGCCGACTGCTGAATTTTATGATATGTTCCGCGACCCTAACGAATTGAATAATTTGTTGCCTGGCGCAGAATCTCAGGCAAAGCCTTATATCGACACTCTAGATAGTTATCTTGCCGATGGCGAGGTAGATAGCAAAGGTGACGACATTAAATCGATGGCGCCAGAGATGCGTTCTGCACTTGCAGAATTAGGATATGTCTGGTCGGATGACGAAGAGACTACTGCGGAAGATGACGGCGCATTAGACGACCCGAAAGACAAAGTAGATATGTGGGAGAAATCGCAGCTAGCGAATAACTTGGTGCGCGCTGAACAAACGGCAGAGGCCGAGGCTTTGTTGATGGAGATCCTAACTGAAGACCCTGAAGCTATTTTGTCGCGCTCAGCACTAGCCGGAATTTACATCAAAGACGAACGCTATACCGAGGCCTTTGAACTCATGGTCGAAACTTCAACTATGAGGGGAGCGCGCAACTCGGTGTTCTTACGTTTATGTGCGCTCGACCGAAAAATGGAAAACGGTTTATGGGAAGAACACTTGATGGCCGCTAAACAGATGGCGCCACGTGATCCGCTGCCATGGGTGCGCGAAGGTGATTGGATGCAAGAGGATGGTGAAGTCGAAGCTGCTTTGGTGGCCTACAATCAAGCCCTTGAGTTAGACGAACGTTCTGCTAAAGCGCTTGTCGGTATCGGCAACATTGAACATCGTCGCGGTAACGAAAAGATTGCTTGGGAAGCGTTCGAGAAATCTATCGAGTATGACCCGATTGCATTTGAAGCATGGTACAACCTTGGCGTGGTTGCCGAATCACTCGAGTCTTCTGAAAAGTCAATTGGGTACTACCAAAGAGCTCTAGAGCTACAAGATGATCACGTGTTGACTCTTGTCAATCTCGGAAATTTAATGATGCGCGCTAAGAATTACTCTGAAGCCAAGACTTACTATGAGAGGGCTTTAGCCAAAATCCCTGATGACTTCAAAGCAAACTACAATTATGGGTTGTTACTCATTGCAAGCGGGGACCTAAAGGGCGGACAACAAAAATTTGAGGCCGCCTGTCGTGCCGAGCCTTCTGAGATGATGGCTTGGAATCAGTACATTCGTGCTTCAATCAAGTTAGAAGATTATGAGAATGCGCTTCAAGGCTCTCAAGTCGTCCTCAGCGTGACGCCGAACTCGCCATTCGCGTTAAGCGCTGCGGCTGTCGCATGTGCGGAGACCGGCCGTCTCGACCAGGCCAAAGGATTAATGACTCGCCTTAAAGAGGTTAATGCTGGACGTTGGCAAAAACTCGTTGATGACAATACGACGCTAAAAAATATCGTCGAATGAAGAGAGACTATATCTTGCTAGGCTAATATTCTTAGCACGTTTTAATCCAATGCCAGCATTAAGGCTAACTGCAATGTTTCTGTGGCCTTTTGAGCATTTTCACGCGCGGTATCAAGCACCTCCTGATGATTCGGACGGCTGCCAGCGATGCCTGCCGCGAGGTTTGTCAGCATCGATATTGCCATAACTCGTGCGCCCATCGCGTGAGCGGCAATGGCTTCAGGAATGGTGCTCATGCCGACGGCGTTAGCCCCCATTTTTTGGAGCATCGCTACTTCTGCTGGAGTTTCGTATGACGGACCGATGCATGCCGCGTAAATACCCGGCGTGATGTCGGGGCATTTTTTAAGCAGCGCCGCGCGCCATTCGGGATGGTACATGTCCACCAGGTCAACAAACTCGCCGCCGGCTAATGGGTTTGGCAGTGAGCAGTTAATGTGATCGCTTAACGGCATCAAGCTGCCCGGCGGCATGTCTTCGCTTAATGAACCGGCCGCGTTTAGTAGTAACACATTCTTCGCGCCCCACTCAATCATGCCACGCACGCCACGCACTAGTTCGGCGCCGCTATATCCTTCATAGGCATGAACGCGGCCAGTGATAAAAGCCACGCGGCGGTCACTGCCAAGCAACTGCCCGACAACCAACTCGCCGCCGTGCCCCGCTACTGCTGGCAAGGGCCAGTGATGGATGTCGGCTAAGTTAATGCGCTGCTCGACGCTGATCAAAGATTCCGCTTGTTCTTTCCATCCTGAGCCCAAAACGGCAAACGCGGACGGCGACGCACCAGCGAGTGTTTGCAACTGCTGTGCGATGTCGGTGACTAATTGTTTTTCATTTAACATGCTTATTCTATTACTTCAATTAAGTGATGCGAAGCGCGGCTAATCGCAGTGTAGCGCAAACGTCGCGCATCGGCGTATTCTTGTTTATGCATCTCGCACAAAATGATAACGGGACGCTCTTGGCCCTTAAAACTAAAAATAGTTTCGACAATGACTTTATCTAATTCGACTTCGCCTGATTTCTGAGTTTTAATACCGGCTATTTCTTTAACGAACAAATCACTATGCTTGCGCGTCGGCGTCAGCACTGCAATCTCATGCGCCGGCACTTTCTCTTGATTCACTAAGCGATCGACTAGTGTAGTGACCACTTCGAGTGACGACTGACCTGCTTTAAGTTGCACGCGTTCAGGCGGACGTCCGCTGGGGCCCGGTGCCGTCAATGCTTTGCCCTCGAATAGTGGCATGAGCTCGTTGTGAATGGACTTGGTGTTACGGTAGTTGCGCGTTAATTCAAACGGCACCATACCCGGCACTTTAGCGACTTCATCATCTAATTGATAAATCGATTGATTGGGGTCATGGAATATCCAGAGACTCGAGTCTTCTTTAACTTGTAACTCCTGAATAACTTCCCACCAGTCGGCGCCGAAGTCTTGACCTTCATCGATGATGATGGCGCGGATAAATTCTTCAGGAGCCTCTGCCATTTTTTCTTTCAACAAGCTCGGGATGGTGTCCCAATCTATTTGCTGAGTGTCGACATCGAGCTTTGATAGTGCGTAGTTATGTAGGTTGCTGACGGTGAGCATTCCCGATTTAATTAACCACAGCTGATTGTTGCGCTCGAGCATCGACTCTAAACGTGTCTTCATCCATTTGGCTAGCGCTTTGTTGTAACACGTTAAAAGAGTTGGAACGCCGCTTAATGCCAGGTTCAACGCCTTCTTCATAGCAAGAATGGTTTTGCCAGTACCCGCTCCGCCACGTACAGCGACATTTGGCACCGCGTGTAAACCATCGAGTAAATCGAATTGTTCGCTAGATAATTCTTGAAAAGTAAGTCGCTCGACTGCTATATCGGCACCAAGCTGCGGCGGGATGTCAAGAGCAGGAACGAAGGTGTGTTTAAGCAATTCTGCGAACTGTTCGGGCGACAAATCGCAATCGTTTTCGGGGCCGCGCCAGCCTTGTAAGACCGCGATGATCCAGTCTTCAATGAATGGCAGTTCGTTTGCAGTCGCCACAATGCCACCTTGATTTTGTGGGTGGCTAAACGCGCCTAATTCGCGCATGCTGGTAAACATTATCGCATGACCATAAGTGACTGGCAGTGATGCTAGATTTTGCTGTTCGCATAATGTTTTTACTACCGAGCGCAAATTACCACTAGCCTGCTGGAAGGGGTCTTTAATCGGATGCGAATCGCCGGCCGCGTTAGTGGTAAACCATTCGTTAGTATCAGGCATGTATTTAATGCCACCGCCCTTCACCTCTATCAACAACATGCCGTGATTCGGATGAAAGACTAAGAAGTCAGCCTCGCCGGAAAACAGCCGTCCGTCTTTAGTGACTTTCGTCCACCGCGGCGAATAGATCACCAGCCACTCATCAGATAAATTATTACTTAACGCGCGATAAACAGCGAACTCTGATTTAGGGATCGACGATTTAAGAAACGGCGGGAATACGGATGGCATCCTCAACATGATAACTTGGCGGATTGCTATGATTTACAGATGATTCTTTTCGTTGCTCTCGCTCTATCACTATGCCCGCAGATAGATGAAGAACAATCCAAACCCGAGATTGACATTTCGCTTGGCTGCAAGAAATGTGGGTTCATGGGTGCCGAAGACTGTAATGGCCATGGCAAATTATTTGATGCCGAGCACCAGGTAACGTATTGCTGGGAGGCAGCGCAATGCAAAGACTGTTCGGGAGCGTTGCTGGTCGATTGCAACGGTTGCGAAAGTGGCCCATTGTTTCTCAGGCGTCAACAGCAACTCAGCAAAATGGAGCGCTTTATTAAATCGACTACCGAGCCGGGTATTTTACTCGAACGCAAGTTACCGCGAATATTGACGGAACATTTTGATTTGTGTGTTACCGCGAAAAAGATGAAAAACGGTAGTAAAAACATGGACACTCATCAGCTGATGCACTCCATGGCCACGGAATGCGAGGCGGCTGCATCTTTATTTGATACACACTTCGAGGCTCAACCATTCAACTACTCAAACCGTGCGCGCTTATGGTACTGGACCTCAGAAAAAGATCACCAAGAAGTGTGCGTTGAGATTCTTGGTAGCAACGGCGGCTCCGACCTAAAGTTTTACGGAGTGAATCCGGCGGTGTCTAGTTTTAGTAATGGCTACGGTTTGAGTAATGACGCCCTCGAAGTCGTGCGCAACGCGGTGCATGTTTCGATTCACTTAATGTTGTCGTCGGTGCATCAAGTATCATGGATCGGCAACAAAAAAGCCGGGTGGTTCGACGTCGGTGCTGCGCATTGGTACGAAGATAAATTATTTGCGCGCGTGGCGACTTACTGCATTGACGAGGCGAACTCTGGTCTCCATTACGAGAATGGCCAGTGGCGCGTAGCGATGAAAAAGTATCTACGCAAAAACAAAACTTACATTTTGCCAACGCTCACCCAGCTGACCTCAGGTGTTTTAGAAGAAGAGCAACACGCGTTGGCGTGGTCGTTCTATGACTATGTTGTGGCGAACCACCCCGCGGCATTAAAGCCGATGTTACTAGGTTATAAAAATGACGTCGAATCGCGAGTTCTATTTAAGAAGCACTTAGAGATGAACATCATGCAAGTCGAGGACGCCTGGCGCGCATGGGTCGCTGAAACTTATCCGGCAAAAGATATCAAGCCGCGTAAGAAAGTTTAACAACGTAAGGGTATCGCTAATACACAACGCCAAAGTGAGCGGTGGCGCAACCATGACAAACTGTGCCATCGTTCGACTGCCAAGGCTGGCATAACTTCGCGCAGAAAGTGCACACGAAGTTAAGCGCTTTACGATCCTTGATGGCGCTCAACATCGCCGCGTCGACTTCGTCCTCACTTGGGTTACGCAACACCGCTACCACGATGGGTGCGAAGCCTAATTCGTGCGGCCCATTCCATGCAAAATTTTCTGCGTAAATAACAGTGTATGTATCGGTCGTCAGCTTAAACACGCCTTCAAAATCTTCATCGGAGGACACCCTGTCATATTCAAACGTTGTGCCTAAGCGCCAATATAGGCCCATTGATTCGCAGTCACCATCGCGCTCAATAATATCGTTGCCTCCATGAATCAAATCTAGACCTCGCAAGAATTTAAGCTCATCTTCATCGAGAGCATGCCATATTCCTACCATCGGCCCCGCTGTCGCACCGTAGGTATCTGCATCTCGGCCAATCATCGCCACCCAGCCCATGACATCTTTGCCAGTGCGTTGAAAAGGTTCGGTAGGAAAGCCCTCAGGCAAATACTCGGTCGGATAAGTTTCATCAGACATCGCCCACTGCATTGCCCATATTCCTATTTGCAATGTAGTCAAACAGAAACCGATATGCTCAATTTCATCAAATGGGCGAAAACTATGCCGGTCAAAATCAGCATCTTCAAATATTTTCCACGCCTCTGCTTGGTCTTCGTAGGTAAGCTCAAGCCATTCTTTTGACACGGGGTCGTGCGTCGATGCCATCCAAAAGTCCCAGTCTCTACGAAAACTTTCACGCCAATTATCTTCGTCTATTTCATACGAATCGTTCAGTATCCAACTTTGCGCGGCACAGCAAATAGCCGCCAATGGTGCCCAATGGGTGATCATTCCGTGATGCAAAGTGTTATCAAAGACATCGACCAGCGAAAAGCCCATGCCATAAATTACGCCGTTACGCATTAATGATCCGTTACTCCAAGCATGCGGATCTGCTTCCCATATTGCACGGCCGCCTTCCCACCAATCAGCGCCATTCTTAACAGCGGTTAATGCGGTACGCGTGGTGCTGCCTATACAGCGTGGACCGGTGTTCATCCAGGCGATGAAGTTGTTGGCTATTTGTTCGCCATTGAATACGCCACGGTGTTCCTTCCAGGACATCACTATTGCTGCAGCCATTTCGGTGTCGTCCGTTGGGTGGTAAGCTCGAAAGCCAAAAGGTCCGCCACCGATGCATTTGAACGGCCAACCCGTTGAGTAGTTCATCTTGTAAGTGAGCTTGACTTCATCAAGTGAGGCGAACTCGGACGTAACCCCAAGCGCGTCGCCCAGCGCCAACGCGGCGAATGCGTCTCTAATGTTCACGACTACCCACCCATGCAGGGATTAAGGCAATTGTAAATGCCGGAATCAATTCGTAGATGACGGACTTCAGCTCGGGAGTGAAATACCAAATTAAGGTAACCGCAAAGCCTAGCCAAATTGAAGTCAAGCTGGCGATGCCTGATACTGGGCCGCGCATTAAGCGGCATAACAGAAGTGGCCCAAATGCGGCACCAAGTGCGCTCCAAGCGAAAAGGACCGTACTGAAAATAGATTCGTCAATGAATAAGGCGGCAGTGATGGCTGCGGCGCTAATGACAAAGATGGCCAAACGGTCGAGAGCGATGTTGTTGCGCTTTACCTTTGGCATGTCATGAGAAATGGTCGAAGCGCAAACTAGCAACTGGCTATCGGCTGTAGACATTATCGCCGACAACACCGCGGCGACGATTACACCTGAGGCAACCGGTGGAAACAATTCGGTAGTCAAGCTCAGCAGTACCGTTTCAGGATCAGAGATTGAATCTACTAGAACACGTCCACACCAACCAGC
>JAPKEZ010000029.1 GCA_028821845.1 Planctomycetota bacterium | reverse complement strand
GCTAGCTTGGTTGGCTCTAGATAAGAACCTAACAAGGACTTGCCGCCGTTTTCTTTAAACCACTCTTCAGCATCGGCAGTAGCTTCGGTATCTCCAGCTTCCCACACGGTTTCCCAGTGGCGGAACATCCAATAAAGCGCATCTCCATCGAGGCCCTCGCCCAGGTTGGCCTCTGCAAGTAGGCGGTAAGTCTCAGCGTCGAATGGTCGCTTGTCGTCTGCTTGTTCGGCAGTCACACGTGCGCGTTCGTAGTCGCCAGCAAGAACGTATCCGCGTGAACGCGCCTGAAGTACATCTGCGAATTCAGGACCTGAAAGCATTTCACCATAAAGTGAATTAGTGAACTTGCGCCAGCGTTTTTCAAAAGCATCCCAGTTAGGGACATCAGGATCGCCTACTTCTTCAACGAAAAACTTCTTGGCCATTTCAAGTGGCATGAATTGATCGTTATCGACGTTACCCTTTTTGCTGAAATACTCGATGTACTTCAGGTAGGGATCACGGTAAACCAAACGTCCAGCTTTACGTACAGCTTTATATTCGCTCGGGATGCCCTGACCCGGCGTGATAGGTGGCGCGTAAACACGGCGGTCCCCTTCTTCATAGTTGAGTAAAAAGTAAACAAGCGCCCAGCCATAAGGGTAGAAATCTCCTTCGTAACTTAGGGTGCCATTAAGTGCCCCGGTGTTACGCGGATGTGCAATTAACTCTTCGAGAGTGTGCCCCATTCCTTCCATGTGTTCAAGGTACCACCAAGAGCGCAAACGTCCTTCAGCGACGTTGTTTTTGAGAATAGTGCCGTTTGCAGTAATTTTGCAGCCTTCAAAATAGCTTGCAGTGCCCTCATCTAGCCATGCTGGAGTGTAAATGCCGCGGCGCTCATTCTTTTCCATCTTAATGGACATAAATTGGTGACTCGCTTCGTGGAATAGAGTGTTCCACAGATCGTCTTTCGTTTTGTTAGGATCGCCCATTGAGCGGTCGAAGGCAGCCACTGTGCTACGAGTTGAAACCCAATACCCACCAACAGCTTCACTTTGGATTGCTCGTCCCATTAGTTCCATTGAGAAGCGATCGAAATCTGATCGCTTGGCGCCAATTTGCAAGGTAACATGTTTGGTTTTTTTCCTGCCGTAATCGTAAACCGAACGGTAGAACTCGTTCATCTGTGTCATTGCCGCACAAACCGTTTCGAAGAATTCGTAATCTAGATTAGTGTTAATGTCGTAATACTTAGTTTTGCGTTGCCAACGAGTTTCCCAATCGCTGTGCTTGGCATTGTTTTTTTCTAACCACGCCGCTGACTTGCGGCGTACTTTGTCTGAAACAAATGCGCCGCCAGAAACTTCGTTTCCGGCATCGTCAGCAAGTTTTTCCCATAACTTATTCAGCTTTTTATCGCGTGGATTGATGTCGAGCAACTTGCTAAGAAGGTGCCCAGCCAGACGGTATTGTTTGCCACTAGCTGCTTTCTTTGCAGCCTTGGCGGCACTGTCTTGCCATTCCTTGAGGATGACCCCGTCGGCATTCCAGTTTTCGTAGATTTCGGTAAGATCGGCGCTAATGTCTTCAAGTTCGCTCTTGTTTCCTGATGCCGTGTAAGACCAAGCAAGCCATTTTCCCCAGCGCAATTGCTCTTCAGCGCTCGCCTCCTTTTTGGCTATGTCGTACATTAGCCGATAACCCTCTGTTGAATAAGGGTTAATGCTCAGTCCGTCCGTTACAGATATTTTGGCTTCATCAAGTTTTCCGGAGCTAATAAGATTACGCCCCTCATCGAATAGAGGATCTTCGCCAAGCGGTGCGATGAATGCACTGACGGGCAACAAAAAAGCAAGAAGTAGTGATGCGAGTTTAAACATGGTTTTGCGACCATTAGTTTAGCCTCGCTCTAACTTTATTTACCGCTTACTTAGGTCAAAACCTATCTCATCTAGCCAATCGTGGATGACGTTGATAGGCACAGCAAGCCCCATGTGGGTAATGACTTGTGGCTGGTAAGTGCCGTGAGTGTAGATTTTGCTGAAGATGCCAATAAGTTCGCATGTCTCAGCAAGGAAGACGCCGCCACCAGAGTTACCGAAATAAGCCGGGGTTGAAACCATCCAGTAATCTTCATCTTCCATGGTCCAGTCTTCGCGACTTATTTCTCCAGAAGTAGCCTGCACTGGAGTGCCTAGAGGGCATCCAACGGTGTAGATCTCGGTGAAAGTATCGATGACTTTCGCCCGCGTACGTGGTGCGAGGCTAGCCACTCTCCCTAAGTCGTGTTCGGTATCGATGCGGAGCAGCGCTAAATCTACACGAGCGTCATATGCAATCATCTTGCCACTCAAAAACAGAACTTGCTCACGGTTTTGCTCGAACACGCTTTCAATCTCTGTGCCACCCCTTTCCTCTAGGATATCACGTATGACGTGGTAGCAGCTCAGCGCCAAATAGTAGGATTCGTCTTCGGTCACCACATGTTTCACCAAAACTGCCGAGCCAACGGCGCTGTCGCCAGCAATCTGAAAGACAGGGTTAAGGATATTGTCTCGCTTGCGCTGAGATTTGTAGGATGCGTTTTGGCGAGAAATTTGTGCTGCTTGTATGCGCTGACTTAGGCGTAAGGACTCAATTTCGCTAGCCAGTACGTTAAGCTGCTGGTTCTTGTCCTTAAATTTGTCCTTAAGAGTGTTAGCCTTAGGTATGCCTATTAGAGCAACGGCGCACAAAAACGCTGTTAAAGTGATGAAAGATTGATTTTTGAGTATTAGCACTCTTATATATCGGTTATAGCTACTTATTTATTGAGTATTCGATAAAATAGGGGCGAGGACACTCTGAACATGACTTTCGCAACAGTAGAACAGGCTATCGAGGCAATTGCCGCGGGCAAAATGATCATTCTTGTAGACGATCCACGTCGCGAAAATGAAGGTGATTTGGTGATGGCGGCCGAGCATATCACCGCAGATGGCATTAATTTTATGCGTAAAGAGGGCGGAGGGCTGATTTGTCTCACGCTCGAGGGCGATTTGTGCGACCAGCTGGACTTACGCCCGCAGGTGGCTAATAATACATCTAGTATGGGTACGGCATTTCTCGAGTCTATCGAAGCTAAAGAAGGCGTGACAACGGGTATTTCTACAGCTGACCGGGCAACAACTATTTTGGCGGCAGTTGCCGATGGCGCTCGCCCAAGTGATTTGGCTCGCCCAGGGCATATTTTCCCGTTGCGCGCTAGGAAAGGTGGTGTTTTGCGGCGCCCAGGACAAACTGAGGGCTCAGTCGACCTGGCTCTTATGGCCAATGTGAAGGGTGCAGGTGTGATTTGCGAAATAATGAATGATGACGGGACTATGGCTCGCATGCCAGACCTCGAAATATTCGCCAAAAAGCACGGACTTCTCATCATTACGGTAGAAGACCTGATTAAATACCGCCACGATCGTGAAAAACTAATCACTCGCGAAGTCAGCGGTACGCCACTGCCGACAAAGTTTGGTGATTTCAGCATGCATCTTTATAAGTCAGATCTAGACGGTAAAGAGCATTTCGCCTTGTGCTATAACTGGGAAGACTCTCCTGGAGGCGATGAGCAGGGTTTTGCTGCTGTCGATGAAGATGTCTTGGTGCGTGTTCACTCTGAATGCTTAACTGGCGATTTACTAGGCAGTTTACGCTGTGACTGTGGCCCTCAATTGCACGCAGCCCTCGATGAGATAGCCGCTGCCGGCAAGGGAGTTCTGCTGTACATCCGTCAAGAAGGTCGCGGCATTGGGCTGGCTAACAAGCTAAGGGCATATAAATTACAAGACCAGGGGCTTGATACTGTTGAGGCCAATGAAAAATTAGGTTACCCGGCCGATATGCGAGATTATGGCATAGGGGCACAAATATTGCATGACCTTGGCGTCCGTAGAATGAAATTGCTTACCAATAACCCTAAAAAATTGACTGGCTTAGCCGGATATGGGCTTGAGGTAACAGCGCAAATTCCGATTTCGCCTGATGTGCAAAAGCACAACGCCGAATATTTGAAGACAAAGCGCGATAAGATGGGCCATTCGCTCGAGTTGTAGGGTAGTCTATTTTGTGCTTTTTGCAGGAAGCTTAGACTGCTTCCAGACGTCTGTATTATGAAAGCTAATGACACTCCCTAAATCCACGCCCCAATCGACACCGCGGCAGTCTGCTGAAGACTTGTTCGCGTTGTATTCAGCCAAAATATATGGCTTGGCGTTGAAGTGTGGTTTATCGGCGAAAGACGCTGAAGACGGCGTGCAAGAGGTTTTTATTAAGGTGCAGCGCAAGCTCGATACCTTTCGTGGCGAATCCGCCTTGTCTACTTGGCTGTACAGAGTGGCAGTCAATACTTTGCGCGACCATCGGCGCAAGGTGACTCGTTATTCGCGGGCTCAATCTCTCACTGAATATTCAGAGTCGAATGTGGTGCCAGCTTGTGACCGTAGTTACTCTAATCCGAGCCTCGATGCAGAACGCAACGAGCGCTGTCTGTTAGTGCGCAATGCATTGCAGCAGTTGCCAGAAAAATTTCGCGAGGTGCTTGTATTGCGCGAGCTAGAAGGCATGTCGTACCGTGACATTTCGCGTATTCTAGAAGTGAAGCAAGGCACTATCGAATCGCGCATTTATCGTGCGCGTACTCGCTTGGCCTTAGAAATATCAAACCTTGAAGGTGATCTAAATGATTAATAATAAGCAATGGAAACTACGCACTAGCGCCTGGTTCGATGGCGAATGCTCTGACATCGATTCAGCAGAAGTACGCGCACATCTGCTCGAAGATAACTCCGCTCGGTTAGAAGTGCAGCAGTGGCGCGATTTGCGTGCCGATTTGCAGTTATTGCAGCCAGAAGCAGCTAGCGGCGCGTGCATCGAGCGCATGAAAAATCGTTTTCAAGATGGATTGTCTCACGAGGTTTATGCTTACTCTAAGGCTGTGCGCTGGCTGAATGTCGCTGCTGCATTATTACTTGCACTAAGTATCGGCGGGTGGATCGTCGTCAACAGCAAAGCGCCCGGTATTGAAGTTTACGCCCAAGAATCTAATCAGCTAGATCAAGCGATTCACGATTTCTTATCACGCCCAGCGTCTAACGATTAATGACGACCTCGGCTTTGCGTTTGTTGGTGCCGTCCTTGCTAACTTTGGTGGCTGGCTTTGTGGGCGGGGTAGCCTGGCAAACTTATACCGGCAACGAAAATGCTGTTCGTGGTCTAGACAGCGATCTCTCCAGCTATTTGTTGGCGCTTGGCGATGCGCTAGATCTTGATGATATCCAGCAGCAAGACTTAAAGCTGGCCCTTTATTACTATCAACAGCAGCGCGACGATTTGTTCGCTAAAAGTTTGTCGAAGGTCGATGGTAAATGGTTAGAGCTTGATAGGAGATTCGAGTCGTTGGTATTTAGCAGGGTTCTCAACGAGCTCCAGCGCGCGAAGTTAGCTGATTTAAGACAGCCTCAACAGCTAGATTTTACTACGGTGCAACGTTAATCTGATACACAAGTTATGGCAAACAGCCTCGGCATTCATCTTTACTCTCATGGCTTCGATTACGTTGTTCTCGAAGGCACGGCTAAGCGCTACTCAGTTAGCGATTCTGGCAGCGTTTGTTTTTCGGCCGCAGATGTCAAAGATGTTAAGGATGTGGCAAAACGCATCGCCGAAATAAGCAAAGGCTTCAAGGGCAATCAAATATGTTTAAGCTTGTCCTCGGCTGCGGTTTTAAACCGCGAGCTTGGATTGCCGTTTAGCAATCGCGATAAAGTTGCGCAGGTTATTAAATTTGAAATTGAATCTGAGCTGTACCATCTAAATGTCGATGATGTCGTTGTCGATTTTTTCGAACTTGACGACGGCCGTGCAACTTCAACCATGTCGGTTAACGCTCTTGATAAATCGCGACTGGCTTCAGCCCTAGCAATTTGTGAGGCGGCCAGTTTCGACCCGCCGATTGTCGACCTATCGATAGCCTCATTGTTCACTGCCATTAAGGTTTTGCCTGAGAGCGAGCGCACTGATCACGAAGCTTATCTTCATGTTGGTGCTGAGAGCACACAATTGGTGGTGTTGTCGGCAGCAGGTATCGTCAGCGCAACCCGTACTATGCCACTAGGCTGGCTAGAGCTAGCGCGCAATCTTGCAACAGATGACCCTGAGGTTACCGCTGCTGATAGTGAAGATATAGATTCAGAAGTATTAAACGCCGACGCAACAGATGATTCTGACGGCAGCTTCGAGCTAGGAGGAGACACTTCAATCCCGTTCGGTAACGATTTTGCTACGGTAATGAATAATTGTTCTCACGCCGAGCAGCAGTCATTCTCCCAAGCCCTTGAATCAGAGTTGCGCCGCGCTCTTACTGCATTAAATTATTCGGGTTCTCCGCTGTATTTGCTAGGCGCGCAAATAAGTGGCTTGGCAGATGACTTATCTGCTGGCCTAAGCATTCAAGTTGCGCCACTAGATTTAGGGTTAACAGGGCCCGATGATTCCGTGCCACACACGATTGCTCTAGGTGCTGCGTTACGCGCAATTGGCGCCGAGTCTCTCGAAATGAACTTCCGCCAAGAAGAGTATCGTTATGCTCGAGGCGTAGAGAGAATTGAAGGGCCATTGACTTGGGCCATGGTCGGCCTGGTGTTTTACTTTGCATTTGGCATGGCTATTGACGTAAAGTTAAGTCAGCAAAAATCAGCAGATGCAGCGGTGGTGTACAGTCGTGCGCGACAAAAAGTTCAACGCTTAAACGACCAGGTTGGCAATACCGAGGACTATCCAGATTCATGGGTGATCAAAAACGATTTCTCGGCTAACGATGTCCCTCAAGAAGATCATATCCACCTTTTGAAGAGCTCGGTTGATAAGGCCAAGAAAGAGCTCGATCAACTGATGGGTGAAGACGAAGTTGAGATGCCGCAATCGTGCCTCGAGGCATGGCGTTTATTAATGAATCACCTCGAGGTTGAAATGGCTGATTATGGTGGTAAATGGATGATAGAATCATTCGAATTTACTTCGTTTAATAAATCTGCAAACGAGCCAGCGCATGTTGGCGTCAAGTTCGGAATTACTATTTTCCCTGATAGCAGCGGTCAGTTAATTGGCAGATTCGATCGCTTGCAACGCAATTTACAGGCGCAAGACTTTACTGTTGGCCAGGTAGAAATCCCGTCTACTGAACCGGCGTCAATTTCTGAGGCGAAGACCGCAACCGTTGAAGTAGATATTCTGGCGACAAACCCAAACGTTAGTAAAAAGTCATGAATAACCGCAGCACACTTTACACTTTAGTTGGTCTTGCTGTTGCAGCGCTTATTGGGAGTTTGTGGGCAGAGTCAAACCTAGAATACTGGGAAGACTCGTTGCGGTCCCATCAAAGCCGATATAAGTCAATTTGGGAACAATGTGACGATTTAGAAATGCGACGCGAAAAGGCGCCAAAGGGTAGTGACGAGCAATCGTTTCGCTTGCATTTCCAAACTCAAGCTTATTCGGCACAGATGGGGGACATTAACGTTAACGTTAATACGCGCAACCGTAATTCTATAGAAGATAAGATTTTCAAAATAGAGTTTGCCAAGGGTGACCAAGGTTTTCGTCGTGATCAATTGCGCAACTTTTTATTTAACGCAGAATTGTTGTACCCGCGTGTACGAACCACTTCGTTGGTGATTAAGCCGCACTCTGAAGGTGCGCGCAGCCGTGGTATTGATACTGGAGTCGAGAGAATCGATTTGTGGGACATCACCAAGCTCGAGATGCGCCAACGTTCGCCAAAGGCTAAGAACTAAGTCGCGCCCAGTCGAATCCTCTTTGATTGAATATCTTTAGGTCGTCGATTGTATCGAGATCGTGCAGAAGCGGTCCGAGATGAACTTTTAAATTACAAGAGTCGGCTGTGGCAATTGTTTGTTGAAGCGCATGTTCGGTGCTCCAATGAATGCCATCAAACAGTTGCGGATGCACTTTATGCATTGCCATGAATGCGTAGCCACCGTCAAAGGTTGGCGCTATGGCTACGTCGCTTTCTCCTAAGTGCGAGCATAACTCGTTGATGTAGTCAGGATGTAAATCAGGCGCGTCAGTGCCACTGACAGCCACCCAATTGTTGTAGGTGGTAGCCTGCAAGGCGTGAAGCATGCGCTGCCCGAGGTCGTTACCTTGCTGAGTGCAAAGGCTGTCGTAATCGCTCAGCCATTCGCCTAGTTTTTCTGTCGAATCGCTAGCCGCAGACCACAAATGCCGTTGCCAGTTATCGTTTCGCAGGCGTCCCCAGAAATCAGAGGCCATCTCCCTGTAAATTTGTCGCGCCTGGGTCTCGCCAATAGATTTCGCCAGCCTAGTTTTGACAGGACCAGTCTGCCAATGCTTGGCCATAACGACTATCGAATTATCAGAAGTGCGATTATTCATGTAACAAAGGTACTCTAACATGCGAATAAGGTGTAAGTCAGTTAAGAAGTGTTAAACTACGCATTGAAATCATGACATCTGAAAAACTCTCCGATCTATCTCAGCGCACCGTTAACGACGCTGTTTCTATGCGTTATGCCGAAGGTGCTAATGCGGTGGTTCCCGAATTGTGCTGCCCAGTGAGTTATGACGGCAAATATCTTGAAAAGCTTCCTCAAGAAATACTTGATCGGGACTATGGTTGTGGCGATCCTTCGCGCTTTGTGGCTAAGGGTGAGATTGTCCTCGACCTTGGGTCTGGCGGCGGGAAAATTTGTTATATTGCTAGCCAAATAGTTGGCCCTGAGGGTGGAGTGATTGGCGTTGACATGACCCCAGACATGCTCGCTTTGGCGCGTGGCCACCAGCAGTCAATGGCCAAAAAGATAGGTTGGGGCAACACCGCTTTCTATCGCGGGCAAATAGAAAATCTCAAGCTTGATCTAGATAAACTAGATTCGTGGTTGGTCAACAACCCTGTGACAGATGTCGAGTCTATGCAAGCAATGCAGGCTGAAGCAACACGTCAAGAGAATGAAGAAACGATGATCGCCGACGCAAGCGTTGATGTGGTAGTGTCGAATTGTGTATTGAATTTGGTCGCGCCACATCTAAAGCATAAGCTGTTCGATGAAATTTACCGAGTATTAAAGCCAGGCGGGCGCGCTGTCATTTCCGACATTGTTTCGTCGATTAGAGTGCCTGAGGAAATGCAAAAGGACTCAGAGTTGTGGTCAGGGTGCATCTCGGGCGCACTCGAGGAGGCTGATTTTATTCAGGCATTCGTCGAAGCGGGACTGATTGGTGTTACTAGTGTCGTACGCCAGCAAGAAGCATGGCAAACCGTTGATGACATTGAGTTCCGCTCGTTGACAGTTATTGCCTATCGCCCGCAGCAAGCCTCATGTTGTGCCGCTGGCGGCGAGGTGATGTATAACGGTCCGTTCGAAGAAGTTAGTGACGAGAGCGGCCTGGTGTTTATTCGCGGCGAACGAGTTACCGTTGATGCCGGGCAGTTGGCCATGTTTAATACTGCTCCATACCAAGATATGTTCACTTGCTTCGACGGCGCTGGTGTCGATGTTTCGGCTCGCGAATCTGATGGCGGTTGCTGCTAATTGCTAATGGGTGATTTTGATTTTCCGCCGCTGCGCCGATTAGACTTCTCTACGCTGCAGTTCAATATAGGTCGGTTGTGTAATCAGGCATGTTTGCATTGTCATGTTGACTCATCTCCAGCGTTAACAGGTTCGGAAGATAATTCTTCAGGAGAATTGGTTGATAAAGTTATTGCTCTGCTTGCCGCTAAGACGGGTATCACAACTTTAGATTTAACTGGCGGTGCTCCTGAGTTAAATGAAAACTTTAGACGCTTGGTGGTCACTGCAACAGAAATGCAAAAGCAAGTATTGGTGCGCCATAATTTTACGGTGCAAGAAGAAATTGGCCAAAGTGATTTGCCGCAATTTTTCGCTGATCATAAGGTAGAGCTTTTTTGTTCGTTGCCTTGTTATCTAGAAGAAAATGTAAATCAACAACGCGGCGGCGGTGTCTTCGAATCGAGCATTAAAGCATTGCGTGCCTTGAATGCAGCCGGTTATGGACAGCCTCACTCGGGGTTAAAACTTAATTTGGTTTACAATCCACTTGGCGATAGTTTGCCGCCAGGACAGCAAGGGCTAGAGGATGATTACCGTAGGGTGTTGTCAGAGCAGTATTCCGCACAATTTAGTAATTTGTTAACTATTACTAATCAACCGATTCATCGCTTCAAGCATTTTTTAGAGCGCGAAAATAAATTAGAAGGATACATGAATCTGTTGCGTGATAACTTTAATCCGCAAACTCTAGATGATTTGATGTGCCGCCGTGCAATCAGCTTGCGCTGGGACGGCAAGCTGTTCGATTGCGATTTCAATTTGGTAAAAAATATGCCCATGCTAAACGAGCGGGGTGTGGCTCTAACCATCGACGATTTGCTGGTTGACGAGTTTTATTCAGAGGAAATAGTTGTCGATGATCATTGCTTTGCTTGTACCGCGGGCGCTGGTTCGAGCTGCGGCGGTACTTTAGTCCAGGAGGTTTGATGAACAAATCTCTACTGTTAATATTTGCGATAGCTTTAGCGTTAGGCGCCTGGTTTTTCTTTCTACAAGAGCACACTAGTGTTGCTTTTGACTGGGTGCGCGATAAAGGTTTAATTGGCGGGATTGTAGCCGGGCTAGTTTATGCGTTGGCAACAGTGTTAATGATTCCTGGCTCCGTAGCTACGCTTGCTATTGGCGCGATTTACGGACCATGGATCGGATTGCTAATCGTGTCGCCTGCTAGTGTCTTGGGCGCAACCATGGCTTTTGTCTTAGGTCGAGGTATATTCCGGCCGATTATCGAAAAGAGAATGCAAGGCTCAAATAAATTCGAAGCATTGCAAGAGGCACTTGCCAAGAATGGGTTAAAGATTTTGACATTAGTACGGCTGTCACCCATTTTCCCGTTTACCGTTATCAATTACGCCTTTGGCTTAACGCGAATCTCTTTACGCAAATATATTGTCGGATCCTTCATTGGCATGTTGCCTGGAACATTGCTTTACGTTTACCTAGGCTCTGCCGTGGGTGATGTTGGTCAACTGATGAGCGATGGCGTACAAGACAGCGGGCGTGCTGGTAGCATGATGTTTTATGGCGGACTAGTTGCAACAGTAGTAGTAACGATTATCATTACAAAAGTTGCTAAGCAGGCATTGGCCGCCGCGACGACATCCACTTTGAAAAATAATGACACTATTACAAAATAACGAACACGACGATCGCTTGCAAAAGCTTGTAGGTCCGCGTGATTGGCAGTCGCCGCAACCGCAACGTCTTTACGATTTGGTGGTAATTGGCGGAGGCACGGCCGGATTAGTTTCAGCGGCGATAGCAGCTGGCTTGGGCGCTAAAACTGCATTAGTCGAATCGGATTTGATGGGTGGCGATTGCCTTAACTACGGATGCGTGCCGTCAAAGGCATTACTAGCTGTTTCTCACCGCTTGCGTTATTTGCGTGAGGCCGCTGAGTACGGTATGCCGGCGTCAGACGGCGAGGTAGATTTTGCTAAGGTAATGCAGCGCTTGCGAAAGTTGCGCGCCGATATAGCGCATAACGACAGCGCGCAACGCTTCACTGATTTAGGCATAGATGTTTTTATTGGTCAGGGCGAGTTTCTAAACGAGGACACGGTCCATGTGATAAGCGACGAAGGTGGATTACGTGCACTGCAATTTAAGCGCTGTATTGTCGCTACTGGTGCGCATCCAGCTTTTTTGCATATTGAAGGTATTGATGCGGTTGCGCCAATGACTAATCGCGACATTTTCAATCTTGAGAAATTGCCTAAGCGCTTGACGGTGATTGGTGCGGGTCCAATCGGTGTAGAGATGGCACAGGCATTTGCGCGCTTTGGCTCTAAAGTAAGCATGATTGCTTTAGATGACCAGGTGCTACCACGTGAAGACGCAGAGGCCGCCCAAGTAGTAAATCAAGCTTTGCGAGATGATGGCGTCGAGTTGTTTTTGGGCGCGCATATTTCTAAGTTTGTTGCTAGCGATTCCGCTAAGCAAATTCACTTCGAGCTGAATGGTCAAAGTCATGTTGTAGATGCCGATGAAATACTATTGGCTACAGGGCGCGTGCCAAATATTGACGAACTTGATCTCGCAAAGGCTAGAATTGCCTTCGATAAAGTAGGGATCAAGGTAAATGACAAGTTGCGCACATCGAACCCTCGCGTATATGCGGCAGGCGACGTGATCGGTAGCTTTCAGTTCACTCACGCTGCGGATGCTATGGCGCGCATCGTTGTCCGAAATGCTTTCTTTTTCGGTAACAGTAAATTGAGTGACCTTGTGGTGCCGTGGGCTACTTATTGCGACCCCGAGTTGGCGCATGTTGGCTTGCACCTTAGCGATAGCGAAGAGGCCATGTGCGAGCTCGACGTGTTGCGTTTCGACTTCAAAGAGATTGATCGTAACATGCTAGAAGGCGAGATAGATGGTTTCGTAAAAGTAGTTGTTGAAAAAGAATCTAATGTCGTGCGTGGTGCGACTATAGTCGGCAATCATGCTGGAGATTTGATTGGAGAAATGACTTTGGCAATCCAAAAGAAAATGAAACTTAGTGAGTTTTCTGAGGTTATCCACGCCTATCCAACTACGGCTTCGATATTTAGTCGTCTTGGTGATAAGGCTAGTGGGTCGCGCCTGACGCCATTCGTCGCCAAGTTGCTGAAAAAAATTATTTCTTGGCGTCGTTAATGTCGAGTATTTCTATTTGTGCTGTCATCCCAACTCTTAACGAAGAGGAGCATGTTGCACAGTGTGTCGCAGAACTTAAAAATCAAAGCGTTTCGCAAATAATTGTTGCCGATGGAGGCTCTGATGACCGCACTATTGAGGTGGCACGCGAGCTCGGCGTAGAAGTAGTAAGCAGCCAGCGCGGACGTGGTTATCAATTGCAGGCGGCGATTGGCCACACTAACTGTGATTTGATTTGGATGATTCACGCTGACTGTATCCCACCAACTATGGCTGTACAAGCAATTGGCCAATCGGTGGCAGCTGGTGCTAGGTGGGGTGCATTCGTTATTGAGCATATCGTGCCACCTAGCGCTAGCAAACTAACAGCTTGGTGCTTGTGCTTGGCAAATAAACGTTCACGAACGACTAGGTTTCCTTATGGAGACCAAGCGATTTTCGTGCAGCGCGAATTGTTGATGGAAATAGGTGGCGTCCCCAATCAAGAATTAATGGAGGACTTAGAGTTAAGCGTTCGGCTTAACAAAATATTACCACCGAGAATCATCGAAAATAAAGTATCAGTGAATCCGCGTCGCTTCACCCGCCGCCCATTTAAAACATTCATCACATGGATGCTTTTTCCTTTCCTCTATCGCTTAGGGGTCTCACCTCAGCGGTTAATCCGGTGGTATGAGTGAGATGGTTGTTGTAGGCTAGTTTGCATGACAAATATAACACGCCGTAAATTCTTGCAAGCCACTGGCGCCTCACTTGCAACTACATCATTGTTGGGTGCCGCTACATCGACGCCACCGTTGCCTTCACCTGGTAATCACGAAGGAGTGGTCATTTCTTCCGCCAACGGTATAGAAACAGTGGACATCGCGTACCAATTAATGAGTGAGAAAAACATGCGCCCTGTCTCTGCTGCTATTCGTGGGGTTGCAGTAGTTGAGGCCGACCCGAATGACATGTCTGTTGGTTACGGCGGACTTCCTAACGAGCTAGGCGTGGTGCAACTGGATAGCTCTTGCATGGACGGCCCGACTCACAATGCGGGTAGCGTTTCTTGTATTGAAGACATTATGCACCCTGCACAAGTTGCCGAATTGGTAATGGATCGCACTGATCACATTAACTTAGTAGGCCAAGGTGCTCGACAATTTGCTATCGACCACGGTTTTAAAGCCGAAGACTTACTCACCGAACGTGCGCGAGAGATTTGGTTGAAGTGGCGTGCGAAACGCACCGACGACGATCGCCTGTGGCCTCTTGGCGACACAGTGCCAGCCGACCCAGCTTTAGCAGACGAGCCGCGACCATGGGGCACTATTCACTGTTCGGCACTTAACAGTGCCGGTGATGTTGGCTGCTGCACAACGACAAGTGGACTGTCCTTTAAAATACCAGGCCGCATTGGCGATTCACCCTTAGTCGGCGCAGGAATGTATTGCGATAACGAAATTGGTTCAGCCGGAGCAACCGGTCGCGGCGAAGCAGCCATCTTGAGTTGCGGTTCTATGTTAGTGGTCGAACGCATGCGCGCCGGCGACAGCCCTGAACAAGCTTGCCTATACGTATTGAAGCGCATTGCCCAACAGGCACAACGCGCTTCAAAGTGGCAGCCAATGCTTTATAAGGACGGAGCCCCTAATTTCGGATTGACTTTCTATGCGATTCGCAAAGACGGAACTTACGCCTCTGCTAGCATGCGCGGTAAGCCAGGTAGCAGCAAATTTGCCGTTGCCGACAAGAATGGTGCACGCCTCGAAGACTGCGCGATAGCTTTTGCTTAGTCTTGATTGTTTTCGTAAAGGTGTTCTTCTGTAAGAACGTGGTATTGATCAACCGAACGAATCAGGTGGTCACTCATTGATTCTTTGAATGCACAACATTCGAATTTAACACCTTTGGCTTGGATGAGTGGCGCAACATCTGCGAACACACCATTGCCAGAAACTACAACAATCACGTCTACCTTGTCGGCGATGCGGAGCATTTCCATGGCCATGCCTAATTCCCATTCAGCTTTGCGTGAGCCGTCTCCGCGTTCGATAACTTCGCGCTTACGCACTTCGAAACCACAGTAACGTAGGTGGTCAGTGAAGCCGATTTGATCTAGCCCATCGCGCTCGATAACGTATGCGAAAGCACGAGTAAGACGACGGTTACGCACACAAGCACGTAGCATGTGAGCATACGACAAGTTGCTGCCGAAAGCCTTCTTCGCAGAGTGGTACATGTTTTGTACATCCACGAAAACCGCAATATTCTGACGTTTCAAGAAGCCGCCAGGTGCAGCATAACCTCCATTGGAAGGGATACGACCAGTTAGCGGGTCAAGTGCAAGCGCGCGACGCAAGCGTGCGACTTCGTCTTGTAGGTCATAAAAATAATCTTCTAGATCCTCGCGTTCGATGGTTGCGGCGTCAACAGACGGCTGCAGTACAAAGTGCGAATTAAGTGAAGGTGCAGGTGGTGAAGCGGGAGCAGCAGGCTTAGTTTCGGAAACTTCTGCTGTTTCATCTTCTTTATTTTCTTTGACTTCAGAGTCAGACATTTTTCTATTTATTTAAGGGTTTGTGGGGGTGAAAATCACCGCCGATATATCGGTCGGAATAAATCAAGGGCTGAACACACCTTTGAGGTGGGCGATTATAACCAAGCTATTGCGATATATCGATACTAAGGATTGAATCTAATAGGTAAGTTTTTGTAATCCCACTCGCATCGCATTCAGCTTCAAGAATGGTTCGTTTCCCTGAGCTATAAATAAGACGAGGATGTATTTTAATCACAACATTGCGACCGTTAGCCAGGCGATAGTCGATGTGCAGGCTGCTGCAATTCTCAGCAGCTTCGCGCAAGGCATGAAAGCGTTTCGGTAAAGTCACTTGGCTAGGCTTGAAGCCACTCAAAGGTGCGCCATTGCCCATTTTGCTCCAGCATATTTCCGCACTGTACTCTTTTTCTATGTGCTGTAGCAGGTAAAAAGTATTTTCGGCATCAGCTAAAGCACGGTGTGAAACTTGATTGGGCAAGTTTAAGTCACGGGTTAAATCGCTCAGAGAATTCGACTTACGCTCTAAGAGTTTGCGCGATGCTGACAGCGTGCAGAACGTGTTGTTTTTGTTAATCCGCATGTCGGCACGCCACAATTCGCTGGCTAGCATCGCTGCATCAAAACTAACGTTATGCCCGACGAGTGGAAGGTCGCCAACCCAATCAATAAAGGCCGGCAATGCAGCAGCAGCAATCGGCTCGTTTGCAACCATCGAGTTGTCGATGCCATGTACCCGAATCACATGAAAAGGGATGTCGCATTCTGGGTTCAGTAGCAACTCGAAGGTATCAATTATTTCGTTGTTAATCACCTTAATCGCACCGATCTCAATTATTCGCGCACCTGGCGGCATGCCAGTGGTCTCGGTATCAAAGACAACGTAAGAGCTATGCACAACCATTTTCCTTGCCAATCCACTTTGGCAGATAGTTTGCACTAAGGTAAAACAACGGAGTATCGATGAGTGCAATCATTGATTTAAACAGCCACAAATCGAAAATGGCAACCGACATTTCGGATGGAGTCCATATACCGGCGAATAGTACCCACACGACTAATGCCGAATCTACCAGCTGCGAGATAATTGTTGAGCCGTTATTGCGTAGCCACAGATGCTTGCCCGATGTTAAGTTTTTCCAAAAATGGAAAATTTTGATGTCGATGAGCTGTGCTACTAAATAGGCAGCCATCGAGGCACCAATGACTCTGTAACTGTTACCGAAAACGGTGTTAAAAATATCATCGTTAACCACCGAGTCGTCAATGGCTGGCATTATGTTGGCAATCGCTAATGTAGCAATAACCAACAGCGAAGCAATTAGTCCACCGATTACGACCATGTTGGCACGTGCCTTACCGTACAGCTCGCTAAGGAGGTCGGTGACTAAAAAAGTTAATGGATAGGGGATGACACCAGCTGACAAAATGAATTCTTTGCCGAATAACTCGATGTGAAAAAACTTATTGGCGATGAGGTTGGCGACAACCAGTGACCCAGTAAACAGGGCCGCCAGAATTAAATAAAGTCGTTCTCCGCGCGGTGTCATTTTTTCGGAACAGTTAATTTGTTAACCCATGTAGCCCATTCTTCGTCTGCTTGCATGAACGACCAGCCGTAGGCCTCTTTAAGAGCGCGACGTTGTGCATCGAGATTGGCGGTTGCGTTTGGGTTGTTTTTAAGGATGAGAATCCATTTGGCGAATTTCTCTTGGCTGTGTTCGTACATGAACACCATCTTTGAC
>JAPKEZ010000143.1 GCA_028821845.1 Planctomycetota bacterium | reverse complement strand
AAGTCAATCGCAATATAGTTATATTTGTCTTTAAGAGAATCGTCGTCGAGAGGGTTCGAATCGTAATGAGCCTTAGCCAAATCACGCGCACCGAAGTTGCCGGTGTTAACGATCAAAGTACCGCCCTCTTTAAGGTCATCTAAATTAACTTTTAGCGCTGCGGGATTCATTGCAACCAGCACGTCTGGCTGATCACCAGGAGTGTGAATATCGTCCGATGAAAAGCGCACCTGAAAACCAGACACCCCAGAAAGAGTGCCTATCGGAGCGCGAATCTCGGCCGGGTAGTCAGGAAACGTTGCGATATCGTTACCCATCAACGCAGATGTATTCGTGAACTGATTACCGGTGAGCTGCATTCCATCGCCAGAGTCTCCAGCGAAGCGAATTACAACGTCATCAACCTGTTGAAGTGGGATTTCTTGTGTAGATGCCATCTTGCTGTGAAATTTTGTCCGCCGCGTCACGCGAATTGCGTGCGCAATATTCTAACGTTGTCTCGCTAGCGAAACTGAACTCCATGCGCAATATAGCACCTGTTCCGCTTTTTCTATTTGAGCCTAAAAGTCGGCCATTGCAACGACGCATCACCCGCGCCACCGAATGCAAGCCAAGCCCACGGACTTTACCTTCATCTCCTTTCGACGATTTAAAAGGTGCTGTTAAATCAGAAAGGTGGCCCTCTGGCAGACCAGGCCCACTATCTACCACTTCTATCCAAGGACCTGTGGGAGTCTCGCCCCAACGAATCATCAAATGGGGATTATCACTGCCGTCCATAGCCTCGAAGGCGTTCCACATCAAATTAAGCAGGGCGCGTTGTAAATCAGTGCGGTTAGCATGCACTTCCAACTCACTATTACCCTCTATTTCTACCTCAATTGCAAAGGCCACACGCGCAGAGAATATTTCAGCAGCCTCACGGACAGCTTCGCTTATCGACAGTGGCACCAGCACCGGCGGGCGTCCGTCGGCAAGCGCAAGCATCTCTTCGCATAAAGTGATGGCATGGGACGCTGACAGTCGAATCGATTCTAGCGAGGTTTCGAGCTGATGAATCGGCGCTGGCTTCTCGCCAGCGAGGTGCAGTAATTGCAAATCGGCGTGACCGATGACTGTACCCAACAAGTTTTTAATGTCGTGAGTGGCAAGAGTTGCCTCAGCCGGCTCTGTTGATTTAGAGCTGGAGACATTAGAATCAGAGTTGGGAGGGGTGGTGTTCACGGCCTTCAACCCAAATCATTACCGATGGACTTCCGACATTCAAGACGTTTCGCCTCAGAACAAGCAAAAATTGTATGTGGCGACCTCTACCCTGGGCCAATTTTGATGCCCCGTGGTTTGTTGCGCGCCCTCGACCCAATTATTGCAGTCGCCCTCGGACCGGCCAACAACCCCACCGCTGAGTTTCATGATTCATTCGAACAGATGCTTCGCGGACGCCCTGATGGGCCGCTGCTGCTGGCGTTATGGGCGTCGACTACTTCAGGCGAAATACCGCATGCGGATTTACGCAAGATATTAAAGTACTTCCCAGATCAGCTCCCGGAACGGCCCGCCAACCGTGGCGAATTGTTAGCGTTTCTACATCCACGCGTTTCAATAGTGGCTTGCTGCACTTTGTCTCTCGCGCAGCGTCGTGATGCCGAGGCCTTGCCAGCTGCCGAACGATTAGGCTTGGGTTTAGTCATCACTAAGTTATTGATTGATTTACCACAGCACCTAGCCTCAGGCAAACTTTATTTCCCGCAGAGCGATTTACAACAAGCGAATCTTAGAGAAGAAGATTTATTTAATATGGTGCGTACACCCAAAGTCAATCAATTTCTAGCGACACAGTGCGATTGGGCGCTGGCATTGATTGAAGAAGGATTGCCAACCTGCGATAAAGTTGGGGCGCGCCTGCGCCGCGGCTTACTTGCAGCAGCACTAAGAGCACAAATGATTTTACAGCGAGTACGTAACCCCAAGAATGATATTTTTAGACGGCCGCCACGGTTATCAGCGCATGAAAGATGGCGCTGTGCGATGAAGGCATGGCGCCCATAAAAAAACCCCTGCCGGTTAAGGCAGAGGTTAGAATAAACATGGAAAAAAGAGACTATTAGTGTTTTATTAGAAAATTTTCTAATTCGGCACTTAGGTCCGCCAGACCGTAATTCTCGTCGCACATCGTGCGGTGAAAGATTGATTCAATATGGCGAGGTGTTAGCACGTTGATGCCGCGCATTGATGGGTAGCTCAAAAACATTGAGCGGCTCATTTCGACTTCGTCGGAGTTTTGAAGACTGAGATCGGTGCCGGCGAATTTCCAGGGCACCGACTCAAAAGGCAAGCCACCGATCAACAATTCGTAAAGCATGATGGCTACTGCTTGAGAGTCTCCTTTACTGCTCCATAACAGAAATGGGTTGTACCATGGAGTGGTAACGATGCGATCCTTGCGTGTTGACTTCGCTACTGGGTCGATGATGTACACCTCCCCGTCATCTGTAATCAATATATTCTCTGGCTTCAGGTCCCCGTGACATTCCCAACCCTTACTCTGCAAAGCCAAAACGATTTTGCAAACTTCGCTCATCCAAGTCAACTTAACTCCTTCCATGCTGCGAATACGTTCGCGTAAAGTTAGTCCGGTGATGTGTTGCATCACCAAAGCAGGACGACCGTTAACTTCGACCACCTCTTTAAGTCTTGGAGTGCCGAAGCCGTCCGCAAGTTCTAGTAAGCGAGCTTCTTCGTATAGTAGTTCATCTACTTCTGCAGCGTCAAGAATTTCAGCCGTCGCTCCATCTTTAGGATCGATGAACATTGCCTCCGCCGGAGTCTCATCTGGGCTAACAGCACGAGGATCTCGTGTCACGGTGACCTCGCCGAAGCGTGGTAGGTTTTTGCCACCACCGCTGTCATCGCCGAGCTTCATTGCCCACTGATTGCCCTGTGCGTCGCTGACAAGGAATACTTGTGTAAAAGCACCACGACCGAGGAAGGCCTCGACCTGGTAATTTGCGATTGTTTGTCCGTTTGAGATTCTTAGCATGATGTTAATTGGGTTCTCTGATATATCGGACTTGCTCGGATGTAAACTAAAGCGCTTTAGGGGTTTTTATATAATATTCGACTAATGATGGATGCTCACACCTTAGATTGTTACCGCAAAGCAGGCGAAATTGCCCGTGATGCCAAGCTTTTAGCCGCTTCGCTGATTAAACCTGGCGCCAAGCTGGCCGACGTGATGGATGCTGCTGAAGAATACATTCTGTCGAAAGGTGCCGGAATTGCCTTCCCAGCCCAAACTAGCCGTAACCACATTGCTGCGCACTACTGCCCTGCTCCGGGCGATCAAACGGTTTACGCCGCCGAAGATGTGGTAAAGGTAGATATAGGCGTAGAGGTTGATGGATATATCGCTGATAATGCGATGAGTGTTTATTTAGGCGAAAAACCTTTCTATCAAGACATGGTGCAGGCCTCGGCAGACGCCTTGGCGGTGGCAATTGAAGGCGCGGGTCCGGGTGTTAAGGTAAATGATTTATCGCGGGCGATTGAGCATTCGATTGAGGCAAAGGGCTTCAAGCCGGTTTACAACTTAACTGGCCACGGAGTCAATCGCTGGACTGTGCATTGTGCGCCGTCAATTCCGGCATGTCCTGATCGTTGGAACAAAGCTGTGCTCGAACCGGGCATGGTGATTGCGATTGAGCCTTTCGCTACGGATGGCAAGGGGACTGTTCACGA
>JAPKEZ010000028.1 GCA_028821845.1 Planctomycetota bacterium | reverse complement strand
CTGATGAAATTCAAATGCATTTACCAGAATTCCATCAGGAACATAGGCACACAAGGTGCCGATATTCAACTTGCGTTGGTATCGAAGTTGACGCTAGTAACGCGGAACCAAGGATCTGCGCCACCACTAAGCAAGCCAGCAATAATATCTTGATCGAACACCAATCTAAAGCGAAGCGCGCGGTTATAAAACGAGTTAAACTCGTCTATCCCAGAAGTAGCAACTGTTAACCCTGGAACGAACCACGGTGTAACAGTAACCAGCTCAGGCTGAGCGTTTAGTGACTCACCTGGGTGCATCCATGCTCCTTGGAAAGCAATCCACACCGCGGTAGCCCCTGAATTTTCATCGGGGTTCGTTAGGTTTTGATCGCTAAAAACAAGAGGTATCGGAGTGGTGCCATCAAGTGAATACTCACACGTGATAGTGTAGCCAGTTAAAGCTATCTCGTACTTATCTGTAGATGGTTCATACCACAATGATCTAACACCACTAGCGTTGCCATTAATAAGCTCGCCTGTTTGCAAATTCACATCGCCGGTTGTGCCTGCGTAAATGTAATTACCAACAGTGCCAACATTAGCCACATCGTCCATCGCGTCAGGATTAGATTGCACAGCAAAGTCTGGCTCAACAGCATCCTCGCAAAAGGTAAGATCCTCCAAGCCAGTTGCTGTATTAAATCTCACAACGCCACTGCCGCCGTCACCGCCATGGTTGCCAACAGCGCCGAGACCACCAAAGCCTCCTGACACGTCGACCACCTCGTTTCCTAATTGCATAGTGCCGCCTGCTTCCAGCAAAACTGCTCCACCTGAGCCACCACCACCGCCCGCGTCTCCGGGAGGGCCATAGAGCAAAGCAAAAGCATCATAGAATGGAATGGATTCAACGAAGTTAGAAGTAGCGCCATCGCCACCAGTAGATTCTAAAGCGCCTGTCAAGCTAAGATCGTTGCCAGCGGAAATCTGAATGGCACCGCCACCCGCGCCGCCGCCGCCGCCAGCTCCGCTGCGCCAAGTACCAACAGTCTTAGCCGTTGCACCTAGGAAACGGTTTGCAATCGAACCATGCTGTCCCATTCCAGCACCACCGCCACCTGAACCACCGAGCAAGAAGCCTTGGGATGGGTCTAAGCTTTCAAAACCGGCGGTGATTACAAATTGTCCGCCTGACGCATCAGCTACTTGATTAGGAATTGCTGCAGAGATGTCCCATGCAAATTTATCGCTGCCGTCATCGCGACCGTTGTACTCGTAAACACCGAGGGCGTCATTTACTTCGGGTATCAAATCGTTATCGCTCATGTTCTGACCTAGACCATTCAGAGAGTTCGCAACAAAATAATCGCCGCGTGCGCCGTCCGTCCAGTAACCGCCACCACCGCCGCCACGTGAGCGATGCAAGATGAATCCTTTGTCACTGTGAGTTTCTATTACCGCTCCCGCAGGCATAACATTCGATCGCGGAGGCCAACACCATGATCCCATGCCTGAGCCATTCTCCAGATCGCCAAGGATGTCATCAGGGCTGCCTATTGGTGAACCAAGAGCAGAAGCCCCACCGACACCTTGACCATTATTACCGGAGTAGCGATCGTCTGTGGCACCCACGCCTTCGTTGTAACGATTGCCGGGCGTAGAACCACTCATAATAAACTGAGACCAAGTTACCGGGATGGTACTGTAATATGATCCGCCACCAAAGCCAATGCTGTTAGCAAACCATGTATCGCCGCCACTACCACCATTGCCACCTCCTAAAACTCCAATCGCACCATCACCACCAAAAAAGTGGTCGTCATTAGAAGATTCAGACGATCCCAATGTCGACTCATAGAGTATATGAGCGACTTCATCTCCGTCTCGCTCGCTAGTAGTTGCCCCGGCAAAGAAAGCCTTGCCAAGGTGACCTGGTGCATTTCCGCCGCCAATAAGAATTTTTGAGTCGGAGACAAAATCGCCTTGAGAGACAAGCCGTAGTGCGTTTGCCCCGGAAGCGATCACGCTGTTATCGCTAGGCAATAAAACCTCTGAGAATGGGTAGAAACCGTCGTTCACCACAACTATTTGCTCAAGCAAATGAGAATACACCTGTGAGAAGCCATCGGTATTAAAGACAATCGCACTAGACGAACTAGGCGCAAAGTAACCTAGCGCACCAGATCCGCCACCATTATGGGTGCCATCTGATGACTGACCACTGTCGAGGTATGCTTGGCCTTCCCATAGCCCAAACACAGTACCTGCCGTATCTCGCTTCGAATCATCGTCGAAAGTCTCGTCAAAGCTAACGGGCTCTGTGGGGGTGTGAAGCAACAGCAAATTGCGCGGGCCAGGATTAGTAATGTTATTATTACTAATATCGGAAATTTGTTGGCTGAGGGTTACTTCGAGGTACCTTGCGCCTGAATCAGAGGATGGATACGCAACCGCAGGAGAAAACGTTACCGTTGTCGTTAAATTGTCGCGATCGATAGTCGCGGAATAAATTCCTGGTATATCAAGGCGAGTGTCGGTAAGTGGCTCGTATGACGCTATTGACACCAACGCACTCTCACCTGTCTCTGGGTGGGCCAACGGCAAAATTTGCATGATGTCGTCGAAGACTAGGTCAACCTGAAAAAGCCTGCTATCAGGCACTTCATTCTCAGCAGGAGAGATAGACCGCAATGAAGGGCTGCCAGGGTTTAAATCCGTTGCCGGTTCAATGTCAATCTCGCCAGTAATAGAAGATTGATTAGCGCTCCCTTTCAAAGATCTAATTACGCTTACTGAATTATTACCGTTTATCTGGATTCGGTATTTAGCGTCAATCTCAAAACCATAACTTAAGCCTTCAATCGTTTGGCTTAACGCCGGGCGGAAGGTTACATCTCGGCCGCTAACAATGAGCGTACCTGTAGGTTGAACACCTGTCTCGGTATTAACTATAGAAATAGATGAGTTGTCGACACTTGCGGGATCGACAGTATCGTTAAATGTGAACTTGATATCCTGGTTTTCGGGGTGCTGTGTCGTCGAAAATGACTGGCCATTACAGCCTAGAGAGCAATAAGAAATGCCGAAATTTTCTATAGTGTCCGATTCAGAAGAACCGACGCATCCGAAGAACAAGGATATGCCACACATGGCAATACCAAGATTTTTGTAAGAAGTGTTGGGAATGAGTTTCACAATGCTATTATTACTGCAACAGTAATCGCTAAAGGGAGTAGCGTTAATCTAACGAAGACAAGTTTAACAAATTAGTACAATAAGTCATGCAAACTTCATACCAATTCCGCTGCAATTGGGGAGTAACACTGCTGCTATCTAGCATCATTACTGCCTCATGCACAAAAGGCGTAACTCCTTTTATCACAAAGTCTTCCGAGAGCATCGCCCTTGAAGTAATCTCTAGCGAGCATCCGGCGAAAGATTTGGTTGAGCGCTCTCGATTGCTTGCTGTGCGATATCGCACGATTTCAGAACATGGCGCACGCAGTAAAGCGCTGAGTGAAATTCAAATTACTCTTCGTGCTGCAGCCTCGCTTAACGCCCAGTACCCCCTAGATTGGGGTGATTTAATCCAGAAAGACCAGGATGGACACCCCGAATTAGCTGTAGAAGAATTTTTGTGCGCCGAGTATCTACTTGATTCGGAAGAGTTGATAAAGATTATCAGACAGCAAGACATGCGCACAACTCCAATTCAGCTGCGGGTTGCCTGCCATAATAGCCTTTGGCGGATTGACTCAAAAGAAGCTTACGCCAGAGCGCGGAATCTAATGTTCAGAGAAAAACCACGCGCCGGCGACCTACTGCGCCCCCAATACCTTGAGAAAATGCTGCTAGCTGTACAAGGCCACTTAGCAGACGAACTTTTACTGTCGATTGCAGCAGAAGAAAGCATGGAAGCGCGCGCGCGGAGTCTTGCCATGAAAGATGTTGTAAAGCGCGGCATGGTTGAAGCTGCACCAATTTTCGAGAGTGTCTTCGATACCGAATCGACCAACTTTTTAATTCGCAAAGACGCTTTGTTAGCCGTACTTGAACTTGACCAGCAACGCGGCATCTCGATTCTCGTCAACAAAATGCCGCAGCGTACAAGCGATATTGGCTTGTTTACGTTCATGACTGCACTACGCGAAAAATATAATATAAAGTAATGGCTATTTTCGATTCCCACTGTCACCTTTACTGGAACGAAGAGCAAGTGAGTGTTGCCGAGCAGTTGCAGCTTGCGTCAGAGGCTGGCGTGACAAAATTGCTGTGTGTAGGTACAGATGCCAATTCGTCAAAACGGTGCCTTGAAATCAGCGAGCAACATCCGCAAGTGATAGCGTCGGTCGGACTTCACCCAAACGATGTCGGTGATCTAAGTGCACTAGGTACTAAGTTAGACGAAATAACAACTCTCACACAAAAAGGGAACTGGCATGCCATTGGCGAAACAGGTCTCGATTTCTTCCACAATCGTTCCGAGGCTGTCTCTCAAGAAGCAGCGCTGTTGTTTCATTTAGATTTATCCGATCAAATGAACTTGCCCATTATTATTCATTGCCGCGAGGCTGTAGAGCAACTAGTCACTATTCTTGAGAAACGTGGACAGGCTGTGAACGGCGTGATGCATTGCTTTTCTGAAGGGCCAGAGTATGTTACGCGCCTGTTAGACTTAGGCCTGCACTTCAGTTTTGCTGGCAATATTAGCTATCCAAAATCACAAGCGATTCGCGATTCGGCGGCATGTGTTCCGGTTGAGAGGCTGTTAGTTGAGACTGACGCTCCATTCTTAGCTCCACAACCGGTGCGTGGTAAAAAGAATCTGTCGGCCTATATCGTGCATACTCTAGATGCCGTTGCAGCCGCGCGCGAACAAAGCGTTTCCGACATAGGTGATCAAATATTCAACAACACAACGAAGTTATTCAACTTCGCCGACTAACAATTCGCTCGCTAGAGGGACAACACCTTGTGGTGTTTCTTTCCAAGAATATCTTGCTACCGACGGCACAACTTTAGAAGTCGAAAAATCTATATAGTAACTAATATCGCCCGAATACTTGTTCAAGTTTGGCCAAGCCCAGCATCCCGCTATATTACCACTGTCATCTGCTGCAAGATGAAAACGGTAGCCACCACGGTGTGCAATACTGTCGGCCGTAACGAGCAATGACGGAGTTACCTGATGGGCTCCAACATGATGCGCCAGGGCAAGGAAAGGCGCGCGGAAAACCGAAATTTTGTCGCTCGGAAATTTTAGTGGCACAGGGACGGTAGTTGCTAGTTTATGCAATGAGGTATAGCTACCAGTCTGCCGGAGCCAAACACGTTGTGCCCCATCAATCATTTCCAAATACCGTTGTGCATGTTTCTGGTTCAAGTCGCTACGATGAGTAAGAGACATCGGAATAGCAAACAAAGCCACTATGCTGATCACGCAGACAAACACCAATAACTCGGCTAATGTGAACCCAGGATTACGACGCGGTATGGTTTGCAGCATAAAGATATATTAACAAAAAAACCAGGCGCCATACAGTCTATGCACGGCGCCTGGCGCGATTATAGATACTAGTTGTTTGGTATGACTAGAATCTCTACGCGACGGTTAGACGCTTTACCTTCCTTTGAGCTGTTGTCGGCCATTGGCTTCCATTCGCCGTGTCCAGAAATGCGCATTGATTCTGCCGCAACTTTCATGTCCTTGATTAGGTAGTTTGCCACTGAAAGAGCGCGGTTAACCGATAACTCTAGGTTGCTATCCCAGCCTGACTTCTTAGGCTGGTCTGAGTCAGTGTGACCTTCAACCCAGAATGTGCTATTTGCGTAATCGCTGTGCAAGATTGCAGAAACAGCCGTTAGACTTTCTTTACCCTGCTTGTTTAGCTCAGCCTTACCAGATGAAAAACTCAAGCTTGATGGTAGGCCTAAGACAATAAAACCACCGCGGTTCTCGACGTTAACACCAGTGCCAGCAAGGCGTGACATCAGGCCTTCGACCTCAGCGTTTTGCTTAGAGAAAGCCGCTTCATTGGCTGTTATGCGACTTTGCAATTCAGCGTTGTTTTCGTGTTCAAAAGCGATTTGTTCAGTTAAAGCGGCATGCTCGGCACTGAGACGGTCGCGCTCCATGCGCAAAGCATCGTTTGCTTCTGAGTATGCTTCAAGTTGCTGATCTTGGTCTTCGATCATTTGGCGTTGCATGCTTGACTGACAAGCAGGAGCAACAAGTGCGATTAATGCGATTAGTAGTGTGGATTTTTTCATGGGGTGCGTTGTTTAGCCGTAAGCCAACAGCGTTGGCCAAGTGACAAGGAAGAAATTGTGTACGTGTAATGGGAACAACATTGTAAGAGTTGTTCCTAAAATCAGAGGTGGGCCGAAGGGGATTACCCTGCCGACGCGCCAACCGACATACGAGGATGAATGAGCATAAGCTAGTTGGCTGCCCCGCCGTTTTCGTCGTATGGATATTACGAGCCAAAAACGCAAGACATTCAACACACCTAAAAGTGCGCCTGCGAAGACGCCGATAGCTAGAGTCCAGATGGAACCTTCGATACCGAGGAAGGCACCGACAGCGGCAATATATTTGACATCGCCGAAGCCTAGAGCTTCCTGCCTTAAAAGATAAGAAAAACTGCGTCCAATTCCAAGTAATAATATGAAAGAAATTGAAGAACTTAGGAAAGCGGAAATGAGAGCGCCACCGATAGTGGCCGATAATTCCAAGCCCAGCAAGCTTGAAACAGACAAAGATGAGCTAAGTTGTGGCCAGAACTGTAATTGCGGAGCAAGAGCGGCGGCCAAGAAGCCGAATGCAATTCCACCGAGAGTAATGCCGTCGGGCAAGATAAAATGCTTCCAATCGATAACAGCTGCTATCCAAAGGGCACAAATGGCGATTAATGCCAACATAAATGTTGCCGTGCTGCCACCCCGTGCAGGATCTGCGAGCCAAGAATGCGCCACTAGGTAAAAAAGCGTGGCGCAAATAACCTCGTTGGCGAGATACCCAAGACTGAATGGTGACTTGCAGTGGCGACATTTACCACCTAATATCATATATCCCAACACAGGAATATTGTCATACCAATTCAAGCTATGCTTACACTGCGGACAAAAAGAACGCACCGGAGAAATAAGACTTAGCCCTTCTTGAGGAACTCTATAAATTGCAACCGAAGAAAGTGAGCCTGCCATTGCGCCAAGCACAACAACTAAAGTATTGTAAAGCCAAGGAACTGATTGGAGCAACTCTAACCACGACATGGTGCCATTGTCCGAAAACCTCTACTGAAATTACAGAAAATAATGCACTTTAGTTATTAGAAACAAGCCGATAGCGGCTCATTTCGGTTGCTAGGCGCCGAGTGGAAATCCCTTCAATCGTAGAAGGCAACTCTAAATAAGCGGCTCCCTTAAACGAAGGCAACTCAACTTCAAGGACTGACAAAAGTCGTTTGTTACTTAGCAAATGCAATTTACAATTTATCGCTGTGCCGTCATTCCCTGAGACAATCAACTTCGCGAAGGACAATGTGCGAGGGTCGATAGCTCCGTCAACGTTAAACCGTAATGCTTTTTTAGAGCTAACGTCAATAGTTTGCTCCGGAGAATAATTAACCACGAACAACGGTTTAATGTTAGCATCGAATGCCGACAGCACCCCGCTTGTGGATAACGGTAAAAACTCAACTCTAATCTGTACGTCTTTAGCTAAAAAAAACGCTTGTTCTGATCTCAAAGAGGCTACCGCTGGAAGTCCACGCAAGGTGATGATGTACTGTTTGCCAGGCAAGAATGTGGCGTCATCCAAAGTAGGTGTAGTGGGCAATGAACCTAATATCCGCAGGGTGTTGCCAACAACTTCAACGTCGTAGTTAACGACTACCTTCTCGTTAGCATCTACTATTTGTATCGCACTACTACGAACCGGGCGCTGCAGTTTGTCATCAAAAACAACGACAATTGGCTGATTAACGGCCAGTAATGCGCTTTTAGCTGTTTCTAGGAAATCAACCTTCAAGTATGTTTGTGGCTGCTTTTTAGAACAAGATAACAGTATTAATAGCAAAAAACCTCGGGTCATGATGAACCCGAGGCTTTTGCAAATAGCCATGTTTATTACCAAGCGAAAGGAATCTTAATATATCCGAGGGCTGGACGGCTTAAGCTATTGAAGCCACCTTGGTTCAAGGCGTCGATGTCAAAGCTAACGCGATAACGAATAAAGCGTCTACCATCTAGATCATCAAGGGTTGTACTGTTATCACCAGTCCAACTGGTAATTGTCGACGCATCAATCTCAATACTTTCTTGAGACACTCCGTCAGCACCTTGGAATTGAATTCGCACAGATGACGATGCCGAAAGCTTATCCTTGATGTCACCCGAGGAGATGCCAAAGAATTTCTTGTAGAGAGTAAAGGCGCTGCTGTCGGTGATTTCTCCGTCAGCAACCAGAGTTGCAAGAACCAATTCACCATTACTGTCTAACTTGGCACTAACAATTTCATGAGAAGTAAGTGCCCCAGTTATAAAGTCACAACCTATCAATAGCTTAGGATTGAACTTCCATATTTCATCGATGACTAGGCTAGCAAGAGTTATTGTTACACCAAATCCACTTTCATCAATCACGAAATCGCCGCCAACACCACTGGTTATAGGTGCCTGTTGCGTTACCGTAGTACCATCACCCTCCACATAACCAGAAGCATCGATGCCAGTAAAATCAAGGTCACCAGTAACGCCGTAGTTAGGGAACGGCCCTACTCCGTTAGTTGGATTACGAATGCCCGCCAAACCAGTATCAATCCACACTGATTGAACTTGTGATTTAGGTGAGAAAAATGGCATTAAGGTAAATGGCACTGGCATCGCGTATAGCGCCAAAACCTGATCTTGGCGGTCAGAGACCACCGGGTTGTCAGCCGGGTTCCCAAGAGCGTCAAGAGTTATATATTGTTTGAATGCCGAATCAACTGAGCTGTGATATGCAATATCGACAATCGGGTCAGGTATATGGATTTGAATCACACCAGAAGCACCTGCACCACCACGACCTGTCTGGAAGCTTCCATTGCCATCGTAATTATTGGGTGCATTATCGCTTGGTACAAAAGTTTCTGCCAGTTTAGATGCAGACCACCCACGACGTCCACCAATAGCTTGCATGACGTAGTTAGGAGAAGTATTATCGAAGAAAGTGGCAGGGGTGCCGGGGTTACCAGCTGTGCCAACGCTAATTGAACTTAAGTTAAGACCCGAAGCAGAGCTTAGAATCAAGTGACCACCTGAGCCACCGCCTGAGCCTGAAACTTGAGTTGTAGAACCATCCAAGGTACCACCCGAGGTCGAATCGCCAGCAGAACCATTACCACCGTTCACTTTAAGGGTTGCTGTCGCGCCAAGAATTATATGGCCAATCGCATGGATTTGGATTTGACCGCCACCGCCGCCACCGCCAGCACCGCGGAAGTAGCGCTGTGTACCACCGTGCGGGAACGCTGTGTCCGGGTAGTGCCCTGCCAAAGGCAAAGGTTGAAATCCGGTACCATCATCTATATAACGAATTAATGTTTGAAGGTCACCTGAACCGCCGCCACCCGAACCTGCATACGGAGCAAGTAACTCTCCCACAACAGAAACCGGACTTACGCCAACAGTACCATCCCAGAAGAAACGCTCGCCATAGAAATCGTTGGATGTGCCGAACTCTGGGTCGACGGAAGAAAAGACTGAGTCACCGCCACGTCCGCCATCTGGTCCGGAAACAGCTAGACCGTACCTTTCCACGTCGTTAATTGAGCCGCCGGTTTGAGCTGGGTCGAAGTTTGCAGCATCTACAGCTTCGAGATCTTGACCGTTGTCAACATAGCCGCGAACAGCCTGTGGGAACATACCGGTGTCTATCTGGTTCGCACCTGCAGAAGAACCACGCATTCCGTCTTCGGCACCCACGAAATAAGTGTTTGGATCGATTGCCCCGCTAGCGTTGAAAATAGTATGACGATCACTGCGCAGGTCAGGACCAGAGTTGTCGTAGTTGCTAGGCAAGCTGCTTGATGGCCACTCGTCCCAGAAAACGGAATCGGTTCTCGTTAGAGCAAAGCCACCACCGCCACCGCCACCGGCGACTAGGAATTCTGCCGTGATTAATACAGCACCACCACCAATCGCCGCAGGCGATCGGTCTTGTTGATAGCCACCTTCGCCACCGCTGCCACCGCCAAAGGAAGAGCCAAAAGGACCACTGCCGTTGTCGCCTAAGGCTGTAGAGTAATCGGTGGTAGTAGACGCATCTCCGCCTTTTCCACCGCCACAAGCACCTTCGGCACCAATGACTACGACAGCGGGGCTGAAGGTCCGACCGTCGGCGACGTCGGCATCGTAACCACTAGCATCAATTTCTCCGTCAATGGTGACATCACCAGCTACATAAATAATTAGCGGGTTATCGCCAAACGCACGAATTGATGCTGCTGCATCAATAGTGAAATCATTAGTGTACATCACCCCCTCTACGACCGTGAACGAGTTGCCAAAGTCATCAGTCTGTATATTGGTACCTATAGTATTTATTTCAACGTGGGAACTTGTAATGCGAAAATCAATTTTCTCGCTACCATCATTATCAGGAAAGATAAAAGCAGCCGTGATTTCCCCTTGACTGATATCGGCAAGCGGCTGCGACAAACTAGCTGAGTAATCGAGTCCGGTACCTACAGCGAAGTCATCTATGAATTGGTCATATACAACATTATCTGGGATGACTGATGAATCATTGTAGACACCAGCCAAGCTATTTAGCTGAACAATTGGCGAGACATTGCCATTACTGTTTTGGTCGCCACTCAAATCTTCAAAGTCAGATGTTGTAACCACCCGCACATTTCTCTCAGGAAGAAGAACGCCACTTACCTGGAACAGCAATTCCGCAGAATCGCCACAGTTACTAACCACAACCCATTCTCCCGGAACTATTTGCGGGATAGCTGCAAAAGATCCGCCATCTAGAGAGTATTCGACATAAATACGATCAATGCCTAAGTTCACCGGTGAGGGTCCAATACCTTGGTCAAAGGTAACTTTGAAAGTAGCGTTTTCTATCGAAAGCAGACCCAAACCCGCAGGAATTTGTACATCTGTTATTTGCGGTGGAGTGAATAACGGGTCGTAGAAATATGTTTCGCCCACAGCAGGTGTTACGAATCTACGAGTCAATCCAACAGTAAGAGGATGCCCGCCGACATCGCGAACAACGGTATAGCCGCCAGAACTTTCTGTAGGGAGTAACAACTCGTAGCCGACATTGCCTGGCACAAAACCGCCATTGTCAAACTCGAGGTTATTGGGACACGCCGGAGTGAAGCGTATTGCGTGATCGGCACGCCCCTGAACGTCGGGGATTAACTCATAAGTGCCTGTCACTGGTACTCCAAGGTTAATTGTGTCAGTAGCGCGGAGGATAACAGAGCTTGTGCTTACTGAATTAAAATCAATAGCACTTCCAAAATAAATGTCAATTGGTCGGTTAAGCAACCAAGTATCACCATCTATAACGGTAGTATCAAGCACCACAAAAGATGTAGATTCAGAAGATGTATCAGATTTACAGCCCGGTACAAACGCCATCAAAGACGCAGCCAGGAGCACTGTTGTTTGTAATTTAATTTTCATATTAATTAGCTACTAATTAATTCGTGGTGTAAGCGAAACCGAAAGCGTCCATTTCAGCCTCGAGGTTGAGTTGTGTATTTGCAATAAATGTAAATCGCAACTGGAAGTACGGGTACTGTAATGAAATCAAGCTAGATGGATCTGACGCCCAATCAGAGCCACTTGTTACTGTAGCGCAACCAATGTCTTCGTCGTATTCTCCGTAGGAGTCAAACGCGTTAGACGCGTCTTGGAGAGGAGTTGTCTCATTGACGCAGTTAACTACATTAATCGCCGGAGAAGTGCGGAACTGGACCTCGACTGACGTGCCGGGGGAAGACTGCTGAGGTGTTGGCTCGAGAGTTAAGTTAGAGAACCAGTCAATAGCACCACCAGCATTGAACCAGTGAGTATAAACACGACTAACTTTCGTTACGAAGTCAACTTGCCCCCAGTGAATTTCTGGGCCGAATGCCTTAATTGAACCACGTGGAGTTGGACCACTACCAGCACCATCGGCATCGGGGACTACAAAGTCCCAGGTGCTGCCGTTCAGACCACCCCAGGAGAATACACGGAAAGCCGGTAATGCTGACGAACCAACCATGATCTGCACCTGCGAACCGTTGTAACCGAATTCGGCGCCAACGACATAACAGCGATAACGCATCAACAAAGGTAATCCGATTGTTGGAATCAAAGACTTTTCATAAGTGCGGTCTTCGTTTACTACTCGTGGCGGACATCCCCAGCCACGATTGTCGACTGTCGTCCCGGTAGCACTATTGCCGCCCGCAAGAGTATTACCATCTGGAAGCGGCAATGATGTGTCACGGTAGGTGAAGTTTTGAGAAAAATCTGGCCACGGGTACATGGATACGCCGCCATTAGCCTGATAAACATTAGCCTGAGAAATTGAATACTGAGGAACGTCAAAGACTATCACTTCATCCAGGTCTGAATGAGCAACCGGATCTTCACCGAATCCATAAATGTTTTCGTCAAACAAGTTACTAGATGTACGCTTTAGTCCAGAGTTAAAGTAGGCTGGATATCCTGAAGCAGGGTCAATCCAGTCGTCGGGAAGGCGGCCGGAGTGCGCCAGTGCGACTGAGTAACGATCAAAGGTTGTATCATAAACGATGCCCTGGAACGGTGACCAACTCATGCCCTCTACGTCGAGGTTATATTCTTGGTTGTTACTTAGGCCAAAACCTAAATGGTGATAGCCGTAGAGAGTGTGGAGCACTGCCCCTGCAGGCACTAGTGGCGTCATAATCCCAGCCGTGAACTGAATTCTTTGTCCGACATAAGTATTAGTTTTGTCTGCCTGGCGAGAGAATCGATTCACAGCACGACCGCGGAGAACTCCGTCACCGTTGTACTGACCCAATTGGCCACCATATTCAGGACTTTGGTCGTTATCCTCGTCAACTCCATTACCGCGCAGTGCAAAATACTTAATGTTAGCGGCTGACCCGCTTACAGTCAGTTTATCTGTCACCGCATTTTGCGGCGAATGACCAGCAACAAAGCCAGAGAAACCGACTGGGTTACCAGCGAGATCAAGAACCCCTGTCGCGCCAGCGCGAATTGCCAATGATATTTGCGCAGCAGCACCCTCGTCGAAAGCATCTGTAATGCCGGCCAACGGCGCTAAAGTATAAGTGCGCGCATCGCCAGAAGTCTGGACAGGCCCAAACATAATACGCCCGGAGCCACCATCAGCTCCGAATCCAGGCAATCGGTCGAGGTAGTCAGCAACAGTCTCGTCACCAGGAACCCATTCGGCATCAGGCTCAATTGGGTCTAAGGGGTTCACTGTCGCCATATTTGACGTAGCCAAAACCATGGAGTCTAAAGAACGCACTGTCTTACTATCCATCGCCTCACTGAACATAATGCTAATTGTGGACGCTGGGTCAACGCCAGTTGCGGGAAACACTTCTGGCTCTGGAGTAAAGCTCAAGAAACATAATTGGTAATCTGAGTCTTGGCTTGAGTATGCCGTAGTAAGAACTGCCTCGAGGCTCGAGCTTGTGGCAATCAAGTCGCCCGCGATTAGAGTGCCCCGAACTTTGTATACCGCTGGGTCTGTGGAATCAACAATCGACGTGATTTGTACGAAAGCATTTTTAGGCTGACCAGCAATACTTATATCAAACACATCACCAGCTTTAGGGAGGATTCCTTGGCACCCGAGAGCATTGTTAGAGTATGTCAGAATTCTCTGAGTCGCACCCAACTCAACGACAGAAGAAACCGTTACTCGTTGTTCAGATATTAGCCTCGGCAACACAACATCTTTAAGAAAACCGTTATAGTCATCTCCACTGTTACCAGAGCGAATGGCACGAACAGACACCGGGTCGATACCGATGAATTCGTGAGGCTCAATGATAGTGTCACCAGATTGATTGAGATGAAGACTGAAATTCTGAGACATAGATTTATTCATCAGTACCATGGTCTGGTTAGCAAAAACATTAACCACAGAAGGAATATATATCTTTAAGTTTGGAGTTACGGAATCCGCGGACTCTGGCAGCCCAATACCGTTTACCGTCAGCCCTGAAGTAGAATCGCTTGAATCAATTTCAGAAATAGTTGGGTCAATAATAATGACCCCAACCGGATTGCCAGAGTCATCGAGTTCCTCCTTCACAATGTACTTTACCTCGAGGTTATCGAACCCCTCGATATCAGATCCTACCAAGACACGAACTGTTTGGCGGTTAACAGTCGCAGCTGCAACATATTCGGTGAACTCTAAACGAATAGCAGCGTTTCGCGGAACCTTAACGAATGGGCCCGGGGAATCGACGCCCAGCTCTTTTAGCGTAGCCAAATTACTTGTTGCCAAATCAAGAGCATCTTCGAAATTGCCAGTGCCGGAATTTTGCACGTGCAAAATCGTTAGAATTTCTTTTTGCGATATTGGGTTAATAGAAAAGTCGTAATCTACACCGTCCGCGATAACATCTTCTCGAATAACAATATCAACGTCATATAGCAGGCCGTCTACATCAAAGACATCGACTAAGCGACCCCACTTTGCATCAGCCAACTTCAAGTCGGAATCACCGAATGTAGCCCTGCCAGAGCCTCCGTCGGTTGTCGGTGGAGCACAGACGACCACAGCTGTCGCCATGACCACTGCCATGCAGAGTTGTGATATTTTTTGAGGAGCTGTTTTCATTATTAATTCGTCCACACAATTCCCAGGCCATCAAGAGTTGGGCGCAAGCCTAAATCAGGGTTTGCTAAAAAGGAAACTCTGATTTGAATAAATCCGTAACTCTGGTCCTCCAAGGTAGTGATATCTGTCGTCCAAGCAGATGGTGTGGAAACCGCACCAGTTCCGCCGACAAAATCGCCATAGTGGTCGAACGGGCTGTCACCCTGATTAGTGTCGCCCAGCTTGACGCTAGCGTCATTCAAAGGAGTGCTGTTCTCGAACGGGTTTGCATTTGCGGAGACTGACTGCGAACCACGGTATTCAATTACCAAAGAGGTGCCAACCGGTTGCTTGTCGGCCGACGGTTCGACCACTACTCCCTCAATAGCACCTGAGTTTAAAGGGCCACTAATAGCAAACCAATGGCTATGCATACGCGACACGTCTAAAGAGAAATCGGCTGCAGCCCAATACAGCAAGTCATCGCCAGCCGCTGCTGTTGCTTGGCCGTTGACATAACCACCAACCGGAATACTGCCGGACGTCCCCGCTTGGTCAGGCTGAACGCGATGCCAAACGCCAGAAAGGTCTTGGCCGCCTGCAGAATAAACTCTAAACATAGGGAGACTCGGTGGATTGGAACCAGGAGCCATCATTAGCGTTGTAGCAAGCGTGTTGAGGCTCAGAGCATCCATTTGCGGGTAAGTTCGGAAACGAAACTGCAACGGTAATGCGACGGTCGGAATCGCTCCTGGAGCATAAAATTTACCCAATGGGTCCCACAAACCGAGTGTATTAACGTAGTTATCGGTAGGAGCACCACCGCCATTACCGACGACACCGCCGAGATAAGCCTGATCGAATGACGTATCGCGCCACACGAACTTATCTACGAAACTAGGCCACGGCATATACTCGATACCACTTAGCTGATACTTGTCTATGTTGCGAGCAAAATATGACGAACTAAAAACCATTTTTTCGTCAATGCCACTAGTGCCGTCAGCAGTGAACCCCAGCACATTATCATTGAACGAAGATGTTAACAAGCCTGACTGAGGGTGGACAGTAGTGGATGGTGGAGCGACCCACATTTCATCTGGCATTGCAAATGAATGCGAAAGCGCTAACGAAATTTCATCGTAATTTTCATCGTAAACGACGCCATCAAGAGGTGACCAGCTTAGACCCTCAACTGTGTGGTTAAATTCAGAGGCATTTTCATACCCAAAACCAAAATCTTCAGGACGGTAAGCGTTCATTACCACCGCACCAGCAAAGTTGAATGGCTCAGAGACAGCTGTACCATCGACTGCATTTCCGACGGGGTGTGCAGAGAGTGCAAATTGCGTATTGTCTGCTGCGCGAGTGAATCGCGATGGAACACGACCCGTCAGTCGACCGGCAAAGTCGAAGGAGTTAACCTGTCCACCCCACTCTGTAAGACCATCGCCATCTTCGTCAATAGAATTGCAAAGAAGTGAGAAATACTTTGCATTTACAACATTTAAGTGCTGGACCTCTAGTTGAATTAATTGGTCGTTGTTACCCGCGACAAAAGACGAGAGCAACACTTCGTTACCCGACATATCCTTGATGCCTTCTAGACCATCCCGCAAAGCAATAACATATTCGTCGAAAGCGTCGTTCGGGTCGAGATCTTGCCAACCAGCGACTGGCGCAATAGAAAATGCGCGATTACTATCTGAAGGGACAACCTGGCCAAACAGGACGCGCCCGCCGTATTCTGCTTCTGCCGTTGCATTACCAGTAATATCGGCCCGGTAGTCGTAACCACGCTGACGATCGATAAAGTCTGAAACTGACTCGGAAGTGTTTATTTGGCGATACCAAGCAGTTTGCGACTCTTTTACGTCTTGCGGGTCAGGATTTGGATTGTCATCTGGCTGAATAATCACAAAGGTACTCATCGAGCGCATAGTTGCTTCATCGATTGATTCGTCGAAGTGAACCAACACCGAAGCATTGTCAAGGATGCCTCCAACTGGGATGTTGCTTACCGGGTCTGGCACTATATCCAGATAACAAGCCTGAATATCGCTGTCAACAGCTGAGTAGCGAACTGAAAGCTTGCTGGGCACTGTCTGAGTGAAAAGAGTGTTATCATAATCACGATCAACACAATTCACAGTATGATCCGGTGTACTAAAGCCCTCGACAGAAACTATGGTCCAGACATTGCTCTTATTGTTGATATCAACCACTTCAAGAACATCGCCTATTTTGGGGGTCAATTCACGGCATCGCACCGCGTCTACAGAGTACACCACCTTAATCTCAGAGCCAATCAATTCGTGGCTGGAAATCGTCGCCGCCTTGA
>JAPKEZ010000142.1 GCA_028821845.1 Planctomycetota bacterium | reverse complement strand
GTCCAGTAAAACAAGAATTCTTAGATAGCAGCTCGGCTACTGCAGAGCCAAAGCCGCCGAATACCGAATGCTCTTCTACGGTGGCAATAAAATCGTAATCATTAGCAGCGTTCAAAATAGCCTGCTCATCGAGAGGCTTAACAAATCGCGCGTCATAGACTTTAAGCGAAATACCATGTAAGCGCTGCAGCTCTTCTGCGGCAGCAACTGCTTGATTAACAACCTCTCCTAAGGCAAACACCACCCCATCGCTTCCTTGGCGTAAACATTCGGCGCGTGCAGCAACCAGCGGTTCGCGTAAATCTTGAGGAATGAAAGACTCGGCTTCGGCATTGGCACGCGGCCAACGAATAGCCCACGGCCCTTTACTATTAACCGCTAAATTCAACATGCGGTCAAGGTCTGCAGCGTCGCGCGGCGCACACAAGGTAAACCCCGGGAAAGAACGCAAGTATGCAATATCGTACAAGCCCATATGTGTTGGACCGTCTTGTCCCACCAAACCAGCGCGGTCGAGCGCGAACACTACGCTTTCTTTCTGCAGAGCGACCTCTTGGAAGACTTGATCGTAGCCACGCTGCAAAAAAGTCGAGTAAATAGCGACCACAGGACGCTTACCCGCAGTTGCAAGACCACCAGCCAACGCTACGGCGTGTTGCTCGGTTATGCCAGTATCGTGAAAGCGCTCGGTAAATCGCGTCGAGAACTCGCTAAGACCAGTTCCGGATGGCATGCCCGCAGTGATTGCATGAACATGCTGATTCTTATCTGCCAACGCACACAAGCTTTGCGAAAATGCCGCAGTAAAAGACTGTTTCGACCGCCCTGGACCCGGAGTCTCAGCAGCAGGTACTTTGGATGGCGGTTTAACACCATGTGCGCGCTCGGGGTCGTCCGACGCCGGGTCGAAGCCTTTGCCCTTTTCTGTCAAGAGATGCACCAGTGTAACTCCTTCAAACTTTTTAGCGCGTTCTAGTGCGTCTATCACGACATCTAAGTCATGGCCATCTAACGGACCAATGTAGTTAACTCCAAGTTCTTCGAAGATGTGCCCTGGAACCATAACGTGCCGCAGCACCTCGCCGATTTCGTCCATGCGGCTGCCGACAATTGGTAACTTGTGAGCCAAAGCTGACAAGCGCTCATAGGTTTTGTGTAAAGTTTGTGACGAGCGAATGCGCGACAAATAACGCGCCATCGCGCCAACTGATTTGGCGATAGACCATTCGTTATCGTTAAGAACTACAACCATCCGTGAATCGTTATCAGAAGCTTGATTGATACCCTCGAAAGCAACTCCAGAACCAAAAGCCGCGTCGCCAATTAGCGCTACCGACCACGGATCGTCGCCGTCCTCGGAACTTCCCTTCATGCCAGCTGCAAGCCCAGATGCGAAAGAGATCGATGTGCCAGCGTGACCAGCAGTTAGCATATCGTATGGCGATTCGTCGCGGTTAATAAAACCCGACATGCCATTAGTTTGGCGCAAACTATCAAAGCCGGCGGCACGGCCCGTAAGTATTTTGTGTGGATAGCATTGATGACTAACATCAAACACCAGCTTGTCTCGAGAAAAATCAAAAACTTTATGCAAGGCCACCGTGACTTCTACGACTCCCAAATTCGAACCAAGATGCCCACCACTCGCATTAACCTTTTGGATTAAAAAACTACGCATCTCAGCGCACAAAGCTTCAAGCTCGATGAGGGAGCGCCCATCTAAATCTTTAGGCGAAGTAATGTCGCACGAGTGCAGTGGTTTCATGGTTCGCTATATTCTATCCTAAAAGCTACGGTCTAGCAAAAAGCTAGGCAACTGATTTAACGGGTTTGTCGATTCTACACCAAGTTGCTGTAACCCATTTTCGGCTGTAGCACACAGTTGAGCAGCAAATTCACGCGCCTCGTCGAGGCCGAGCACGCTAACCGCTGTTGGCTTTTGCGCGGCATCGTCTTTACCCGCAGTCTTCCCAAGCTGCTCACTATCAGCAGTAACGTCGAGAATATCATCTACCACTTGAAACAACATGCCAATTTTCTCCCCAAACTTGCGCCATTTATCAGTGTTTTGGCCAGCCAGCACTGAGCCCATTTCAATCGCAGACGCTATCAATTCAGTGGTCTTCAAGAGGTGGATATTCTGCAACTCCTCGAATGATATAGACTGCGAAGTAGCATCGATGTCGAGATGCTGCCCCAGCACCATTCCGTTATGCCCAGCAGATTGTGACAGGACACGGACCAACTCGATGCGCTGCTCAGCGTCGACATCCACAGTGGCAAGCAACTCGAAAGCATAGGTCAATAAAGCGTCACCACAAAGGATGGCCGTTGCCTCATCGAACTGAACATGAACAGTTGCGCGTCCGCGGCGCAAACAGTCGTCGTCCATGGCTGGCAAATCGTCGTGCACTAGAGAATAGGTATGCACAGCTTCTATGGCCATGGCAGTGCGCATCACCGCTTCATTAGGCGCGCCATTGCTAGCAACCAAGCAGCACAACGCTGGCCGAATTCTTTTGCCCTTGCCGAGTAGCGCATATTTAACCGCTTGATGCAAACGCGAATCGTGCGACAATTCGTCGCCCAAAACAACATTCAGTTGTTTGTCAAAGTCGGCAGCAAACTTTGCCAACCAAGTACTAAAATCAGTCGTCCTCGCCATCTTCTAGATCGTCAATTTCACCACGTAAGTCGGCACTTAATTCAGTAACCTTTTGTTCTGAAGACGACATCGCTTGATGCAATGCCTTTAATGATTTAACGCCAGCTTGATATTTATCGATTGATTGTTCTAAAGTCAACTCGCCGCTTTCTAGCTGATCAACGATTGATTCTAGATTGTCGAGCTGTTGCTCAAAATCTAATTCGGTAGTCTTCTTCTTTGCCACTCGGTTATTCTACTGTTGCCCGCAATGATCCGTCGGCTAGTTGCACCAACAGCTTGTCTTTACTCTTCGCTTCACTAGCGTTGCGTAGGTATCCGTCCTGACCTTCTACCTGCACCAAGGCATAACCCCGGTCAAGAAGCTGCTGCGGGTTAGCAACTGCAAGACGTGCTTCTAGAGTACGGCACCTAGCTTGATGCTGAGCGAGGGAGACAGCCGGACCAGAACGCAATAGGCTGTTTGCGCAACGCAGCAATTTAGCTTTGGTTTGAGCCAATAAATCAAGTGGCGCTTGCACCAATCTAGACTCAGCCTGATGAAATCTATTACGCAAACGCTGCATTGCGGATTGCGGTGATTGCGCCAACAATCGATGACGCAAGTTTTTCAATTCTTGCAATGATGCTAGCCAGCCACTGGCTATAAATTGCGCCCCGGCTGTAGGGGTAATGGCACGATAGTCGGCGACTAAATCACACAGCGTGGTATCTACTTCGTGCCCAACTGCTGACACTATCGGTATTTGACAAGCCGCGATGGCCCGTACCAGTCTTTCTTCATTAAATGACCATAAGTCTTCAAGAGAGCCGCCGCCGCGCGACAACAGAATGACATCAGGCCTTAATTTAGTAGCTGCCTGCAGAGCGTCTGCCAAGTCATCCACTGCCTGAGCACCCTGAACAAGTGAGTAACAAAGGTAAATGTCAAGTGGCGCTTGCGACTCTTCTAATGAGCTAAGAATATCCGCACAAGCCGCCGAACCTTGACCAGTGATGACAACCACCTTACGCGGACGAACCGGTATCGCTAATTTTTTTTCAGACTCAAACAAACCTTCGGCAAACAGTTTTTGCTTCAATAATTCAAATTGCTGAGCAAGTCCTCC
>JAPKEZ010000141.1 GCA_028821845.1 Planctomycetota bacterium | reverse complement strand
ATTGTTTAATGAGTTTTGCCACAGTTATAAATTGCATAGACGGGCGCTTTCAAGTGTCGGTCACTGAGTTCGTGCGTCAACACTTTGACGTTTCTTTCGTCGATACTATTACCGAGGCCGGGCCAGTTGGTGTTTTGTGCAAGGGATTACCGAAGAGCGTCGAGCACGATGTAAATATTTCGATTGACGCTCACGATTCGAACCAAATTGCGATCGTGGCACACGAAGGTTGTGCGGGTAATCCGGCGAGTGACGATAAACAAAAAAGCCAGTGCTTAGAGGCAGCGGCTAATTTGCGCGTGGCGTTTCGTGGGTGCGAGGTAATCGCGCTTTGGGCCACCTTAGACGGGAAAGTAGTCGAGTTATAAAGCCGATAACCTAAACAAGTTCGAGTTTTCTATCGTCGAGCCCAGAGTAACCACTTCGAAATAAGCCGCGCGACCGCTGGCAGCTTGCGGAACACGGAAAGATTTACTCGCACTGCCAGCAGAATTAGTCGTGCCATTGGCAAAGATAATGAAACCTGAGCCTGACTCAATAGTAGTGCCAGCTTGGGTGTGACCGGCATTCGAAAAACCCGCTAACAAGTACCACGGTACATTTGGCTCGGCGTTGCTAACAGTTAAAGTGGTAGTTGCGCCGGCGTTGACGGCACTAGCACCATTGAGGTAAATATCGGGGTCGTGCATCTCGATGATGATGAGGCCGTTGTCTTGATCCGAGAGGTAGATTAAACCCGATTGCGCGTATGGGTAAACGCCCCAGGCACCTTCAAAGTTAAATCCTGTTTGAGAGTTGGTGTCGAAACTAGCCACTTGCTGCGGGTATAACGGGTCGCTGAAATCGATGCACGCAAAGCCGAAGGAATACCATGACACGTAAACTTTGTCGCCTTTTATAAACGCATTATGTACTCGCGCATTACTGTTGTCATAACGAGATAAAAACTGAATATTCGCAGGGTTGCTGATGTCATAAAAAGTCAAGCCGCCGCGATCATTCTCGTCGGTAGTTACTGCAATGGTGTCGTTGGCATTCACCCATACGTTATGCGTGAAGTCTCCTGGAGTATTCACCACGTCAACGGTAGTGAAGTTCGGTAAATTACCAACATCTACAATGCGGTAATTGCCGTCGTGTATCTCTGCGAAATGTGCCTTCCCATTTTGAATGTGTGCGTCGTGCACATGGGGTCCAGTGTAGGTAGCGATGTGTTGCGGTGAGGTTGGGTTACTTAAATCTACAACAATGGTTCCGGGATTGGCGTCGAGGATATACGCTATCGAAGCGCCTTCGTCTATCGCTACGTTATGCGCATGGCTGAAAAGACTAGTGCCCCAAGTGCTAAGCAAAGTGGGGTTATTGGGGTTGCTCAAGTCAACAATCTGCATGCCGCCTCCTCCTTCAGTCACGATATAGCAGTAGTTACCAAGAGTTTTCATGTCGCGCCAAGTTGAGTTCGGGCCATTAATGAACTTTACGAAGCTAGGTGCGGACGGCACACTCACATCGTAGAACACAGTGCCTGAATCGGTGCCGATAATGGCGTATTCGTCACCGTTAGCTGCCGTGTATCCCCAAATATCGTTGTAGTAAGAGTAGTTATCGGTGCGCGAAATTTCGGTGGCGCCGTTTTGTGCAGACAGAGCAAAGCATGAGAGTACTATTGAGGAGAGGATCATGCCTTTATCTTACACTATTTACAGCAATCCGGTGTAGCGCCAACCCTCGCGGTAGTCTTTAGTAAGTAAAGCTGTCGCCATGTCATTACCTTCAAAACGCAAACGCTTCCCTTGCCAGTTAAGCGTCTCATTCGGAAAGTTCAATGCGATATTGCCGAGCAATGCGACTTCGGTTAGATGCGCCGAGTAATCAAACGGCGCGCTAGCCACTGCTCGTCCGAAACATGCGTCGACCCATTGGTGCCAGTGATTGGTAGGGTGTGCTTCGGGTAGTGTTATATCGGACAGCTTGTCGTCGATAGTAGTTTGTGGCATTTCGTAGGGGCTAAACATATGCGCGCCGTTGCTACCGATGAACAGCGAACCGTTAGCATATGGGCTTTCGCCGAAGCCGTATTTTGTAAGTAGCGCATCGGGCTTGTTCTTGCCGTCGTGCCAAACTACTTTCACACCATTCACCGAAGTTTTGGGCGTTGCCGGAAAGTGATATTCGACCCGCGACTCTAATGGGAAAGTGTCCGACGTCGGCGCTGGTCCGGTAGATTTAATAGTGGACGGATGACCGAGTTGTAAAAACCAAGTCGCTGGATCCATTAGGTGACAACCCATGTCTCCTTGAGCACCGGTGCCGAAGTCGAGGCGCCCGCGCCATGAGAAAGCATGGTAATTATCGTTTTTATACGGGCGCATCGGTGCTACTCCAATCCATTTGTCCCAGTCAAGAGTTACCGGAATCGGATCTTCACCTTCTGGACGCTCGACACCTTGCGGCCACCATCCAGCGGGGCGGTCGGTCCAGACGTGTACTTCGTGAATGTCTTTGATTAAGTCTTGGTCAAAGAGTTGTTTGGCAACTGAGTAGTTTGCTGCTGAGTGGTTTTGAATCCCCATCTGCGTGACTACATTTTTGCGTTGCGCGATTTCTTTTAGGCGCCGTGATTCCATGACGGTGTGAGTGAGTGGTTTTTGGCAGTACACGTGCAGGCCTAACTCAATCGCCTTGTAACTAATAGGTGCGTGCATGTGGTCGGGAGTGGTGACATTGACCGAATCTATATGGCTATGTTCAGCCTTAAGCAATTCGCGCCAGTCGGTGTAAACTCGCGCCTCGGGGTGCAACTTTGCTGCAGCCTGTAAGTTGTTGGCATCGACATCGCACAATGCGATTATTTCTACATCTTTATGTGCGGCTATTTGATTTAGATCGGCGCCGCCCATGCCGCCGACACCGATTGCGGCGTGACGTAGTTTGTTAGTGGCAAAGTTTGGCGGCGCCGCGCAACTAGTGAGCAGTTGCGCAGCGGAGGGTGCCACGACTGCAGTGACCGCAGTGTTGCGCAAAAATTTACGGCGAGTTATTTTTTTTGTCATGCACTGATTGTATCCAATCTTATCAACTTGATATCCTATTGTTGTGATGAATTGGTACGCACGAATAGCTCCGGTTTACGATTTAATCTGCCGTCCACTTTACGCCAAACTACGCACAGCAGCTGTGGACGCTCTACAATTAAATGCTAACGAGTGCGTAGTCGAAATCGGCTGCGGCACGGGGTTGAATATTGCGGCACTCTCAAAAAAATCACGGCAAGTGATTGCTGTGGATTGCACAGCGGAGATGCTCGACCGCGCGCCGCAGTGTTTTGATAATGTCGAGTATCTTCTGGGTGACAGTCGGGCCATCGCTAGTGATTCCGCGGATGCGGCATTATTGTGCCTAGTGTTGAACGTGACAGATGATTGGCGCGGCGTTCTTGCTGATGCCAAGCGTATCGTAAAAACGGGTGGCCGTATCGTGATCGCCGATGTCCGGCCAGCTAGTGGACGGTTAAAGTTTATAAACTGGTTAGCGATTCCGATTGCCGATTGGAGTGGCGCTGGCAATCACCGGCGCGATATTTGGGAGGAGTGCGATGGAGTGACAGTGCTAGACAGAGGCTTTTTCTGTGTTCGACGGTGTGAAGTTTGAACAAGCTAAGATAAAATGAGGGCACTCAGAATCTACACACCGCATTAATGTCTCAATTCCTAGTCGCAGCACTTTATAAATTTGTCAGCATCTCTGATGCCGATGTGCTTCGTAATCGGATACTAGAGGTATGC
>JAPKEZ010000140.1 GCA_028821845.1 Planctomycetota bacterium | reverse complement strand
TAGTTCTACCTCCCGGCCAAGCAATTCTTGCTCGCGAAATGTCGCGCCAATAGTCGCATCGAAGTGATAGTCATAACCTAATACCACTTTTTTGGTTAGCTCCACCCCGTTGTCAGAAGTATAGCTAAACAATAAACCGTTGTCGATGATGGCGACATCCCAGGTAACCGAGTCGAGATTAGGTCGCGCATTGCTTTCAGGGTCGGTTTCTGTAACCAGCCCTTGGCTCGAAGATTCAATGAGGCGGAATGCGTCGCGACGGCGGTAATAAATGGAATGGTCGGCCACGCCACTTGCAGGAACATTGCCATCTGACCACTTCGAATCGAATATCTTCATGCCATGCTCTGTCGCGTTGGCTTGATGCAGTTTTTCGTTGTAGTTTTTAAGGTAAACAGTGCCGCAACTCGCGCCCATAGCAGACCACTCGCTATACACAAATTCGTTTTCAAGAATCAGTGGGTATTCAGATGGCGGAGGTGTTTCAAACGACTCAAACCATGAACGTTTTTGAATAGTAGAGTCGCCGGCCCCCACGCCGTCTGACGGGAAACAAGTTTGCATAATGAAGACGGCAGCCAAGCCCCAAAGCAACAATGTTAAAATTTTCTTACCCATGATATTATTCTTTTATTTATCTGCCTATTTGCAAACGCAAACTCAGCTTTTCTGGCAATTTAGCATCGAGAATTAATTTCTGCGCTGCTTCTATTTCGTATGAAACGCGGCGCCAACTCAGGCGCTTGCCACTGAGGATGGCGTAACACAATTCAGGATTGCGGTCGCGCGGCTGACCCACAGAACCTACATTAATCAGATACTTCTGACCGTCTTCTAGCTCGATGTTGTCGTTATCTTTTACCGCTACAAAAGATTGTCCCGGAGTAAAGTATCCTGGGTGATGAGTATGGCCGTAGAAACATACCTGGTTACTCATTGCAGCAAAATTGGCCTCTAAGGCCTCACAACCCGCTGCGAGAGTCGGCAATAAATATTCGGTTTGCGGCTGCCGCGGCGATGCGTGCACCATATTAAATGCCGTACCATCGTCGTCGATGAACTCGGACATTTCGCGTTTTAGCGAATACATGAAATCGTAAAGCTCTTCGAATCTATCGCTAGCTTCGATTTGTTCACGAGTCCAGTCGATTGCTTGACGCGCCCATTCGTTAAAATACAAAGCCATGTTTGAGTTCAATAAGGCGTCGTCGTGATTCCCGAGCATCGATATTTCGCAAGAATCGCGGATCTTATTGATGGTCTCGAGAGGCGCACCACCATAACCAACGATATCGCCAAGGCACAAGATGCGTTTAACACCTTGAGCTTCTATGTCGGCCAAAGCCGCTTCTAACGCGTGAATGTTAGAGTGAATATCGGAAATGAGAGCAATCAAAGTAATTAGCTGGGTTACGAGTGGTATTCTAACGTAGCCTGACGAGCCACGCGACAGGCTACATAATCTGTTTTTGCCCAAGTTAATGAACAAACTCATACTCAAAACCACCCTTCTAGCTTCAATTAGTCTAGTTTCTGTCGTTACTGCCCAAGAGCAACCGGCAACCGATCTCGCTACCGTCAATGGTGAGAAAATAAGCGTTGAACGCTATAGAGATTTTCTATTCACTACTATCGGCAGTAGCGAATTAGCGCGCTTAGTCGACACGGTGCTGATTGAGCAAGCGGCAAAGGCATTCGACATCGTAATTGACGCCGACGTCCTCGCTCAGCGTGTTGACGTTATGTGGCGTGATCTTTTCGCGCCAGGCAGTGAAGAAGAATTTTTGAATGCTTATTTGCCGCAAGGTTTCAACAAAGAGATGGCTTTCGCTTCGTTACGCGCCAGCGCTTTAACGAGATTACAGCTTGAGAATTACATTGTTGCTACGCGAATCATCACCGATCAAAAGTTGCAAAAATCTTTCGTTGCCAAGTATGGCCACAATGGAATTAAAACAGAAGTCGCACACATTATGATAATCCCGCACAATATTCGGGCTGAGGCTTTGGCCGCCAACGAAGTAATCAGTTTCGAAAGAGCAAAGCAAATCGCCGCCGAAAAATCTAAAGAATGTTTGCAGAAATTGTCTGCTGGTGCACAATTCAGCGAGATGGTCACTGAATATTCGCATGACAATTCCAGCAAGTTAAACAATGGTGTATTAGCCACATACCGCCCTGGCATATACGGAGAAGCCTTCAAGAACGAAGTTGAGGGACTTGCTGTTGCGCAGACATCTCAAACAGCTGCAGAGTCAGGTGCCGGCTATCACATTATTAGAGTCAACTCGCGCGTAGTTACACAGCTTAGTGATGTTAGAACTATGTTAACTAAACATTTACTTGAAGCGCCTGCTGACATTGGCGAAATCAAGCAGACCATTATCGACTTGCGCGCCGCAGCTAAAATAGAATACTAGTCGACTCATCTATAAACTTTTTCGGTAGTGATTAAGTCAATCACGGTCGCAGGCATTTGTATTGCATCGGAGCCATCCGCCAGCTGCTGCCTAATAAAAGATGAGCTTATATCAACTATTGGCATATCAATAAATTGCGCGCGAAAAAGTGTGCGTAAATCGGGTGACAAAGAAGCAGTATAGTCGGCTAGTTGCTGCTCTCCCCACTGCGGGCGTGGTACCAGCAAGAAACTACAGGCAGCAAACAAGCGCGGCAAGTCATGCCAAGTATTTAAATGTGACAAAGAGTCACCTCCCACTAAGAAGTAAAGGTTGCGCTCGGAGTTTTGACGAGATAACAACTGCAAAGTTTCAACGCTATAACACATGCGCTGAGCGTCTGTTTCAAGCGAGCACAGTCTTTCGTTTTGCGGACGACTAGCCAACACTCTCTCAATACACCTCACGCGAAAGTCAGCATCTGCCGGACTCACATCAAGTTTATGCGCCGCGTGCCAAGATGGTGTCCACAAAAACTCGTCGACAGCAAAGCTTCTTTGGACGGCGTCGGCAGCCGCTATGTGCCCGTTATGTAGAGGATCGAAGGAGCCACCGAATACTACTGTGTTCATACGTCTTTTAATGCGGTCAGCAAATCGTCTTGCGCTATTATTTGCTCTGTTTTTTTCTGCATATCCTTAAGCACGATTTGTTTATTCTCGTTTTCGCTGTCGCCGAGGACTACCGCCCAGCGCGCACCACTGCGATTGGCTTCTTTGAATTGAGATTTAAGTGATTTACTGCGATGATCTATCTCGACGCTGATGCCAGCGTCACGCAATTTCTCGCAAATAATGAATAAATCAGCACGCTGCTCGTCAGAGACAGCTACTGCATAAACTTGTGGTAACAATTGTTGTCGCAAGTCCGCGATGTCAGCTGCTGCAGGCAAATTGAGCTCTGCCAGGGCTAGTTCGGTTGGGGTAAATCCCACCGAGAAACCAACTCCGGGTGTAGGACGCCCGCCCATTTCTTCGACCAAGCCGTCGTAGCGACCGCCACCGCATAATGCCGAGCGTGCTCCTAATGGCGGATAATGTACTTCGAAAACTGTGCGGGTATAGTAGTCGAGACCACGCACAATGCTTGGGTCGTCTATTACCTTTAAGCCTAAGCTATTAAGACAAGCGATGAACTGCTGGTGATGAGAAGATGCCGCGTCACCCATAACTGTAAACAAATTTGGTGCGCCTTCATTGAGCTCTATGCAGCGCTTGGATTTACAGTCGAGCAAACGGAATACATTGCGTGAGTATCGCGATTGACAATCTTCACAACGTTCGCTCACGCCCTGCATTTGTTCTGCGAAAAATTCTCGTAGTACTTGC
>JAPKEZ010000139.1 GCA_028821845.1 Planctomycetota bacterium | reverse complement strand
TAATCATCGGTTGCCGTAGTTAGTGGAAAGCGCAAATGTACTTTGCTGCCGGAACCAGACGAAGATTCAATTGACATTTCTCCGCCATGTGCATCGACAATTCGGCGTACGGTAGCTAGTCCCAAACCTGAACCCTTAGCCTTGGTCGAATAATAAACATCAAAACAATGTTCGAGAGTGTCCGCTGCCATCCCAGGGCCGTCGTCCACGATATCGACAACCAAAAACGCGCCGTCTTTACGGCTAATTAAACTAATGTTGCCGGCACCACCTGTAGACTCAATGGCTTGACGAGCATTAATGATTAAATTCAACAATACTTGCTGTACACGACTAGTATCTATCCATATTTTCGGTAAATTCAAGTCGAGATAACTATGCATCTGCACCTGGACTCGCTGTGCCTCAGGCGCAGAAAACGCCACCACTTTTTCAATCAACTCATTAATCGAAGCAGGATTAAATTCGAGCGAATCCGTGCTGGCGAAACGCAAGAAATCCTCGAGAATGTTATTGAGACGTTCGACTTCATTACGCAGTACATCGACTGTTCGCAGAGTACGCCGTGCCTTGGCCGAATCTTCGTCAACCCAATCTTCTTGCAGTAAGGTCAAATGCAGTCCAATAGTACTAAGCGGATTCTTCAACTCATGCGCTAAACCACCAGCCAAACGGGCTAAGGTTTGCGGGTCGACAGCAGGAGCTTTTGAACTTTTGTCGTTGGTCATGAGTTAAGCGCATCGCGCCCATATAGAATAACGACGCCCCAAATTCTTAGCATTGTCTAATTTAGCATTCGACCTTTTCACGCCAGACGGCATCCAAACTGCAGTCTCGTTGTTGGCTAATGGTGACGTTATCGCTCTACCAACTGATACTGTCGCGGGCTTGGTTGTGGCGGCTGACTCAGTCGGCGGCGCAGCCAAATTGTCGGCTTTAAAGAGCTCTGACAGCGCGAAAACCTACAGTTGGCATCTTGGGAGTCTTTCCATGCTACAGAGACTGAGTCCAAACTTGCCTGCTGGCATCCATCCTTGGTTGCTCGAATCACTGCAACAGCAATGCACCGTTTTACTGCCGTCGCCGATGTTTGCTATTCCATCAACAATAGACTGGCCATTCCAAAAAGTTGGCCTACGTTGGCCGCAAAACATCGACTTCCAGAACGTTGCTAAAGAGTATGACATGCCGCTATTGGCAACCAGCGTAAATGACAGCACACAGCCACCCCTGGTTGGTGAAAAGCTTATTGAATGGCTCGAGAAAAAGAAAATACCCTACGCGATGCAGCTTCTTGACTCAAGTCTCGCCGGTAAAGCATCGACCGTAATCGACGTTTTGCCAACGCCAAAGGTCCTGCGTGGCGACTCGGCAAAGTCTAAAGACATCGGCTTGTCGGTGCTGATTCTCTGTACCGGCAACACTTGCCGGTCACCACTAGCTGCTGAAATTATTAAGACCGAAATCGCATCATCTTGGCAAGTTTCGCGCGAGGGATTGGCTGACTTCGGCTTCGTCATCGAATCTGCTGGCACCTTTGCGCTCGAAGGACAAGGCATCAGCGAGAACTCTAAGCTGGTCGGCGACGAAATTGGCCTTGATCTATCAAGTCATCAGACCCAATCTCTGGAAGCGGCGCTCAGGAGACCCTGGGATATTATTCTGGCAATGGGTGCGAAACACCTAGCAGCACTCCCGTCAAAATCTCCTGCGGCTTTATTTGACTCGTCGGGGCAAGACATTAAAGACCCCATGGGCGGTGATATCGAGCAATACCGCGATACCCGCAAGCTCTTGCAAGAAGCAGCACATCTATGGGTGTCTGAACTAAGCAGCTGGCCCCAGCGCTAGAGCCACAAATCGACTATCTGGCCAGTGGACGATGCCGCGAACATGTGTTGCTGAAATCCGAGATCTGAGACGCGGCGGGCAACTTCGGCCAGCAAACGCAAGTGGCCAAGTTTTTGGCTTTTCGGCACCAATATCATCACTATTACCGTGGTTACTGAACCATCTATAGCGTCAAATTCTAGTCCATCTGGCATGACAGCCATGCCGACCATCAGCCCAGGCAAACCATCCACTGCCGAGTGAGGCACTGCTACACCACCTTCCATGCCTGTAGAGGCCGAGTTCTCACGTTGCAGCACGGTTTTTACGGCCTGATTAGTAATAGCTGCAGTACACTCGTTTGCCTCGCAAAGCTGGCGGCAAAGTGCCTCAATCAACTGCCATTTATCTGAGGCAGCTGGTCGCAGCATAATAGCTTCTGGCTTTAGGTAAGTGGCAACTCGCATTGAAAGTCTAGGATACTCCAAAACTCTGATATAGGCTACACTTACGATCAAAATATTTAGGAAGAAACAAGAAACTGATTTCGTCAAAAAACTTCATGGTTGAGCCTTTGTTACTAGTAGCTAAGAGTTTACACTAATGCATCTGCCTACGGGCTCACTCCACTCTAATAGGGCAAATGCTCCCAACAATACTTCTTTCACTCACTTTTCTGTTGCCGGCTGCGGCAGCGCAGAATCCTCAAGACGACATAGCTGTCCCTCAAGGAGTCATCCAAGACGAAGGTGATTACTACACACTCGACCTCAGCGAAGTCGATGAAGGCGGGCTTACCCTGCGCCAGTTTGTGAAGATATGCCAGATAAACACTGGGCTCAACTTTACACTCGACGAATCTGCTTCGGCAAACGTGCGCCAAAAGCTTGATAACAAGAAACTGTTACTTTACGGTACCAAGCGCATTCATAAAGACGACTTTTATTCGTTCTTTCAAATCATGATGAAGATAAATGGCTTTGTTTGTGTGCAGCAAGGCGCCGGTGATTTAGCTGTTGTGGTTATCGTTGAAAATATTGGTGGAAACAACACCACCATAAAAGCTAACGCCCCGTTCGTTAACGAAGAAGATATCCCAAGCTTCGCTGACAAGCCTGGCACATATATCTACACCGTCGTCGAGCTTAAATACGCAGATGCTCAAGAATTAGGCACTTCGTTGCGCACCACTTTAGGTGCCGGCTCCGGAGACAACAGTGCTTTCATGGCGTTAGGTGGCGAACAGGCCATTTTGATACAAGGCTACGGCCCTTTCGTTGCAGCCGCTGCGCGCATGATTGCGGTTCTTGACTCGAAGCCAGACATCGTGCAGCCAGAATTTAAAAAGATTCGTTTGTTTGAAGCGTCTGCAGAGGAGCTTGCCGAAATTCTTTCTGAATTGGTGGATAGCCTTCAGGCTGTGCCGCAAAACGTTAGCGGCAATACTCGTTCGCAGCGCAGCAGCCGTAGCGCTGGAGCGACTTCCACAAGTGGCATTGAAACTACGGTCACTGCATACTCACAAGACAACTCCTTGTTGATCACCGCGGACCCTGAGTTGATGCCAAGCATTCTTGACCTGATTGCACAACTCGACACCACTGTTGAAGATCCGCAATCTAATTACCACTTGTATAGTTTGCAATATTTGTCGGTTGAAGATCTAAATGAAGCTTTAGAGCAATTTGTTGAAGCTGCTGAGCAAGAAGAAGAGCAGGCGCGGAGCAATAATAGCAACTCACCTCAGCGACAAGGCATTGTTGTTGAAGCACATCAGGCAACCAACTCGCTATTGATTATGGCGACCAAGAGCAAGTGGCTTGAACTTAAGGCTCTGCTAGACACTTTAGATCGTCGTCAACCACAGGTGCTTATCGAGACAGCACTGATCGAAGTCAGTTCCGACTTCTCTAAAGAGATTGGCATCGAATACGCTAAGATAGAAACGCCTACAGGCGACACTCAAAAAGGTTTTGTCTTTACTTCCGTTGGCATCTC
>JAPKEZ010000138.1 GCA_028821845.1 Planctomycetota bacterium | reverse complement strand
TTGCCTTGACGAGTATGTAACCCAGCGCAGCTTGCCGGTTTCGAATGGCACACGCTCGGTCTCTCACGCAACAGGCATGCAAGATTTTTTGCGCAAACTAGGGTTCCAAAAAGAATACGGACGCCTGCATGTTGAGTACACATTGCCGTTGGCTCTAGCGGTTAAAGCCTTGATGCCACTGCGGCGATTAGTGCCTCGAATCGGCGCAGTGAGTTTAGTTAGAGCGGTCCTTGACCAAGAGAGATTTGCGCGTGATTGTCAGCCGCCATCAATACTTAGCCGTGCTGTTAAACGGATATTCGATTTTACATGTGCAGCGATTGGGGTCTGCCTGCTTGGGTGGCTCATGATAATTTGCTGGTGCCTGGCAAGATTGGATACAAAAGCGGATGGATTTTTCATACAGTCACGGGTCGGGCGCAACGGCCAAACGTTCCCGCTATTGAAGTTTAGAAGCATGCGCCATGTCGCTGGCGTAACCACTACTGTGACGGCAGCCAATGATAGTCGAATTACAAAATTCGGGTCATTGCTGCGCGCCACTAAACTAGACGAACTCCCTCAATTACTTAATGTGTTGTGTGGCCATATGAGCTTAGTGGGACCGCGCCCAGACGTACCTGGTTGGGCCGATGAATTGTCTGGAGAAGATGCAGTGATTTTAGATATGCGCCCAGGGGTTACCGGCCCAGCATCTTTACATTTCCGTAATGAAGAGCAGTTGTTGGCTGAAGCAGTCGATGCTGAATCCTATAATCGTGATAAGATTTGGCCCGAGAAGGTCTCGATCAACCGCCGGTACTACTACCAGCAGTCATTCGTGGCTGATTTAAAAATATTAATTAAAACCGCCTTCCCAAGTCGTGAACGATAAGCCAGAAAGAATTTACATGTCACCGCCGCACTTGGACGGTGACGAGCGCGCGTTATTACTCGACGCATTTGACTCTAACTGGATTGCGCCTTTAGGCCCACATGTTGACGCATTCGAAGAAGAGTTTTGTGCTTACACCGGCGCGCCTAACTCTTTAGCTTTATCAAGCGGCACCGCCGGATTACATCTGGCGTTGTTGCTTTCAGGGGTCGAAGCTGGCGATAAAGTATTCTGCTCAACCTTAACTTTTGCTGCAACAGTGAATGCTATTAAGTATTGCAATGCTGAACCCGTGTTCATCGACTCAGAAACCGCTAGCTGGAATCTAGATTCACAATTGCTAGCCGAGGAGCTGCAGCGCTGCGCTGCTAATAACACTTTGCCACGCGCCCTGATTTTGGTGCATGTTTTTGGGCAAAGCGCCGACTTAGATCCGATCGTCGACTTGTGTAAGAGATATAATGTTAGCTTAATAGAAGATGCTGCCGAGTCTCTCGGCGCAACTTATAAAGGCAAACATACTGGCACAGTGGGCGATTTCGGCGTTTACTCTTTTAATGGCAACAAAATAATGACGACTAGCGGTGGCGGAATGCTAGTTTCTTCGAACAAGGCTTCTATCGACCGGGGGCGCTTTCTTGCGACACAAGCTCGCGAACCCTTTGCTCATTACCAGCACGAGTGCGTTGGTTACAACTACCGACTGTCAAACTTGCTCGCCGCAGTCGGGCGCGGACAACTTGCGAAAATGCCAGATAAGGTCGCGCACCACCGTAAAATATTTGAAATTTACCGAAGACAGCTGTCGCAACATAAGGGCATCACCTTTATGCCCGAGGCCGACTTCGGAGTATCCAATCGATGGCTAAGTGTCATCAATATTGACGCCGAGGCCTTGGGTGAATCGCCAACTGATGTGCGCCTGCGCCTAGAGGAAAGTAATATCGAAGCGCGCCCAGTCTGGAAACCCATGCATATGCAGCCGGTGTTTAAAGACTGTAAAGTTGTGGGCGGTAAAGTCGCTGAAAATATTTTCACCACGGGTTTATGTTTGCCAAGCGGGTCAGGCCTAAGCCCTGCTGATCAGCAACGGGTTATTGATGCCATAGCAAACAAGTAATGTCTATTTATCGTAGGGCTCTTTTCTTCATCGCAATTTGGACCGTACCTGTTCTGATAGATTTTGTCACAGTAATCGGTGCCGAGCGTTTTTCCCTGAGCGAAATTATCAGAGAAATTTTTTACTATCAAGCACTGTATGCTATTTCTTTAGCCATCCTATTTACTTTTATTTTTAGCGGCGACATCCTTAAAAATAAATTTACGTTTGTATGTTCAGCAAGCGTGCTCACTTGGTTTTTTATAGTCAAAATTCAAACGGTTTTCGCTCACTACTCGACAGCAAACGCTTATACGATGGCGATCTCGGCAGTCGTTGCGGGGTATTTGGTTAAAGCATTGTTTAAGGGTGCAGGTAGGCTAAAACCGCTGATGATGTTTGGCCCTGCAGCCTGGCTGCTACTTTTGTGGCAAGCGTCGTCTTCCCCTAATGACTATATTACGCATAGGGGACCGCAAGAATCGCAGTCTATCACGCCGTCGCTACACAAAGATATTGTGTTTATTGTGGTAGATACATTACGCGCAGATGAGTCAATAAAAAATCCAAACTCAGCGTGGAGTAAGTTTTATGGTACACCGAACACCACCGTCTTTACGGAAGCATGGTCGCCGGCATCAGGCACCGCACCTTCGGTAAAATCAATGTTTACTGGTAGTTCACCTTCAGCATGGGGGCGCGATAACATTTCTATGCCTCCCCCAGATAGTGTTGAAACGATAGCCACTTACTTTCAGAATATCGGTTATGACACGGCCGGATATACGGCAAACTCTCTTATAAATGGCGGAGGATTTAGCGCAGGGTACGAAGACTACATTGCCCTTGGAGGATTCGATACCATCAAACATTCGTTAATACTGCAGAATCTTGTTTTCGGCAAGCGCACCATGTCGGCACTAGCGTGGGCCGAGAAGAAGGTGTTACATAAAATAGATGGAGATTTGATTTTGTCGCTAGGGGAAAATTGGTTGAGCGCTCAATCGCAATCCGCACCTAGCTATTTATACCTGCATATTGTTGACCCACATTGGCCTTACCGCAATGTCGACGGTAGCGCTTCCGACAAACTGTCCCACGTCGACCTTCTGCAAAGAAGGGCTGACGACCCGATGCCTGCGGCCAAAGATTTAGCAGAACTAAAATCCCGTTATTTAAATGAGGTTGAATATAGCGCATACAAAATTGCCGAGTTTATTGCATTCCTCGAAGAGACAAACCGGCGTGATTCAACTTTAGTCGTTGTCGTTGGCGACCACGGCGAAGAGTTTTTTGAGCATGGTGGATTTAGCCACGGGCATGATTCTTATCAAGAGCAAGTGAATGTTCCCTTAATTGTTTTCTGGCCACACGCCAATCAACAGATGCCAGCAGTAGTTGAGACACCTTTTTCAAATAGTCAAATTTTTGACCTAATGAAGGGCTTTTATCTAGACGAGCCTATTGATATTAGCGACCACGTTATCAGCGAAAGCTATCCGCCAAACAAGAACCGAGCGTTTTATCGTCAAGGAGATGTCGCGGTTCGGCTCGAATACCTTAAAGATATTTCGCCCCTGGACGTTGAGTTTCTAGAGGTATACAACCTTATTCTTGACCCATCACAAGAGAATCCGATAACGGAATTATCGGAACAGCATCGGCGAGTTATAGTCGATGCCCGAGAGGAATTGCATCAACGTTGGCTCACTTGGGGGAACTCTCGAGTTACTAACGAGAAAGGTCCCCTGGGGGTTAGCGGCCTTAAAGAGCTTGGTTATACGGATGATTAATTAGTGCCCAGCTCCACCGTTAACAAACACAAAGTTATTCAACGCCGCGGCCACCACGCCCATAATCGAAACA
>JAPKEZ010000137.1 GCA_028821845.1 Planctomycetota bacterium | reverse complement strand
CGGGGCTTGAAGCTGCGATAAAGAAGACAAATATCAAAGCTTGTGTCACCGGTGGCGGCTCGATGTTCCGCGTGCATTTTAAAGAACATGCGCCACGCAACTACCGCGAAACTTTTGCTACGGATGAAGAAAACCGTAAGATCAAAGTTCAGCTCGAGCACATGTTTGCTTCAGGTTTCATTATGCTGAACACTTGCGCCGGTGTGCTTTCGACTCCTATGGGAGAACCCGAGGTCGATGCTTTTGTGGCTGCAATGGAAGCTGGGTTTCGTAAGCTTTAGCTGAGCATCATTGACCTGCCTTGCATGTGAGACTCGCTATAATAAATAAATGAGCAGTAATCTAAAGTTGTTGATGCGAGCCGCAGTTTTTTTAGTTGTCGTCGCAATGACTTTTTTTGTTATGCAAGATGACGATGCCGGTGAGGATGATGAACAACAAAGTGTTGATTCGTTTGTGCGCTCAGCAGTCGGTGCTAGCGATAAGCAACAAACGGAATCGTCCGCTGTCGTTGCTGTAGATAATTCGGAAGTAATCGAGTTACATGATCTTGCGCTAGAGGCCGTCAATGCCAAGCAATATCAAGTTGCTTATGAAATAATGATGCAACTTTATGCTTTAGAGGACAATCCAGAAAACACTATCGCAGTGAATGCTTCGCGGGTTGCCGGGCACTGGGCGCATGCATTGCAAGGTCTTTATCGTCATCAAGAGTCGCGAGAGGTTTGGCGCCAAGCTATTGCGTGGCACCACGATAAAGGCCATCCGCAATTGTCGTTGGCGCGATTATTGTTGTTGACCGCCGAGGTTGAAGCCGCGCGTGAAATTGTTGACGAGGCTCTCGCCGAATTCCCTCAGCATGCGTCGTTGCTAGCATTGCGCGCAGAGATAGCGTCATTACGCGGTGAGGCTGACTTTGCTGTAGAGATGATGCAGGCGGCAGTTAATTTTGAATCTGAGAACGCGCGTTATGCGCGACGCTTGGTGCAGCTCAAAGTTGAGGCCGAAGCATTCGCAAATTACTTGCCCTTATCTACTGCGCATTTCGATAGTTCCTTTGACTCTCAAAACCGTAGCATGGTGCGCAATATAGATGACTTGCAGCAAGATCTAGAACGCGCTTGGTCTGAGATTAGTGGTTTGTTGGGTATCCAAAATGAACGACGTATCGTGGTGTTATGGTTAGACGCCAATGACTACAAAGGTCAGGCGCCAGATTGGTCGGCGGGCATTTACGATGGCCGTATCCGTGTCGTAGTTGACGACTATCCAGAGCGGCGTCCGCAAATGCTGGCTACTCTGAAGCATGAATTGACTCACGCTTTATTGCATAGTACTGGGATTAAGTTCCCGACATTTGTTCAAGAGGGGTTGGCGCAGCTTTACGAACCGCGCGATGCGGATGTCGTCCGTGATTCTTATTTGCGAGGCGATTTGCCGAGCTTAGCCGACCTTCAGGGCAACTGGACTTCATGGACAGATGCGGAACAAGTGCGCGCAGCTTATGCTTATTCGTTGTCGCTATGTGATTTCGTTCGCGAACGTTATGGCGCAGATTCTTTCGGGTTGTTGTTCGATAACATGCGAGGCTCTGAGTTGCACGAAGCGTGGCAGGCTACTTTTGGCAACACCCTCGTTGATAGTGACGCCTTGCATCGCCAGTTTTTAGCGGATAGTAATTAATGTCTTCTTGATGCGTTCGGCGTCTACTTGGTATGAAGGTAGATGAAGAAATAACCGACACTCTGTGCTTGCCAAAATTGAATGCGCGTCAGCTTTATTTGTTTACTGGTTTGAACGCTCACGAAATATCGGTGCGCTTTGGCTACAGTCTCGAAGTAGCGCGGCGACTGTCAGCATCGCTGATGTTGGGCAAAATGGCAGCCGATAGTCGTGTCGAGTTACTGCCTAGTGTTAAAAATGGCGATGACGTGGCTGATTATGTGCGAACTATTATCGGCACCCAAAACACCGAGGTATTTTACGCGTTGTATCTCAATGCCAATGGTCGAGTCTTGCATCAACAAGAAATATCTCATGGTTCGCTTTCTGCAAGTTTGGTTCACCCTCGAGAAGTGTTGGTTCCTGGTGTTACGCACCGCGCAGCTACTTTTATTGTTGCGCACAATCATCCGTCTGGCGACACTGAGCCATCGGCCAACGATAAAGCTTTGACGCGCCGTCTAAAGCGAGCGGGCAAGTTGCTTGGTATCGAAATGCTTGATCACATTGTGGTGAGCAAGCATGGTCATTTCAGCTTTTGTGCTCAGGGCTTACTTTGATTGGCGGCTATGGCTTGCAACAGCAAGGGCAGTGGGGCCCGCGGCTTCGATGCGTAAGATGGTTTGGCCAATACCGGCGAGTTGAGAGCCATCGTCTTTGAGCTGCTGTTCTTCTGCCGGACTGAATCCGCCCTCAGGTCCAACAATTAGCAGTATTGGTTTGTCACTTTGAGCTACGACTTGGCCAAGCGGCGTAGCTCCTGGGCTTAGGCAAATGCGCAAGTGGTCGCTGAAAGTACTAGCTAATTGTTTGATGTTAGACAATTCACCCTCAATCAACGGCAAATCCGGACGTCGGCACTGCTGGCAGACCTCTTTAGTGATTTTGCGCCAACGGCTTACTTTGCTCGGTGACAATTCGTTGCGCCCAACGACGCTTCGTTCGCAACTTAAAGGTATTAAGCTCTTTACACCTAGCTCGGTGGCGCGGCGTACTAGCTCGTCGCCACGGCTGCCTTTGGGCCAAGCGCTTGCAATACTAATATCGGGTAGAGACAGAAATGGCCTTTTAATAACGTTTTTCAGCAATAAGTCGCCATTTTCGAGCAACTCTGCCGCAACCCCATCGCCGTTTTGGGGCAAAAGAACAATCTCATAGCCAGTATCTAGGCGAAGTGCACGAATGTGCCGCACTAGTTCTGACGGCGCTGTCCATGGGCTGTCGCTCAAGGCAGGAAGTTGCTCTACAAAGAAGAATCTACTCATGGTAATTAGTAACTGCAGATGATAACACGGGTAAGTGTAAGTCTAGTATTTGCTATGAGCATACGCGCTATCGTATGCTTGCCTCGCACTTACTGCACCCCTTTCCCTTATGGTTCAAATAGAGATTCACGACGGTCCTGATTCTGGCAAGACGTACGAGCTTGCCCCAGGACACCACTCCGTTGGCCGCGCCGCTACAAATGATGTGGTTGTCGCAGCTAACTCTGTGTCTGGCAAGCACTTGCAGCTATCTGTAAGCGCTGATGGTACAGTCACATTTCAAGATTTAGGCTCGACAAATGGCACTTTTAGCGGTGGACTTCAGGTCGCCGAGGGCGAATGGTTCTCTGGCTCTGAGCTAAAGCTTGGCGACATCTCATTGAAATTAGTCGACGACAGCGCTGATCATCAGCGTTTGCGCGAAGAGGCGCTAGAAAAACCACGTTCGAGTTCTTTGATGAAGGCGATGATGGCATTGATAGTTGTTGGTGGTAGCGGCTTTGCTTACTTGCAATTTTTCGACTCACCTGAGCAAGAAGTACGTGTCGTCGATGGTATTCGCCAGCCTAGTACGACTACCGAAGTATCTTTCGATTTAATAGATAACCTCGGCGACTTCGCAGATGCCGAAGATTGGCAGCTTAGTGGTGGCGCTAGCATTAGCAACGGCAAATTATCTGCGGATTCGAGCAGTGCTTCGGCTGGCTTGACCCGAATGGTTGATATAGATTTTACTGCTATTGAAATTAAGTCTAATTCTCAGGGCGATGTTTATCTTGATATCGCATGGGGTGTCGAGGCTAATAAAGACCGCCACTTAGCAATATGGCGCAGTCAGAGTTTGTCCTCAACGG
>JAPKEZ010000136.1 GCA_028821845.1 Planctomycetota bacterium | reverse complement strand
TTAGCATGTGGCACTATTTCACGGTGGTGACCGGGCAATTTACATTAAATTTGCATCCACGATTGCTGATGGTCGCTCCAATTGTTTATTCGGCTTGTGCGGTGTTGCGCCTTGCGCGCTTTAATGTAGATCACGAAGAAGAAGACTTGCAAAAAGAAAACGTACGCTTTGTCGGTTTGCCGTCACCAGGTGCTGCGGGCATGCCAATTTCGATGACTTTGCTTTTCTTCGGTATTAGCGATATAAAGTTTTTTGACGTGAGCAGCGATCAAGTTTTTGTGATTCAAGAGATTCTGCTTTACGCGATGCCGCTGATGTTAGTTCTGATGGGAGTGTTAATGGTATCGCGCGTGCCGTTCCCACACTTTTTTGCATGGATGACGCGCTCTGAAAGACCGGTAGCGACTTTGGCAAAATTCATTTTCATGTTTGGCTTTATGTGTCTCGAGCCAGAAGCTTGCTTGTTTCTATTCTCATTCTGCTATACGCTAGTACCGATAATCACTCAGTTTCTGCCTTCGCGGCGTATTGTTTAATGACGGTTGTTTATTTAGGACTGGGTTCCAACCTCGGCGACCGTAAACAAAATTTGCTTAAGGCTGTAGGCGCTTTGCAGGAACTTGATGGCTTAAGTCATGTACGGCTCAGCCAGATAATCGAAACAGCCCCAGTCGGTGGTCCACAGCAGGGTGATTACTTGAACGCAGTTGTTGAGTGCCATTGTTCTGTAGAGGCTATTCAACTGTTAAGGCAAGTTCAAATTATTGAACAGCAGTTAAAGCGACAGCGCTCTGGCAAAAACCATCCGCGCACCATCGACATTGACATCTTGCTCTTTGGCGATGAGAGTCACGCTAGCCACGAACTTACAATCCCACATCCGCGCATGCATCAACGCGAATTCGTGATGCGGCCGCTAGCGGAGTTTTTGCCAGAGTACTGCGCCAATGCAACAGCTAACATCTAGTCAGCAGCTATCAGCGTTTGTTCGTGGCGGCGATGTAGGTCTGGTGCCGACCATGGGGTCTTTGCATGCCGGGCACGCCTCGTTGATTGAGCGCGCTAAGCAAGAAAATGAATGCGTGATAGTTTCTATTTTTGTTAATCCTTTGCAATTCAACAAAACGGATGACTTACGGAAATATCCGCAAACTACTATCGCCGATATTGAGTTGCTAGAGAAGTTAAATGTCGACGCGGTTTACTTGCCGAAATATGCCGACATCTATCCTGAAGGCGATGAAGTGCAGCGGTTGTCCGCAGGCGTAGTCGGCGAGAGTTTCGAAGGCGCAGCACGCCCAGGTCATTTTGACGGCATGCTTACGGTGGTTCATCGTTTACTGCAGCAGGTAAACCCTAGTCATGCTTACTTTGGTGAGAAAGATGCTCAACAACTGTGTTTGGCGCGACAAATGGTAGATGACTTAGAGATGCCCGTGAAAATAATCGGTTGTGACTTAATTCGTGATGCCGACGGTTTGGCTTTGTCCAGCCGGAATGTACATCTGTCTAATGCCGCACGCAATAATGCATTACGCTTGTATCAAGCATTGACTCGCGCGGCTGAAGATTTTGCAGAAGGTGAGCGTCAGGCTCAAAACCTACTTAGCACGATTCACGGAATGTTAAATGGCGCCGACATCAAGGTTGCTTATTGCGCAGTGGTTAATGACAAAACTTTTGCTGAATTAAATGATGAAGTCGACTGCGGCTCGCGTGTTATCATCGCTGCCGAGGTAGGAGGGGTTCACCTCCTAGACAACATGTTGCTTGTTTCATAATGGCTAATTCTTCTTTGTACATCGACGCGCCGGCGAAAGTAAATTGGCATTTGCAGGTGGTGGGCCGACGCAGCGATGGTTTCCATGAATTGTTAAGCTGTTTTGCTGCTCTAGACTTATGCGATAGAGTCATTGCGGAGGTTATGCCGGGTGCCCCCCAATCTTGCATTCAATTGTTGTCGGCATCAACACATGGCAATCATTTCCCGCTCGATCCGAGTAACTTGATTATGCGTGCCGAAAAAATATGGCGCGAAAGTGGAGGGGTCGCTCACCCAATAGCCTGGAGCGTCGAAAAAAACATTCCGGCTCAAGCAGGTCTCGGTGGCGCATCGTCAGATGCGGCGGCTGCGCTAATGTTGCTGCAAGAGCACGCTAGCCACCGTTTGCCTGATTCAGCAATCGAGCATATCGCAAGCCTGCTCGGTGCCGACGTTTCGTTTTTCTTGCAAAGTAACAGCCCAGCTCTTATGGCGGGACGTGGCGACATTTTTGTTTCAGATATTAAGTTGCCCGCCCAGTGGGTGGTTCTTGCCATCCCAGAATTTAGTATTGCAACGCCAGAGGTTTTTGCTGAGCTCAATGCTCCTGACTTTACGGGTTCGCAGGTTATCGAGGCAAAGGTACGGGCCAATCCGGGCCCTAATCAATTATTCGAGCCAGCTCTTGCAGTCGAACCTTTGCTGAATGAATTCGCGGCTCAATTATCGCAGGTCGCGAACTTTTGCATGAGTGGTAGCGGCTCAACAATGTTCGCGGCGTTCAGCGAACAGGATAAAGCAAACGATTGCGCCTTAAGTGTCAATCATCTCTGCAAAGATGTAATCGTTTCTCAAGTTATTCCTGGCCAAGTTCTGTCAGCGGCGAGAAGTTTCTAATGACAAAAGTTTGCATCATCGGATTAGGTCGGGTTGGCAGCGTGCTATCCTTGGCACACAAAAACGCACACGATGAATTGTGTGAGTCGGCAAATACGGTAATTTTTGCTGTACCCGACGATAAGCTGGTGGAGGCGATTACCGATTTCTTGGCTAGCAATAATTGCAAAGATAAGTTCGTAGTTCATGTCAGTGGGGTGCATGGTTTAGAAGTATTAAAGCCCATCTCCGATGCGGGTGCACAGGTGGCGGCTCTGCATCCTATTATGCAATTCGTTGGCGCCGAAACCGATGTTGAACTTCTTAAGCAAAGTTACGTTAGCTGCAGTGCAGACCAATCGGCTCACGGCAAGGCATCAGCGTTGGTCGAAGTGTGGGGGGCAAAAATGATTTCCCTAAATTCTGACGTTGATCGACGCCAATACCATTTGGCTTTGTCTTTGGTTAGTAACCATATTACTGGTCTAATGGCTTGGGCAAACGAGTTGTTGGTCCCGGCGCTTGGTGAACATAGTTCTGAGGCAGTCGCGCAAATGGCCGCACGAGCTGTAGCAGCTGCGAGTTGCGATGACCCACTAAGTTCATTGACTGGGCCGGTGGCTCGTGGCGATGCTAACACTATCGCACAGCACATGCAGTCTCTTGATGAACAACAGCAGCTACGGTACGCGGGCTTACTACTTAATTTACAAGCATTAGTTGATGAACGCCGCGACGTCTAGTTTCGAGAAAACGCAGTTAGCGGCGCAGTTGGCACTATCGGTTTTTGTCGAAAACGAAGATTCTCTGCGGCAACAGCTAGATTCTTTGAACGGTGTCGTTGCAACGATTGAGTTACGTCTTGATAATGCTCCAGTTGGCTTGCAGTTGAATGCGATTGTCGAGGGCTACACCAATTTTAATTTCATTTTGTGTAATCGAGCGGCTCCGCAAGAAGATTATGATGTCGAACCGAGCGAGCGTATTTATGTAGATTGGCCGATCGATAGCGAATTGCCAGCCAGCCTTCAGCCATTCCGTGTTATTCATTCGTGGCATGCGCATGACGCACAAACGAAGTATGATTTGGCGGATATTGCTGACAAATTGTCTGTTGCCAGGCGCCAACATGATTTGTGCAAAATGGTGCAATGGTGTGATTATGTCGAAGATTTCGAGCTTCATGCCGATATCGATTTATGCTTCGCTCAAGGGGCTGCAGCGCAGTTTTCGAGAATTGTCTCGTTGTTGAACGATGCGCCATTCATGTATGTTTCGCTACCATTGCTGCAAACAGCGGTGGGGCAATTTGATTTGCCAACAGCAATTCAGCGCTTTGTTAATGGCATTGAT
>JAPKEZ010000135.1 GCA_028821845.1 Planctomycetota bacterium | reverse complement strand
AAACACACATTACATCATCATGAAAACAATACTCATTAGCTCTTTAGCACTAATGGGGCAACAATCTCTGAATTAAAGCTAATGGCCTATCCTAAGCAAGCCGCTAAAGAAGAGGAGTAAAACAATATTATGCCAGAAAATGAACGCAGAAAGAACGATCGCCATGAATACGTAGCACCTACCGCAATGATGCTCGCTGCCGGCAGTCTAGAAGGAGAAACTGTCAACGCTAGCGAGCACGGCATACTTATCCGTGCTACAGGCAATATATCAGTAGTGGTCAAAATCAAAGACAAAGAATACCGCGGGCGTCTTGTGCGTGCCGAGCCGATGGTCGATGGCGGTACTTATTACGCTTTAGACCTCGATGACAATTTCGAGCAGTAATCTAGCGCGCGGTTAGAATATAGGCATGACAACTTTCCTTCTAACTGCGTTCGCTTTTGTCGTCATTGTGACGGCGATGTCAGTGGGCGTATGGGTATCAGGTAAAAAACTTGCGGGTTCTTGCGGTGGCAAAACTCCAGAGGAGGCTGACTTATTGGGCGAGTGTGTGTGTGCGCGTAAAGAAGCAGACATCTGCGCATCAGATGACGGTAACGAGTTGGTGATGCTTGCAGAATTAGGCAATCCTACACGTAAGCTACACGATGCCAGCCAGTCGGCGAAGCTGTCGCAAGCGATATCAATCGAGGTTTAGATCTTCAGGAAACCCGCTTGATTGGGAAGTGATAAATTTACTCTCGCTGATTCGTGTAATAAAATAGGCTTCGACATCTGCGGTGCGTTCTATTAACTCGATACCAGCATCAGCGCCAAGCACCATGCACGCGGTGGCCATTGCGTCGGCAATGGTACAGTTCTGAGCCACAATGCTAACCGATGCTAGGTTGTGAGTAATTGGACGCCCAGTATTAGGGTTTATAGTGTGTGATACTAGTTCGCCGTCAACGATTCTCATGTTACGGTAGTCTCCGCTGGTGGCAATAGCTCCGTTAGTTAATTCAATTATTCGAGCGTAATTTTTTTCGTTCGGGGAATCGATAGCGAGTCGCCAAGGGCGTTGCTTCCCAGAATTTCCTCGCACTCTTACCTCACCGCCCACTTCAATCATGTAGTCTGTCACACCGCTAGCATCTAATGCTGATGCAACGCTGTCGGCACCAAAGCCCTTGGCAATCGCTGACAAATCAATTTCTAGTTCGGCGATATCTTTGCCAACAAAGAACGAATCATTGCTTAATTGAAGGTGTTGCCACCCGCAAATCTTCATAGCAGAGGCAATCGCAGCGTCAGTAGGAGCGGATTGGCTATTTGCCTCAGGGCCGAAACCCCACATGTTTACCAACGGCATCACTGTAGGGTCGAAAGCGCCATTAGTTTGTTTGGCGATATCAAGGGCAACCGATATCACATAAAAGCTAGGGGCGGAAACCGAGATTCCGTTGGACGACCGGCTGAAGCGCGAAATCTCCGAATCGGGTTTGTAAGTTGACATTGCCTGATCGACTTCATCGAGTGCCTTAGAAATTACGGCGTCCAATTGCGGTGCGGTTGTATCGTCACTTACGCAGCTTACATGCCAGCTAGTTCCCATCACGAAACCTTGGTATTGATGCTGGCTCGTAACCTCTTCCTGCGAGCAAGAGACCAGAAATACTAGGGCAGCGAAGATGCTAATTAATTTGTTCAAGGTCACGAATCCAGATGTTGCGGTAGCTTACGGCGTTGCCATGGTCCTGCAATCGCAGCGGTAAGCGATCAGGGTGTGGTGTAGCAGTGGCGAGAGCACGCCAGCGGGTCGGCCCGTATAAGTTACGTTCAACATGGATATTAATCCCATTGTGAACCACTGTAATTTTTGGTGGCGAGTCGAATGCGCCATCTTCGTTGAACCGGGGACGCGTAAAGAAAATATCGTAGCTTTGCCATTCATTAGCTGGCCTTGATGCATTTAATAGCGGAGGGAATTGTCCGTAAATGGCGCCGCAAGTACCGTCAGCGTAAGTTGAGTTGTTATAAGAATTCAGCACTTGCACTTCATAGTTGTCCATCAAGAAAACACCGGAATTACCCATGTTTTGGCCTTCACCTTGAGTCTTCTCAGGAATGCGAAATTCGATATGTAACTGGCAATCACCAAAGGTCAGGTTTGTCTTAATATCGCCGCCTCCGGCACAAGTCATAACTTGTTGTTCGGTTATGTCCCAATTGTTATTATCCCATTCACTCAAGTCGTCTTTGAAGAGCACGATGGCATCACTGGGTGGCGGGGTGAATGTATTCTCCAAGGGTTTAGCGCGTGGTGGCTGTGGGCGCATTGGGGAATGTACCTGATAGTGCTCTCCATCTATTGTTGGGGTATCCGTGTACCCAGGTCGCTCAGGAAGATTGCATGAGGGCAGGGTAGCTACGGTAAGAAGCAAGAGTAATACTACAGCTGTTGCGATGTAGTCTTGGTGCACGTATGACATGCAAAAAGATTACCATAATTGTTTCTATCAACCGCCGAAATCGTCGAGGAAGACATCTTCGTCTTCTACACCCAGATTTTCTAGCATGTTGATTACAGCAGTGTTCATCATTGGAGGCCCACACAAGTAATATTGAGGTTCTTCTGGAGCCGCATGATCTCCTAGATATGAATCAAGCAGCACTTGGTGGATAAATCCTGTTTTACCCCTCCAGTTATCTGCTGGCAGTGGGTCGCTAAGGGCCAGATGCCATTCGAAGTTAGGGAATTCATCTGCAATGGCGTCGAATTCGTCAACGTAGAATGCTTCGCGCAATGAGCGCGCACCGTACCAGAAACTTACTTTCTTGCCGGTTTTAACCGTCTTGAACAAGTGCAGCAAGTGTGAGCGCATCGGAGCCATACCCGCACCACCGCCAATGAAAACCATTTCCCGATCGTTTTGCTTCAGAAAGAATTCGCCGTAAGGTCCAGAGATAATTACCTTGTCACCAGGCTTTTGATCGAAGATGTATGACGATCCTTTGCCCGTAGGGATGTTCTTCGGCGCTCGTGGCGGTGGAGTAGCGATACGCACGTTCAGCATAATTCGATTGCCTTCAGCTGGGTATGAAGCCATTGAGTAGGCACGGTCGACGGTCTCTGTTGTTGTCGAATTAATATCCCATAGCTTGAAGGTGTCCCAGTCTTCTCGATATTGATCATTTACTTTAAAATTTGTGTAGTCAATATTATGCGGTGGGACTTCGATTTGGATATATCCACCCGATTGGTAATCCATTTCTTCTCCCTGGGGAAGCTCGATAATAAACTCTTTGATGAACGTGGCCACGTTCTCATTTGAGACGACTTCACACTCCCATTTCTTAACCGACAAGAATTCTTCGTCGACACGAATATTCATGTTGTTTTTGACTTTTACCTGACAAGCTAAGCGCCAGTTTCCTTTAGCTTGGCCGCGACTGATATGACCCTCCTCTGTTGGCAGCAATTCACCGCCTCCTTCATCAATCTGTACTAGGCATTGGCCACATGTGCCACCGCCACCACACGCAGAAGGGATGAACAGTTTCTTATTAGCTAAAGTACTCAGGATGGTGCTACCACAAGCAGTGTCGAATGAACAGTCGGCGCCATTATTAATATCTATGCGAACATCGCCGCTAACAACTAGTTTCGATTTAGCCCAAAGTAAAACAAAAACTAGAGAGATTACAACAACAGTAAAACCACTGACTCCGAGAAAGATAGTATTTGTATCCATTAGATTGTCACCAGCTTAAAGCTTGATGCCTCCGAAGATGATGAAGCCCATGGCCATTAACCCTGTAGTAATGAAAGTTATGCCGAGACCGCGAAGGCTTGCAGGCACATTTGAGTACCTCATCTTTTCGCGAATTGCTGCCAAAGCGACAATTGCCAACATGAATCCAAATCCTGCTCCAAGGCCATACACAGTGGATTCTGCAATATTATATTCGCGTTGCACCATAAATAATGAACCGCCAAGAATGGCACAATTAACGGCAAT
>JAPKEZ010000027.1 GCA_028821845.1 Planctomycetota bacterium | reverse complement strand
CGGAGAGGTGAAAGCGAAGTAAGCCGTATCTTGCCCCACAGGTACTTCAAATGTAGAATGGGCGGCATGTAAGCCGACGAAACTAAAGTCGAGGTCTAGGTGAGCGACAGTGTTTGTTGTCCAGCGCGCCGACATGCAGTATTCGAACAACGTGCCTTCTTCGACCTTAACGCGAGTTGTGTAGACATCGCCATCTTCTAAAAAGAAACGACCGCGTTGCTGGCGATCTTCGTAGAAACGCAAGGCGCTAACGCTACCCGCGCCAGGCCGATATTCATTACGTCCGCCACCGTTCTGGGTAACTTTAATATCAACATAGTTTGCACCATGCGGCACCTGCAAGAAACTACGATACAAATCACCCTGCTTAAGCGTTGCGCGATCAACCGACTTATGCTCGCTATCACTATCAAGTTGGACGGCGATTGTTACCGGAATAATAATTTCGGCGCCAATCGAACGCGGTTTGTCGGCATCGAACATCAAAACTCGAGTGCTGTGCAAACCTGGCTCGAGATTTTCCGGGTTGATGCTAAGGCTGATACTGTTTCCTTGAGCAGACGAGTACATACCTTCTGGTGCGACTACCCAATCGGCTTCAGAGACAATCGAGAAAGTGCGCAAGAAGTCTGCCTTGGCAGCATTGGTGGAATCGTCATCGAAATGAGGGGCGATAGCAACCGAGCGCGTGAAAATATTTTTGTTTTTCAGGCCACGCACGTAAATTCCTTCGCCAACACCAAACTGATTAGCAATTTGAATATCGTACAAAGTTTGAGCAGGACGTTCGCTCGCAAGCATCCGCAGATGACTAAGAGCAGGCAGCATATCGATAAAGCCATGCCCTACCTCTACCCAATCATGTTGTGCAAAGCGCGTTGCCGACAAACGGAAAGCGCGGTGCAAAGTCTCGTGATCAGTAGGTAAGCCTTCGCCCATTGCAGCACACTCAAGCAGAGCAACACAGCCCGCCATTTGTGGCGCCGCCATTGAGGTGCCGTTCCAGCTTTCGCCCTTGGCGAGAGTCCATGAAGGCAATGCGCTCAAAGCTGCCCCCGGAGCAGCGAAGTCGATACCCAAATCGCCCGTCGGTAGAGGACCGCGCGACGAGAAGTCGAACAACAATGGTTCTGCCGGATTCAAAGAGCTGTAACTTACTTTCTGTGTGTCAGGCCAGATAGCCGCTGCAATCGACCAAGCCGCCTCAGATGTGCCCGGTGAACCAACAGTAGAAAGCGTAGGTCCTTCGTTACCGGCGGAAGTAACCAATAACAAACCACGCTTGGCGGCTTCTTCAACTACCCAATCGTCAGGCTCGCGTCCGTCGGCATAAAAAGACGGCCCACCAAAGGACATGTTGGCAATTTGGCATCCTGCTTCAACGGCATAGTCGAGTGCTTTTGATACTGCAAAGCCAGAGGTAGCGCCACCAACCTTACTATCGCCAATTTTAATAGCTACGAATTCAACGCCAGGTGCGATGCCGTTTAAGCGTGCTCCTTCGCCTTCATAACTACCTATAATCCCAGCGACGTGCGTGCCGTGACCATGAGCATCAAAGTAAATGCTTGTCATGTTGCCATCGTCGGAAACGTTGACTGCGTAATTCATATTACTTTCATCGCCTAAAGTAGCCCAATCACCTGACTCTTTGAACGGGGCGAGTGCTTGCTCTTCGCCAAGGTCACCGTCTTCATCTGAATCGATTACGACGCGCCAACCTGCGGATGTAGAATAAACAATCACATCGTAAACTGGACCATCCGCCATTAGTGCATTAGCATTACGCTCGGCGATTACAGACTCAAGGGTCGCATCACTTTCTTCGGCACCCACTTGCGCTTCGTTGTAACGTACTTGCGCTTCTTCGAAATCGGCATTGCGGTCGCCGGCAATCCGTCCGGACAAAGAGCCAGGGAAGAACTCAGCACCAATGCGTCCGAGGTGGAACTCTTGGTACTTGGCATATTTACCCAAGTCAAGATCGCGTCCTGACAAGCCAGTAATATGGCCACCGCTTTGCCTGGCGACATAATCTGTAGGCAACAAGGCATCGGTAGTAGCATCGTACCAATCGACAATTTTACGACGCCCATCGGGCGTAGTTTGCAAAAAAGGATGTCCTGGGTCGATGCCAGTGTCAAGCACCGCCACGCGGATGCCCTTCCCGTTATATTCGGGATGTTCTAGCAAGAACTGAGTGACACCAAGGTCGTCCTTGGGGAGTTGTCCTTGCAGTGATTGCTGTGAAGCTAAAGCAAAGACGATAGATGAGACGGTTGTAAGCAGCAACATGCCTCGCAGTTTAGCAGATACTAGCTATTGTGCTCGCTAAAGAATTCTTGTGGAACCAAAAACCGTGTGCACGACGGACAGCGTACTGGTGACTTCATTGCCTGCACGCGCATGCAGTCATTTGCCACCAAACGAGTACCACATCCGCCGCAGCTATCGGTGCGCAACGGAGAAACGGCAACCCCGGGATGCCTCTCACTTAGAGCTTCGAAAGCTTTAGCTACAGCTGAATTAGCGCCCTGTAAATAAGCAGCACGCTGCAGCAAAAAAGTATCGAGGTCCTTTTGGAAATCGGCGGCGTCGACCTTAACTGTTTTTCTAAAACTTTCTAAATCTGCCGCGGCTTGCTCGACCTCTGGACTCAATCTTTCGATCTTGGCTGTGAACTCGTCGGCGCGATCTAGTAAATTTAATGCAATCTCTTGGTCAGCAGAATTTTTCTCGCGCCATCCAGTGGCTTCGTGTTGCGCAACTTTACAAATAGACGCGTCAGAAGATTCTGTTGCAGTTCGGTCAAGCTTGTCGATGCGAACTTCACGAGAAGACACCTCGACCTCAATGGACTCGGCCTTAGCCAAACAACCTTTACGTTCGGCCTTGGCGTCATCTAGTTCGGCTTGCATAGCTAGCAATGCCGACTCGCGCTCACCCACCTCTATAGGTAGAGATTCTAGACGACGACGCAGAACGACAATACGTTTGTCGAGCTCTTGCGCCTTGATTAGGGATGGTAGGGTGTTGTCCAAGACCCTACCATCTTACAATCACGCAGTACCTTCAAGGAAGCCCGAAAGCTTGCGTGCACGAATTGGGTGCTGCAGCTTACGAATTGCCTTCGCTTCAATCTGACGCACGCGCTCGCGAGTCACACGGAAGATACGGCCAACTTCTTCAAGGGTGTAGGTGTAGCCGTCACCGATACCATAACGCAATTTAACGATTTCTCGTTCGCGGAAGGTTAGCGAGTCAAGCACATCACCGATGCGTTCTTTAAGCATGCCCTGCCCGGCCAATTCGACTGGGTTATCAGAGCCTTCGTCTTCAATGAAGTCGCCAAAGTATGAGTCTTCGGAGTCGCCGATTGGTCTATCGAGACTAATAGGATGCTTAGCGATTTTCATCACGCGCTCAGCCTCGTCGACAGGAATATCTGCCGCCTCAGCCATTTCTGCGATGTTAGGCTCGCGCCCGTGAATTTGCAGAAGACGTTTTTGCACGACGCGCAACTTAGACATGGTTTCAATCATGTGCACCGGTATACGGATTGTGCGTGCTTGGTCAGCGATAGAACGCGTGATAGCTTGGCGAATCCACCAGGTGGCGTAAGTAGAGAACTTATAGCCACGACGGTATTCGTATTTTTCAACGGCCTTCATCAAACCAGTGTTGCCCTCTTGAATCAAGTCAAGGAAGCTCAGTCCACGGTTGCGATACTTCTTGGCAATCGAAACTACCAAGCGTAAGTTACCAGATGACAGCGCTCGCTTAGCATCGTCGTAGACACCCATAGCTCGCTTCAACAACTCGAAACGGCGGTTGAATGAAGAGAATGGCTCCATTGCTTTTATCTCCCATTGCTTAAGTTCGAACAGAAGTGACAACCACTCTGGCTTACCCTCTTTAGTGCGACGCTTGTTAGACGGGAACTCTTTAGCTTGCTGAATCAAGTTAGACCATTCTGCATGGCGCTTAAACAACAAAGTGATCGCGTCGTTAACCACAGCAATTTGCATGTGCAATTCTTCTATTAACACTGCCACGCAGCGATGACGTGAGCGCATATGACGAGCGAAAATTTTACGTTCAGCAACTGGCAATTTTTTATCAAGCTGCAATTCGTAACCGACACGAGCAGCATCGCGCAACTCTATCAAATCAGCGAGGTGACCACCTAGACGTTGCTCGAGGTCTTGCTTTGTTAATTCATAACCAGCGCCACCATCAATATTTGACGAGGTACCATCTTCGGCACCCTCTTCAGCGGCCTGCTTCTTGAGTCGACGACTTGAATGATGCAGAACAGCGAAGCTAGAATTGGCTTGTGCAGAAGGGTTTACCTTTAGTGTACGGTCAAAGGCTAGGTTACCCTCTTTAACGGCCTGCAAAGTGTCTATGACGAAATCGAAAGCCAAGCCTGACTCGAGAGCGAGGCGACGAAATACCTTGCGTGATACCTCAGTAGTTTTAGCGTGCAAAATTTCTTCGTCGCGAGTAAGCAAAGGTATTTCACCCATTTGCGTCAAGTACATGCGCACCGGGTCGTCGATCCTTTCTAATACCGACGGTACGTCACGACCAGCAGCGCGTGACGAGATTGTAGACAGTGGCTTTGGCGTAACAGGAATTGGAGTTGAGCCACCTGAGAACTGCGCCGCTGCCTTGGTCGTCGAGGTGCCTAGAGAAATGCCCGCTTGCTCGATGCGGGTCATGATTTCTGCAAGCACTTCAATGTCTTGCATCTTCTCTGCAGGTATAGCCGAATACAATTCTTCTTGAGGCAAACTTCCTGTAACGGCACCCTTTTCGATAAGAGTGTCGATGGTTGTAGAAATCGTTTTGTTTAACTTAGTTTTTGACATTATGGGAGCTTACGGTTGTTCTGGCGTGTCGTTAGGCGTTACTGAAATCTTGCGGCTTAATTTTGCTAGACCCTCTAAGGTCATCGGTTTACCATCTGAAGCCTGATGTGATTCGGTATTCGCCGGCAACGCGCTTAAAGCACGTTCGAGAGCGAGGCGCGGATCGGTAATGGTTTGATGACGTAGAGAATCTAGCCACTTATGTTCATCGTTGTCGAATTGAGCTAGTGCAGAAGTCAGATTGTAGGATATTCCTTGGTCGCGTTGGAGGCGAATCCATTGCAGAAGGGAATCGGTACTAGGGTCTGACAATTTTAACACATCTAGCTCTTGGCGTAAAAAAGAATATACGCTAGGATCAATGAGCAAAGTGCCGATTATTTCACGTTCGTTTTGTTGCAGAATCTCCGTATTGTTGAGGGAATTGTTGTGTTGGGTGCGGGTTACCGGCATTGCTGGCTGAACCTCTTTATGAGGGTCATACAGCCTACGTAATGTATCTTGACTTATAGCTAAAAAACTAGCTGCCTCGCGCTCCCAAGTTTCGGCTATTACAGGACTTGGAGTGGTTGTAATCCACTCTGCCATCTCGCGCGCAGCTTTATCCTTGACAGCAGCCTGAGACAGATCAGATTTGTTAGACCATGTATCAAGACGCCATTTGAGTATATCCCAAGAATCGCTAATTACTTGGTTTAATAAGGATTTATCGCCATTTGCTACCATATCTGCAGGGTCACAACCGTCAGGCAATCGGCCAATACGGACATCTACACCTTCGGCTACTAAAATACGTCCTGCACTGAATGCCGCCTTAGCACCTGCCGTGTCAGGGTCAAATAAAAGCACCACCGGGCGGTCGTAGCGTACCAGAATACGCGAGTGATCGTCGGTAAAAGCAGTGCCTAGGGCAGCTAGAGAGGTAGTTTGACCGGCATTATGCAGCTGCATCACGTCGAGGTTACCCTCGCAGATTACAATCGGTGCCTCAGGTTGATTGCGCAAGCCTGCCTGCAATTTGTCTATACCGAACAGAAGCCGGCGCTTAGGGAATAGCGGCCCTTCTGGTGAATTAATGTATTTACCCATTTTCTTACCTTCGGCGAAAGAACCGGGCAAATATCGCCCTGAAAAGCCAAGAGTACGTCCGCCAGAGTCTGAAATCGGAAACATTAAGCGTTCCCAGAAGCGCGCCTTGATCTCGTTAGTGCCTTCAACACGCAAGGCCAACCCCGCTAACTCGGCTGCCTCGATGTCGATATTGTTTTGGCGTAGCAAACCCAATAAATCTTGGCGGTTACGCGGAGCCCATCCGAGGCCGAAGTGGGCCCATGATTCTTGAGGCACCTTCCGATCCTCAAGATATTTGCGCGCACCAGCCCCCTCCGGACCAGCCAACAGTTCGGCGTAGTAGCGTCGGGCAATTTGCAGAGCCTCGCGCGCTTGAACCTTTAGTGCCGACTGCTGAGAATCTTGCTGCGAGAATTGCTGCGGCATATCAAGTCCAGCTTGATCTGCAAGAACACGCACGGCCTCGAAAAAGCCTAAACCTTCAGTTTCGCGGACAAATGAAATGATATCACCAAATTCTCCGCAACCGAAACACTTGTAAGAACCACGGTCAACAGAAACTGTAAACGACGGCGTGTTCTCAGCATGGAATGGGCACAGTCCCCACATGCGGTTGCCCTTACTTTCGAGGCGAACCTTTTCTCCTACCACCGCATCTATAGAAAGATGCGATTTTAATTTGTCTAGAAAAGGGGTAAGGTCAGCCATTGGCATCGAAGCAATTTACCTTGTCTAAAGCATTAAGCCAAACATTTGGCGCAATATTACCTGGCCGAGCAGCTGCAGGCACACCGAGCTCAGTTAAAGCTTGAGCCCACTCCGGAAAGTGTTTTCGCAATCTGCCAAATACCTGTTTTCGACGCTGTCCAAAAGAAAAGCGCAACACTTCGGCTAACTGCATATCTTGCTCACGACTTATGCCAGCTGGCAATGGCGCCAGTTGCAAAAACGCTGAATCTATTTGTGGACGAGGCCAAAACACTTCGGGTGGCAGACGCCGTCCGAGTTTGCAGTCAAAGGAAAGAGACAGGCGGATTGAAAGCGAACTCCATTCTGCATTAGCTAATGGACCGGCTACTTTTTCGGCGACTTCTTTCTGCAACAGCAATGTAACTCCGGCAATGTCACGGCCAGGAAGTCGTGCGAGGAAAGGCCCGGAAATGGCGTATGGCAGATTAGCGACGATATACGGAGCTGTATCGAGCTGCTGCCACCACTCTTCAACTTCTGGGTTCAGCATCTCGTTTTTACCGAGCGCATCACCTTCTATTAACGTTAATTGTTTCGAGTCAATTTGTGAAGTAAAGCGGCCGCGCAGCAAATCTGCGAAACCGTGGTCAATCTCTACGGCCAACACCTCTGTATCCACTTTTAACAACTCTTCAGTAAGAGCTCCGGCGCCGGGTCCAATTTCAAGAACCCTATCCCCAGCTTTAACACCGGCATCGGCAGGAATACGAGCCAACAAAGCTTCGTCAATCAAAAAGTTCTGACCAAAACGAGAGTTTGGGTGCAGCCCCCGGGCCTCTAACAAAGCACGCAGTTCGTTTTTCTTCATTACTGTGTAATAGCTAGCAATAAATCTTTGTCAACGATGTTTGTATCTAATTTAGCAGCCAAAGCCAGGCGCCAATCTTTTTTCCACTCGCCTATCGCCAAACGCGCTTGTTGGCGTTGGGTGGCGTTCATGCTATTCCAGCGCGGGGCTATTTGTTGCTCTATGTATTCAACAGCATCAGCAACATAGCGAAAGCCTACGTCGACGGCACGATCACTTTTATTCATTTCTAGTTGTTGGTAGACATCGGAGCGTGAAGCAAAAGATGCGCCGACAGCAATCGCATGCGTTTGCGAATCGGTGCTAACCCACTCGCGAACATTAGAATACATGTCATACATCCCCCATTCGAGGCGTCCGCGTTCGAATACACCACCAGGTAAAGGGCGATTAATCTCCAGATCGATGTCGTTGCGTGCGCCCGCCTTAGAGGACGCCATTTCGGCATTGCTTATTACCATTAACCATTCTCCTTCGGTTGGCAGGCGCAAGCCGCGTTCTTCGCACCACTGCTGTGCTTGATGGAAGTCGACCATAACTACAGGTATATCCGCCAACTCTACATCAGGACTTGAATGAAACTCGAAGTTTGACACTTCGAATTTACCCCACAACATATAATCGATATTGTTGGCGGCTGGAGGCGTTAAACAAAGTGATTCGATAATGGCTAACTCGCTGTTCGCAAGTGGCTGCTCATTACGCGAACAAGCCCCGACCACAAGCATTATGCTTATAATCAGGGCTTGTTTCGGCATTGTGCCTTAATTAGCGAACATGTCGACAATACCTTGCGTAATGCTAGATGGGCGACCAGAAATCATGCCCATTGCAAAAGGAATTGCAAACATTAACACAATAGCTGTAACCACTAGAGCAGCACGCATGCCACCACCTTCGTCGGTCATTTCTATGGCAGGCAGCACAGTCGTTTTTGAACCGCGCTTACTCGAACCGCCACGCTTACCGCCGGCGGAACGTTCGCTACTAGCTGATTCTTCGACAGTAACTTCTTCGACTACTGAGTCGAGCAAAGTATCTTCTGTAGATAATTGAGTGGTTACCATACCATCATCGGCGTCGTCGTCGAGGTTGAGCTCTTCTATCTCTACGACTTCTGATGCATCAGCTTCGCTGACTGGCGAACCAATGCCAAGTTGCTCAGCAACTTTGTCGACGTCAGCAACGTCTAGTCGCATGTTTGATCCTTCGCGGAATGCGCGAATTTCACCGGCAGATATAAGTCTCTTGAGATCTTCTTCTTCGAGATCAAGTCTATTTAATGCTTCTTCGAATGAGGTCACTTTTCTTTTTCTATGTGTCTAAGGAAGGTAGGCGGAGGTGCTTACCGGAGCAGCAAGGATAAGCATCTCTTACTGATTTTGCCACTACTAAGTCTATTGTTCCTCGAGAGGAATACCTGACTTCAAAAACTGACGCTCGAGAGCTTTATGGCTAAAGTCTGATTTGTCGTTAAATCCGTCGAGTTGGGTATCAAGCTCGATGTTTCGAGCCCCGACCAACTTAAGTTCGTGCGAGTTACTTGCCCCACCCCTGGCCTCGTATACCACCAGATGCTGAGTCTCTTGATCGAGAACGTACAAAAGGGCCACATCAGGCGAATAATTGCCTGTCACAGCCACATATCGGCGTCCGCCATCGCCAGAGTTGGCAAAAACAGGTTCAGGAGCAGCCAAAGACATGGCCAAAGCGCCAACGCAAACTGCCGAAAACAGCGCGAGACAATGAGTGATGTTTAGGTTTTTCATTAGGGATGGGAGCTAAGTAAGCTTGCTAAAGCATATTCTAAATCAAGCAATCCTGCACTATGTTCTTTTTCTTCGACCCAAGCGTGCGAAATGCCATAGATTTGCAGGTGACGGACAGCGTCGACCAAATCAATACTTGGCGACAAGCTAATTAGTGGTACCGCACTAGGAAGTAACGAAGAATCTGGATGAGCATCTACCAAACTTGAAGCGAATAATATCGACGGTGGCCCATGTTTTTGGAACATCAGCCCCTTGGCATCTATGCATGAAGACATTTGTTTGCAGGCTTCCGCCACCGAAGTGTCCTGCTCCAGAGACGGGACATCGTAACGTAGGTATTGTCGCAACCCCTGACCCTTAGATTCGATAACGCGGATGGCTGCGCTCATGACCTGCGCCTCACCCGCCGCCTGCTGCTGTGAGTCATGCAGCAATGAAACGAATTGATTGCGACGCATAATCAAGTCACCTGCGCCTGAGTCTAATTTGCTTACCAATAAAGTTATGGGTTGTGTAATCGGCCATAGCAGAACACGGCACAAAGCTAGCGGTACACTAAACCACAATAAGCGATTGGGATTGGCAAGCATGTATTGTTTCGGCCACATCTCGCCAATCAAGAAAACAAGCGGAACCAACGCCAAGGTAGCAAGTAATTCGTTGTTAGCAAAACCAGAGGCAGCAAACAACATCACCGCAGCGTGTACTGCCAAGTCATTAGCTATATTATTACCTATCAACAAGGTCGCCAAGAACGCGGACGGCTGTCGAATAGTTTTTTCTAGCAACGCCGAGTTTCTACTTTCTTTTGCTTGATGCTTAAGACGCAAAGCATTAATACCGTAATACCCAGTTTCCGAACCAGCAAACAGTGCCGAAGCCAACAAGGCAATAATCAATATAAGCCACCACATCACTTTAGCACCTCAAGTTCGACAGTTAACACACGGGTTGCGGATGCATCAACGACCGTTAACTTAAGTTGATGCTCGCTAGTAACCATTTCAACGATATCCTCGACTACAGCAATGCGTCCGAGCTTTTCTTGGATGAAACCGGCTAGAGTATCGACGCGTACATCAATTTCTTGCGCTTCGCCAAACTTGTCAGCGAATTCGTGCAATGCTATTTCAGCTTCTATCTTGTACAAACGATTGCTTATCTTTTCAATTAGATGCGCGCCTGTAGTGTGTGATTTAGGCAGTCGGTTCAACAATGTGTCAGCCCATCGCCCGCGCTCAATTACTCCTGCTGAATCTCCATATTCGTCTACCAGCAGTAGAAATGGTCCGCCGTCTTCTTTCAGCAGTTGCAATCCAGCAGCCACCGGGGCCACTTCAGGCAAAATAGGCACCCTACTCATAGCAGATTCAACCGTAGGGCCTTCAAGGATACGCGTGCGATCGAGCACACCTATAACTTGTTCGTTGTCGTCGACAACAGCTGCCCATGGCACCTTATGTTGTGACATGCGACGCAAAGCCAAAGCGAGTGGCAGATGATGCTTGAGCTGAAAATAATCCTGCAGTGAGCGGCGCAATGCCCCGGCGCGCAACTCTCCGAGTTCGAGGAAGCGTGATAAAAAGGTCTCTTCATCGTGTGCCAACACCTCTTCTTTCCCAACAAGTAAATCCACAGCTTCGCTGGATTGAATAGGTTGAGGAAAGAACTGTTCCTTCATATTAACGCGTGGCAACAAACGTAATAAGGGATACAGCAACCAATAACACACTTGCACTATTGGTAGAGAAAATCTTGAAAATGCCATTGGATAGCGATGTGCCACCAACTTCGGGGCGATTTCTCCTAGCAAAACGATGGTCAGCACTGCAATCAAATTAATGCTAGCGTTTTGAGCTAAAGGGAATGGCTTGGCCAAGGCGTAGGTGCTTGCGAAAAAGCTTAAATTCACAATTAGATTCGCGAAAATAATAACCGTCAAGACTCGCGCACGCTTGTCAATCAAGCGTGCAGCTAGTGGCAGATGTCGCTGTGTAGGGCGCGATGCCAAAGTAAACAAAGCCGCCTCAGCGCCTGAAAAGCAAGCAGAAGCTATCAGCAGAAAGAAGATAATGATTAGCAATGTCATCTTATTATTTTAGCTGGAACTCTAGGCGCAACTCGAAGCCACCGCTGTGTTTATTTTTTGCAGTAATGCTACCGCCAAGACTGCGCATACAAGCAGCGGCTATTGGTAACCCTAAGCCATAGCCGCGGCCGACATCTTTAGTCGTTACAAACGGCTCAAATAGGTGCTCAAAAACATCTTCATCTGCACCAGGCCCATCATCGCTGAAAGTTACCACGCGGGCATTATCCTCGTCACTAACGGTGATGACTATCGAATGCTCATTATCGTTAAAGGCATCTAAACTGTTCTGAATTAAATTCAAGAACAGTGGAAACACATCGCCACGCGTAGCAGGTAGCAACGGTTCACTTTCGACACACAATTTAAGATCGACCTTTTCAAGTCGCTGGCTTAAGAAGTCACGCAGGTCGTTAACAAGTTCACTTACGTCGCATTCGCCTTGTTCAACTTGGTTCGGTGATAGCTGCAACACTTGCTGCACTAAGTCCCGGATGCGCTGCAATGCGCTATGAATCAAATCAGAATAACGGCTACCTTTTTCACTATCGGCCTCACTGCGCAGAACTTCTAAGGAATGCAGTGCGCCTGCAAGTGGACTATTTATTTCGTGCGCCAAGCCTGCGGCCAAAGTACCCATTGCGGCCATCCGCTCTTGGCGAGCGACTAAACGCTCAGCGTCGGTAGCGCGGTTAGTGGCATCGTCAACCTCTGCAGAAAGTTGTTGCTGAAAGCCCTTGATACGCGCCATCAAGTCTTCAAACGAGTTTGAAAGTTGCTGCAGCTCTTTCACTTCAGCCGTTGGCAGCGAAGACGGTAAGTTGTCTGGCGTAATGCCAGATGTGGCTGACGCCAACGCCTCAACTGGTTTAATTATCAAGCGCCTCACTCCTAATGTTATTAACAAAGTGCTGAAAATTGTGCTGAGAATCACCGCTAACAACAACTGCGGAAAGAACGATGAGTCGAATACTGGAAGCGGAAGGCGCAAGTACAGTCCGCCCCATGATGTCCCGGCAAACTCGCCGTCACTATAGAGCAATGGCACCACAACTCCGTCGGCCACCTGTACGCTGCGGTTTTCCTTGGAGGCTTTAATAACCGCTTGATTCACTTCATTTACAGGAAAACCGCTTGGGCGATTACGTCGGCCAAGAGGATTTAGCACGGTCCCCACAGCGACTTGCTTGTCATCTAGAAGAATGAATTCGCTATCGACTATCATCGCATCTTCAAACTGAGACCACAATGGCCAATCAAGCATATCACCTAGATTGCCTAACGTTTGAGAGTCGAAACGCGGAGTAATTAACCGCGACAGGCGGGCTTGCAGCTCAGCGTTTTGCAATTCTGCGCGACGCTGTGACTGCTGTTGAAAAGCCACCATCGACCAACTTAAAAATGCGAGCAATACCGCATTAATAAGAATTAATGTTAATCCAAGTCTGAAGCGCAGACTCATTCTACATTATTAGACAGCTGAACCAAACTCTTCGAGAAGCTTGAACAGTGGTAAGAACAACGATAGAGCAATTGAGCCAACAAGACCGGCTAACACCACCAACATAATTGGTTCAATCAGCTTAAGCATGTTATCGAGAGCACGAGTGTATTGTTCTTCGTAGGCAGTACCGATACGCATGCACATGCGATCGAGCTCACCAGTTTCTTCACCAACTTCGACCATTGAAACTACCATGTCATCAAAAACCTGTGAGGACTCTATGGATGCTGCAATGCCTTCACCTTCGCGAACCTCTTCACGTATTTCTTCGACAGACTCTCGATAAACTTCGTTGGACAAAGCGCCACGAGTAATTGAAAAAGCTTCGAGGTGCGGCACGCCACTAGAGATGAGTGTGCCGAAAGTTGTAGTGAATCGCGAAATCTGGCTTTTTGCGACCAAGGCGCCAACTATTGGCAGCTTACGCAACCATGAGTGCCAGGTATAACGATAGCCATACATGCGACGATAAAGCGTCATATGCCCCATCCCCGCCAAAATTGGTAGGCCAATAATCAGGTACCAATAGCTAGTGAATGCCTCACTAATTGAAATCATCACTTGAGTGATTTTCGGCAGCACCATATCCATGTCTTTGTACAGGTCTGCGAAATTCGGAATCACAAACAACATCAGAGCCGAGACAACTCCGATGGCGACGATAAAAATTACGATTGGATAAGTCAGCGCTGACTTTGTTTTATCACGCACAGTTTGTTGGCGCTCTAGGAAATTAGCTAACCGGTCTAGCACAGTATCAAGCACACCTCCAGCTTCACCGGCACGCGCCATGTTGACATAAAGTTCGTCAAAGACTTCTGGCGCCTGAGCCAAAGCATCAGAAAGAGTTTGTCCTTCTTCAACCATATCGGCAGAATCGAGTATGGCGTCGCGAAATCTCCCCTCTGGCCATTGGTTAGCAAGAATGCGTAAATTACGCAACACCGGCAAGCCAGCCTCTGACATGGTTGCAAACAATCGCGTAAATTGCACGATATGTTTGAGTGGTACCTTCCGCTTTACGAGAACGGCATCACTGCGATCTACCGAGTTATCCTGATGCGAGTCACTTGCGCGCGACGTGGGTTCATTACGACGTTGGATTCTTGCCATTGGTTATGATTCTTCTGCTTGAGTGCCTTTAATTACTTCTTCGAGGGTGGTAGTCCCCGCGCGTGCTAGTTCGATGCCACGCTCGCGTAGAGTACGCATATTGCGCTTACGCGCTTGTTCACGCAACATAATTGTAGACGGGTTTTTAAGGAATTGCTCTTTAAGAGCAGGGTCCATTTCTAGTATTTCGTAAATCGCTGTACGCCCAGTATATCCAGTAAAATGACAATTCGCGCAGCCCTGGCCTTTGAAGAATGTTTCGCTAGCAGCAACATTCAAATCTTTGCACTGATCTTCGGTGGCTTTTACTTCTTGGGAGCATTCTTTGCAAACGCAACGCACTAGACGCTGAGCGACAATGCCTTCGATGGTAGCGGCCAACAAAAATGGTTCTACACCAAGGTCAATCATTCGAGTAACCGTTGAGGGCGCATCGTTGGTGTGCAAAGTGCTTAACACCAAGTGGCCGGTCAAAGCTGCCTCGACCGCAATTTGTGCAGTCTCCGGGTCGCGGATTTCACCAACCAAAATAATGTCTGGGTCTTGTCGCAGCATGGTGCGCAACACCGACTGATAAGTCACATTAATTTCTTCATTAATCGGAATCTGCACGATTCCATCAAGATCGTATTCAACGGGATCTTCAACGGTAATGATTTTAGTGTCTGGGTTGTTCACTTGATGCAGCAACGAATACAGGGTTGTGGTTTTACCCGAGCCTGTAGGGCCCGTCACTAGCACAATACCATTCGGACGGCGCGCAAACTCGGTAAGTTGCTGCTCTTCGGTTTTCTGCAGGCCAAGACCAGTAAGATCGGTTTGTAAATTACGTTGATCAAGCAAACGTAAAACAACTGATTCGCCACCTTGGGTAGGCACAGTTGACACACGGAAATCAATGCGGTGCCCAGCTAAGACCAAATCAATACGACCGTCTTGGGGCATACGTGTTTCTGAGATATCAAGGTTGGCCAAGACTTTAATTCGTGACACCAATGCCGTAGCCAAATGAGATGGCGGCGGATCAATTTCGTAAAGCACACCATCTGAACGCATCCGAATGCGGAATTGCCCTCGATAAGGCTCGAAGTGGATATCAGCCGCCTTATCGTTAACAGCGCGTGTAAGAATGCCCTCTAACAAACGCACAATTGGCGCCGATGACGAAACTTCTTCTTCGGCTTCGCGCTTAGCTTTTACTTGTTTCTGATAAAACTTATCTACCGCCTCTGCAATTGCTGTTTCAGAAGCCAATACCGGCACCACCTTGCAACCGCTCATTTGCTCGATGTCCCCGAGCAAGGGCAAGTTCTCGGGGTTGCCAATCGCGATTCGCAACTGCCCCTGCGACACGCTTAAAGGTAAAGCACAAAACGCCCGTGCGCTACCGGCATCAAGCATTTCTAGCGCTTCATCGCTAGGCTTAAGCTCGGCGGATGGCATCCATTCGAGGTGCTGCTGACGTGCTAAAGCTTGAGACAGCTGCTCGTCAGTGATTATGTCTTTAGCCAGCAATATCTCGCCCAGGCGTCCACCCATGCGGCGCTGTTCAGCCAAGGCTACTTGCAACTGACCACCGCCTAATGCGCCGAGGTCAATTAAAATTTCACCGATTAGCTGTGTTTCGTTACTCATCGTTTAGCCGCCATTTAAGCGCGTGCGTAAGTCAGAAGGGAATTGCGCGTATTGTAATGCTATGTCGGCAACGATTACCCCACTTTGAACTAGCTCGTAAAGATGTTCGTCGAGCAACTGCATACCGATGCGTTTTTGGGTTTGCATCACCGATGGAATCTTAAAAGTCTCTCCCTTGCGGATATGGTTTTCAATCGCAGAATTGCGCACCATCACTTCAAAGGCCGCAACGCGGCCGCGGCCATCTGCGCGAGGCACTAGCACCTGCGAAACCACAGCTTGCAACGACACAGAAAGTTGCGCGCGCACTTGCTCTTGTGACTCTTTCGGGTACTGGTCGATAATACGGTCTACCGTTCGCGCCGCACCGGTGGTGTGCAATGTGCCAAAGACCAAGTGCCCGGTTTCAGCAGCAGTAATAGCTGCTGCCGTTGTTTCGAGGTCGCGCATTTCTCCGAGCATGATAACGTCAGGGTCTTGACGTAGCACGCGGCGCAAGGCTTCGGAAAACGATGTTGTGTCTTCGCCTATCTCGCGCTGGTTCACCACCGACTTAATTGACTCGTGCTCGAATTCGATTGGATCTTCTAGAGTGATTATATGCTCAGAGCGCTTCTCGTTGATTTCGTGAATCATCGACGCCAAAGTTGTAGTTTTACCGCAACCTGTAGGGCCAGTCACCAAAACCAAACCCCGTGGCAAGTATGCCATGGCTTTCATTACTGGTGGTGCACCGATTTGGTCAAACGACAAACGATCAGCAGGCAAACGACGGCAAACCAATGCCCACGAATTACGCTGGCGAAATACGTTAGCGCGGTATCGGTCACTGTCGTGATCGAACGAGAAATCAGTTGAGCCAAGCTCTTTCGCTTCGGCTAATTTATGAGGCGGCACAATACCTAGGCAAATATCTTCAGTCTCTTCGCTAGTCAAAATTGTTTCAGCGACAGGAATCAAGGTGCCAGAAACACGCATCATCGGGCGACGTCGAGCACCTACGTGCAAGTCGGATGCCTCTTCTGCAGCTACTGCACGAAGCCACTCATCGATTAAACTTCCAGATTGAATTTCACTCATTTATTTACTCTTAGGGTTGGGGTTGTTGATTAGTCTCTTCATTATCGGCAACCGTCTCAACCTTCGTTACCCTTAATACCTCTTCAACTGTGGTCAAACCAGCTATAGCCTTAGACACGGCATCGTACTTTAAGCGCTTCAGATTAGGCGACGCCATTGCCGCAGCCGAGAAATCACTTGGATCATCGCTTTGAAACAAAGTTTCACGCATACTAGCATCGAGACCAAGCCATTCGTAAGCACCAATGCGTCCGCGATAACCGGTACCGGTACAATAACGACAACCTTGCGGACGTTTCAACTTAGTTCCAGCAGCAACCCCTAGGACACTTTGCTCTAGCGCTGACGCATCTTCGTCGGTGGAACATTCTGAGCATAAACGGCGCAACAGGCGCTGGGCCAACACACCTTGCAGTGAAGTAGCAATCAAAAACGCTGGCACGCCCATGTCAAGCAAGCGGGTTACAGCACTAGGCGCATCGTTAGTGTGAACAGTCGAGAACACTAAGTGACCAGTAAGCGAAGCTTGAATCGCCACCTCTGCGGTTTCTCGGTCACGGATCTCACCGACCAACACCACGTTTGGCGCTTGGCGCAAGAACGAACGCAACACCCGCGGGAAAGTTAGTCCAATTTGTGGATGCACTTGTACCTGATTAATACCAGGGATGCGGTATTCAACTGGATCTTCAACCGTCAAAATCTTTTTATCTGGGCGATTGAGTGTTTGCAGTGCAGCGTAGAGAGTAGTGGTTTTACCAGAACCTGTTGGCCCAGTGACCAAGAATATCCCGGATGGTCTCTCTATCAAATGTGAGAACCACTCGAGTGATTCTTCATTCATCCCCAAATCAGCTAGCGATATCAAGTTAGCCTCGCGGTCAAGCAAACGCATGACACATGTTTGCCCATTATTAGTTGGCAGGACGGAGACTCGCACATCTAACTCGTGGCCATCGACGGTATGCTCAATACGCCCGTCTTGAGGACGGCGCTTTTCTGCGATATCGAGACCACCACTCACCTTGATGTGCGAAATTAATGGCGCGAACACCTCAGTTGGATGTTCGTCGGCAATTACCAATTTACCATCGATACGGAATCTAATGCGCACGCGATCGGCGAATGGTTCTATGTGAATATCAGAGGCACGCTGCTTTACAGCATCGGCAAACATCCTATTTACCAAACGTACAATTGGAGCTTCATCATGCTGTTCACCGCTTCTAAGCGGCTGTTGCCCCGGTGATGATTCGTCGGGACCATAAGCGCGTTCAAGAGCAGAGCGCAAATGACTTGGCGAAGCAATCACCAAACGAATTTCACGCTCAAGCAAAAAGTTTAAAGTGTCAACTGCAACAGCTTGCCGTGGGTCGC
>JAPKEZ010000134.1 GCA_028821845.1 Planctomycetota bacterium | reverse complement strand
GCAAATCTCGTAACTCCCCTAATTGTTGTAGGGCAAAGAAGGGTTCAAGCTTACCTAGTTGACAATCTATTCTAAACAGAGATTGAGAGGTCAGGACCAGTAAGTCACCCTCAGCAGTGAAAGCAAGGCGCTTGGGAGAGGCAGGAATCGCGACTTTGATTGAGTTACCCTTGTTGTCATGCAACTGGATTTCCTCGGTGTCAATTACGACCCCCGCGACAGTACCGTCTTCCGCGACCGCAAAGGATGCATAACGCGGGTAATGGGTAATCGTCAAAGTTTTGAAATCTAATATTGCCGTGCTCCGACGAGTTCGGAATGCAAGTTGATCGCCATCAGCCGACAAGACAGGACTGCTCAGGCCTAGAATTTCTTCCTCGAGTTGAAGTTGGCCGTCAGGACTTAACACACGCAATTGCACAGGAACCGCTTCCGAGTGTGTAGCTTCAGTAATGACTATCTGGCCGAACTTGGATATCAAAAATCCTGTACCATCAATCTGCGGCAAAAAGAACACCTCGCCAGTGTCCGATTCCAGCCGAAGGTCTGACTGCATATAAGTCAAATCTGCGGCAACTGGTGTTACCTGCAGAGTCCATCCGTGTTCACCTTGGTGATTAGCCAATGACGGTGCCACAAACAATCCTTGCGGGCTAACTTGCAGCGTCTGCCGCGATAGATCATCCAAAGTATCTTGCGCAGATGCAGAAGCTGGCAATAGAGCTAGCGTAGAAAGAAGGAGGGGAAAACGAATCATGATTATTATCTTACCCTATTCCCCACACTTTTAGAGAACGGCGGGACATGCAAAATGATATCATATGATAGTGAAAAAGCTCAAAGAATCTCTTGATCCACAGCCAATCGGAATTGGCCTTGCAATAGGCATCGCCATCGGTGCTGCTATTGGTGCTGCTATTGACAACGTTGGGTTGGGTATCGCATTGGGTGTCACATTCGGGCTCGTGTTCGGTGCAGCAATTGCTAGCAACAAGGACGAATTTAAGTAGTAGGCACCAATCATGAGGGGAATGAAGGCTCGAATCCTTCCGGGCGCACCATTTTTTCTTGCGTAGGCCTTTTCAACTAGACAAGCAGACGTTAAACTCTGCGCCACTGAATGGTGGGTATAGCTCAGTTGGTTAGAGCACCAGATTGTGATTCTGGGTGTCGGGGGTTCAAGTCCCCTTACTCACCCCATTCAGTACACACGCGAATGTGGCGGAATTGGCAGACGCGCTAGATTTAGGATCTAGTTACTTCGGTAGTGGGGGTTCGACTCCCCCCATTCGCACCAAATACAATGTCAGATAACAACCGCTTTGCCCGCCAAGAACGCCTACATCAGGTTGGTCTTGATGGGCAAAAGCTTTTACAGGGAGCCACCGTTGCCATTATCGGCGTCGGCGCACTTGGCTGCACTAGTGCCGAATGGTTGTGCCGTGCTGGGGTAGCAAAATTAATATTAATTGATCGCGATGTGGTTAACGAAAGCAACCTGCAGCGCCAATGCCTGTTCAGCGAAAGCGATGTCGAGAGACGCCTGCCCAAAGCTGTTGCTGCGGCCGAACGACTCAATGCCATTAATTCAGCATGCGTCATCGAAACGCACTGTGTCGATTTGGCGGCGCATAATATCAACGCTATCTGTCAAAGTGCAGATGTGCTAGTTGACGGCTGCGACAATTTTTTCACGCGTTACTTGCTGAACGATTTTAGCGTCAAAAACAAAATTGATTATGTCTATGCCGGAGCAGTCGGCACCTACGGCATGGTCGCCCTACTTCAGCCGTCAAAAGGTTGCTTGCGATGTGTTTTCCCTGAGCCGCCACCAGTTGATCAAACTCCTACATGCGCGAGTGCGGGTGTACTTGGCCCCGCCATCGGAGTCGTTGCAAGCTTGGCTTCTACGCTGGCCATTCAATCAATTTGCAAAGCAGATTTGCCGCAACAATTCATCAATATCGAACTTTGGCCGTTCTCGGCGCAAAGCATTAGTGCAAGCGTCAATGACGAATGTGAATGTTGCGGTAAAAACAATTTCGAGTGGCTTTCAGGACAGCGGACCACTGCGAGCGTAACTAGTAATTGCGACAATACCGAAGTTCATTTTGCAGGCAGCGGGACTATCGACCTAATGCAATTAGGTGAAAGGTTTGAAGGCGGACTCGATGATTTAAAGTATTCGACCTTATGCCTACAATTCAAACACGATAACTGCGAGATTTTCATATTCAGCGATCGTTCCATTCACGTTTATGGTTGTGACAGCATAGAACGCGCCAAGAGTATTGTTTCAGACACGGTAGGACTATAGTGGACGTTCCGCAACTGCACGCCATTATTTTGTCGGCAGGAGCCGGACGCCGGCTTGGTTACCCGAAAGCTTTGTTGAAGTTAAATGAACAATTAATGTTGCCGCTTATCTGCCAAACGTTCAAAGCAGCTGGGTGCCAGCATTTAAGCGTGGTCATCCGCGCCGAACACCAAGCTTTATTTCTTGATGCTGGATTGACGGCTCGCGAGTTAGTTATTAACCCATCACCGGATGACGGGCGCACATCTTCATTGCTGTGCGCTTTACAACGAGTAAGCAGTGAGCATAATTTGCTTATTCATTCTTGTGACATACCACTGATTAGTAACGATGCTATCCAACAGTTAGTGATGCAGTGGCTCTCGGTCTCTGCACCAGAGAAAACAATTGCACGGCTATGTAGCCCCGGCGGTAAAGGCGGACATCCTTTATTAGTCGGCCAAAAAATTGTGCCGCAGCTTAAAAAATTCAAAGCCGATCAACCTTTGCGAGACTTGCTGACACGCAACAAAGATTCGTTACTAAACGTAACACGCGCAGGAGACCCAGGACCTTTCTTGGGCATTAATACTCAAGAACAGTTAGAACTGGTCGCCAGTTTATTGGATGACGCTCAATAGGTGTTATAAGTGATCTTTATTGCGATATTTGTAGTTTAAGTGGACTGCTAAGCCCTTGACCATCTATTTTTGCCTGACAATAAATGAGGGCCTCACTAACCGCAATCGGCAGCAAAGGCAGTTCAAGTCGGTAGATAGCAGAGCCATAACTATCGGATTGAAGCGCGGGTTGCATCGCACTTGGCCACTTTCGATAATATAAAGCATTGCGTGACAGAGCACTAAAACCAACACTAGCGCCAGGCCAAAGCGTTGTTTTGTAAACGCTACTGCACGCCCCGACGATGTTTGCTTGTGCAAAAGCATGACGGATTCTTAATTTGACGTAGCTACCGTGCTGCACATACGGCACTGAAACACTAAGAATCGGAGTTTGGATTACACGTTGTGGAGAAATGCATAAAGCATCAAGCTCAGTAGGGATTCGGAATTGCCATGATGTCTCAGACAGTTCATGGAAAACACTTCCACCATCTGCGGACGTGAACACCGTAGCGTCTTGATCACTTGGCGACTGCACCGAAAACAATAATGCCTGACGCCCTCTATCAAAACTTATTGACTTAACATCGCCGATTGCGGTGCTGCTACCAGTTGCATTGTTGAACCACGCCTGCACATCAACTTCACTGGCATAAATATATGCGTCGCCAGTTTGTGGATTCCACGAAACAATGTCGCCATCGGAGATTACACCTAATGACGATGATTGCAAACCATCGCGAAATGACAGCAACAACTCATCCTGAGAACGCGCACATAAGGCATCTACATCGACAGAGCCCGCAGAAATACTTAAGTCTTGTGTGAGCTGACTTTCGCTATATACAACCTGCAACCCTCCTTGTTGGTCAAGTGCCAAAATGTCGCCGTCGAGGTAATTACTGCCATTGCTATTCGTTGAGAACATAAAACTAAAATAGCTAATGTTAATAGAGTCGACCTGCTCTTGTAATGAAAGGGCATCAATCCCGGCGGGGAAATCAAATAAACCATCCGCATTGGCATCGGGCATTATCGCCTGGAAAGCTGAGCGCGGCAAATATACACGTGGCCAAACATCGCGGCTATCGAACATCATTAATTCATTGGTATAGACCATATTGTCTTGTGGCAGCATGGTTTCGCTGCTAACCGAGGCGAACAAC
>JAPKEZ010000133.1 GCA_028821845.1 Planctomycetota bacterium | reverse complement strand
GCAGCATTTGCCGCTGATTATTCACGATACGCTACCGAATTCGGTCTTCAAGTGGAGCCGCACCTACCATTTATTGATATTGCAGAATTACAGCAAAGCCCTTTTGTGCAGCCGGCGACGGCATTTAGCAATGGTGGCTATCAAGAGTTTGCCTTGAGTGGCTTAGACAAAAGGCGCAGCGTCGGCATGTGGTACAAAGACGATTCTCTTGGTGACTTGCATGTCGGTCGGAACAAGGCGCGTACCGACACCGGAACAATGGACCGTACTGCTTATGGTAGAACAGCTGTAGTGTTTGCTGACGGTTGGCAGCAACCAGGGCGTTATAAAATCTCTGGGAAAATTGAGCAAACCACAACATATTTTAATGGCGGCATTGTTTTTGGCTGGAATCGGCGCGATCGCAATACGCGCTTGTCCTTTTCGGGAGGCGACTATCGATATTCGGTGGGCGAAACGGAAGAAAAAGAATCTGGCGCTGGGCTGTCTTGGTCATTGACCTCATTGTTCGTTCGCGAGGGGTCCAAGAGCGGCGGGATAGCTTTCGACAAAACAGGCGCCACCTTCGGTTTTGAAATAATTGTCGATGGTTCGACAGCCGAAATATATTTCGATGGCAAAATGGTTCAACGTACGACCCTGCTAAATAGCCGGCCAATATTCGGGCGTATTGGTTTCTTTACTACTACCGGGGCGATGCGCGTAATTGATTCAAAAGTTCAACGCCTCGACCGCCTGGCTCAAGGCCCATTTGCTCACGCAAAAGGCTGGGGATTCGACAGCCAACTTAGCGGAGAATATAAATTGCGTCACCTTATTGGCTTGCCAATGAATGGCGTGCCACTTTCTGGATCAGGCACAGCGCTAATGCTTTTTGCTAAAACAAACATCGAGCACTTGCAAAAGAATCTAGAGCAGTTTTTAGACAACTGGGAAATAGATGCGCCAGCACAAGGGTTAACAATATTGCTGCCTGCTGATTTTGAGATGTCGACATTAGACAAGCTTGACATCACCCAGAAACCCATTTTCGCTAAGCATAATAAAAGCGTAGAGACATTAGAGATAGTGAAATCGCTCGGCGGGTGGCCGTCCCCGGTTTTGTTTTTTACTGACCCAGTGGGAATTATCCGTTATGCAAAACGACTACGAAAAACTAGACTGGGCTTGCCAAAAGATTTTTACAAATTGATTCGCGAGTACCAAGATCACTCGCGCAGTGGATTTGCTGGTGCTGGCGACTAGCGCTGAAGCTCTACTTCGCTAAAACCAATTGAGGATGATCCAAGAGTCCCGTCGATAACTTTAGTAACCACCACGCGCAGTTTCTTTATCCTGACAGGATCACTAAAGGTGTAAATAGTTTTTTGCGTTTGATCAGGATTGATGGGAATGATGAAGGGTTCTTCTTCCTTGTTGACATAAACCGCAACTTCTCCTGGGCGCGCGGCGCCGGTGCAATTGGCAGGGGCGGTGTAGGTGTGACTAAATAGTAGGCGCGTGGCCTTAGCGGTCCTGCGTAGAGAGATAGTAAACTCAGGGTTTTTGTCATTGTGATTGGTTAGCCAGCGCGTCCAATGGTGCCCATCAAATAATTTGTCGCCATTAAAGTAATCTGCGCTGCTACTTGATACTTCATATGAAGGGCGGCATGCCGGAATCAAGTTCTCGAAAGCGTCGTCACCGTAACCAGTGTCGTTTGGTCCGAGATTTGGCACAAAAAAATAAGTTACATCCGTAGAGTTGACCATCTCGCCGCCAATCGTGCACTCAGCCTTTACCAGCCACTTCCCAGGCTCAGCTAGACGGTGTGACAATGCAAATTTAGTCGCCGATGAAGTACCAATTTTTTGCCATAGCGAATTCCCGCCGCGCTTTATGAAGTACGAGACCGAATCACTTTTTGCCCCAGCAGGAAGTGAAGTCCACATCACAGCTGGATCGCCATTATTAACGTGTAAGCGAAGTCTGCCCTCTACGTCTTCGGACACAACTTCATTGCCAGTGCTTACATCATTTTCGCCAGTTATCGCCGCGCTTGCTGTGGCGCGTTTTAAGAACAACAACGAATAAAGAGTGTCAGGAAGCGATGCGATATCAGATGGCCAATAGCCATCATTGTGTTGCCCGTCCACCAAAAAACCAGCGCCGTTATTGTACCAATCGTGCTCGCCAAAATGAGTTATGTCGTGAACTGCGCCAACCCTCTCGATGCCATAAAGAGTGTAGTAGTGCTGGCTGGAAAATCCAAAGTTTTGGGCAACGGTAAAGTTCTGTGTCATCCACGCCATGCCTTCGCTAGCCGCCTTTTGAACATGTTTGCGTATTTTTTGGGGATACTTGCCACCAAGTTGTTGGCGGCATATTTCCAGCGATGCTACAGCAGCAGCCGTCATCGAAAGAGTGCCGCCAGGAGTGTAATTAGGGTAGTAATTAAAACCAGTAATCGTTGGCTGACCAGTAATCGTTGGCCGACTTTTTCCATTAAATTGAACGGCACATAGCAAAATTCCCTCTATCGCATCTCGCCAAACTTTGGCTGGCACATGAATGCCTATGCCTGCAGCTGCGCGTAAACCAAGGATCGCAAATTGCGTGCACGACAAATCCCAGTGACCACCAGGATAGGCCCACATGCCATTACGCTCTTGCCACGAAATCAAGTCAGAGGCGATAATCTCCATTTGCTCGTAGTACCGCGAGTCATTTAGTTCGGCCAGCGCCATCAGCTGAGATCCGGCAGAATACGTTTTTTCTGGGTAGGTAGCGCTAATGTAGCTTAGGCCCTTTTGGATAGCCGCGGATTGTGGGCTGACTCCACAGCTTAATAGCGTATAGACCGCAAGTGAAGTCGCTCCGTTGCGGTAGGCGCTATTGTGGTACCCCCATGAGCCATCGACTAGTTGATTTTGAATAAGCCAATTAGCGCCTTTGCGTATTGCGCGATCGACCTTAATAGGGTTGGCACTAGTTTCACGGTTAATTGAAAAGGACCAAGCCCCCCCAGTATTCATAACACCAATAGCAAGTTGGTTTTCACCACTAATTAGAGGCAATGCAATGTGCTCTTCAGAAGGGTTAAGGCCACGGTCGATGCTATGACTTAATAGTAATTCTCCGTTGAGCCAGACCTTTATCCCATCGTCGCTGCCCATGCGTACATGCAGCACCACATCTTTTTCAGCGACAATTTTATGCTGATAAAAGGCCAAGGCCTGCGCCGCTTCTTTTCCAACGTCCTGAGCTACGTTGAAGGTGCCCCAAAACCCTTCGGCTTTAAGCGGTGTAAAGCCTTCAACAGCTATACCTTCGACGATGACTTTTTCAATCGCAGAAATCTCTGCGGCATCAGTATGCGGACCAGAGTACGTCCAGTCGCCAACGAATTGCTGCGCGCAAAGGAGAAGCGTTACCGAAAGCATCAATCGCGACGGGAGAGCAACATCAATATACGTTGAAACATAATAATGAAGTCGATCATTAGGGTTGCAGCGGCGGCGGCCGCCATGTTTGATGGGTAACGCTTCATGATGTTCTGCGTGTCATATAAAACGAATCCGCCCATTAACAAAACCCAGCCCACTGAGATGCCCCAGCCCATTTGCATTGATTCGCCGATGCCAAACATCGCAAGAATACCAAGGCCGAACAGCAAGAAGAAGCCCATCCATAATGCGCCTCCTAAGAAACTAAAATCGCGTTTAGTCGTTAGGGCGTAGGTGGTAAGGCCGCCAAACACCATGCCGGTGAGGACGAATGCCTGTAACACGACATTGCTTGGATCGGTCATGGCTAAACCCTCGCCACCAGTGGCCATGAGCGAGTATTTAATCAGTGGTGCGGTGACGAAGCCTTCGAGTAAACTGAATAGCCCTAAGCCGATGTAATTAATCGGTGCATTTGCACTGCGAGTTAGGTGCAGCAACCCGAAAAGCGCTGCCATAAAAACTAGCAAGCCGATGAATCCGTTGCCGAAAATACCCATCACCATGTTGAGCATTTTGTCGTTGGTAGATACCCACAATGCGGAGCCCATCCATAAGACCATGGAGCAGCTGAACAAGGTGTAGACTTTGCGTAAAAACGCTAGACGTTGC
>JAPKEZ010000132.1 GCA_028821845.1 Planctomycetota bacterium | reverse complement strand
ATACCCTGGTGGCGCGTAGCCGCACCAACCATTTCTAGAAGTCCGACTCTTCTTCGGTAGCTTCTTCAAGAATGTCATCAATGACTTCTTGCATACGTTCGTCGAGTCCGCCCAAATCATCTGCCCGTTGCGCCCACACTTTGGCGTTGGCTTCGTCGTCTAGGTGTTGGGCACAAAAGAATGCACAAGAGACGTAAATAGTCCGTGAATCTTCATTGGCAGTAACGTTGCCCGTGGCATGCAGTTTTTCTGCAAGAGCCACAAAGACAGGCAGATCTTCTATCGATCCCAAAGAGTTCATCTTGCTAATTACAACCATCACCATCAATCCGTGTTCGTTTTTCGGATCGAGCTCTGAGATAAGTTTAATCTCGTCTTCAGTAGCGCCTGTCGCCATAACGGCAGCTCGAAGAAGATCAATCTTTGTCGAGCGAGATTCCGTCAGTGCCATGCCTTGACGGACGATATCAGCATATCCAGCAATTGCTGGTGAGCCGGATTCCATTTCGCTAAGTTCGCCAGCGGCGCGAACGGCAACAGCAACCTTGTCTTCTGCATCAGCAAACTCGGCCTCGAGTTCGCGCACAGCTACCAGTGCTTTTTTGCCTGTATCACGAATGGTGACAACATCAGCTAAATAGTCCGCAGGGTCGAGGTCTTGGTAGCCTGTTTGGCCATAAGCTTCGCCTGTAGCACTGACAATCATTACGGTGGGGAAGCCCTGAACACCATATTTTGCCTGTAACTCGTCGTTGCGCTGTGGGTTTGGCACAGCCGCCTTTGCATCTTCTCCTTGTGGGAAGTCGAGTGAAACCAAAACAAAATCATTCTGGGCTGCAGTGTAAAATTCACTGTGCACGAAAACACGTTCGTGCAGTTTTGTACACCAACCTCACCAGTCTGAGCCGGTGAAATCGACAATCATATCGCGGCCCGTTTCGGCAGCGACGGCAGCAGCTTCATCGAAGTCAGCGTACCATTTGGCGCCATGCTCTTCTTGAGCAATAGCAGCGGATGAGCCTGCAACTAGCAGGGCAAGGGTAAGAAGTTTTTTCATGTTAGTTTTACAAGGGCACTGTGCCCGATTGTAATAGATACGCTAAGAAATCCTGTATGTTAGCGCAATAAAAAAAGCCACTAGCTGTGAGGCTAGTGACTTTTGATTTGGCTCCTCGAACAGGACTTGAACCTGTGACAAGCTGATTAACAGTCAGCTGCTCTACCAACTGAGCTATCGAGGAATTATGGAGGCGAAGTATAGCGGAAAATCCACCCCTTGACTACAGGAAATTACGCAGACAAACGAATAATCGAGTTCAGCAAGCGTTTCAGGTTAGGAGTCGAGGCATCCGGAGCGAGGATGGCATCTACACCGCTTTTGTGGAGGTTGCTGAATGTGAAGCCATGTGTTGCATCAGCCATCAGAATTACCTTTGGCGGATGAGCTAAATGCAGGCATAGCGCAGAGCTAATGTTCAAGCAGTTGCGGCTGTCGCTGTGTGACTCGACTAATAGCAAATCGAATGCCAGGTCGTTTTCCTCTGCATGGTGCAGCATGGCTGCTGCTCCAGAAGCGCATGGGCTGAATTGCGCCTCTATCTGTAATTCACGCAGTTGCTGCGGAAGAGAGGTGCAATCCCATGCATGCTCGCGCAAAACTAGCGCGCGCATCCCTGAAAGATTGAGGAACTGCGAGCCCGTTGCAGGGCTGCTTGAACTCGAGGCATCATCGCCTGCGGGTGTATTGTTGAAGAATGTATCCATTGGGCTCCTCTTTATCGGCTAGCCCACCGGAATACTTGAATTTTTTATGCGCGACGCTTGGCGCCCATGTATTCGAGCAGTAGAGATAGTCTAGCCCGCATTTCAGAACGTGAGACAATACAGTCGACTTGACCGTGCTCTAGTAGAAACTCGGAACGTTGGAAGCCCTCAGGTAAATCTTGTCGAATAGTGTTTTGAATTACTCTGGGTCCAGCAAAGCCTATTAGGGCTTCTGGTTCGGCGATAGTGAAATCGCAAACCATGGCGAACGAGGCGGTCACTCCACCGGTAGTCGGGTTTGTTAGCACAGAAATGGACAACCCTCCGGCCTCCGAAAACTTCTTTAGTGCACCGCAAGTTTTCGCCATTTGCATCAACGAAATAGCTCCTTCGTGCATGCGTGCGCCGCCAGATGCCGAGTAGATAATCATTGGGCAATTATTCTCGGTGGCAAGCTCAACCGTTCGCGTAATTTTTTCTCCTACGACCTCTCCCATAGATCCACCCATGAAAGTGAAATCTAGAACGGCCATGGCAACTTCCTTTCCGTCAATCTCGCATAGCCCTGCTAGGCAGGCGTCAGAGTTTCCGGTGCGCTCTTGGGACTTTGCTATTTTTTCTGAGTAGGGAACACTGTCGACGAAATCTAAGCGGTCTTCTGGTTTCAGTTCGGTGAAGTGCTCATTGAAGGTGCCGGGGTCGGCAGTTATTTCAATACGCTTGCGTGCGCTGACGGTGCTGTGAAAGTTACATTCGGTACACACATACAAATTCTGCTCGAGTTCTTTCGAGTAGATCATTTTGCCACATGACTTGCACTTACTGAACAAGCCACCCGGTACGTCTTTCTTCTTACGAATTCGAAATGCCATCTTTATATTCTACCTTATTGTGCAGTTCTTTGAGCGCCTCTGGCATTGAATCAGCGCCGTAGAGGTAAGTTCCGGCGACAAACACATTAGCGCCCGCAGCGATGCACGGGCCAATCGTTTTATCGCTAATACCACCATCGATTTGGATGTCGCCATCGTATCCCCATTCGCGCAGTTGACTGACTTTGCCTAGAACTTCTGGCATAAAGCTTTGCCCGCCGAAACCAGCATTGACCGACATGATTAACACCATGTCGATGTCTTTGAGGTATGGTTTTAAAACTTCAGCACCGCAAGGTGGATTTAATGCTACACCAACTTTGCAGCCAGTATCTTTGAACTGGTTTAAAGTAGCCTCAAAGTTATCAGCAGCCGCTTCGTAGTGAAAACTGAGAATGTCGGCGCCTGCTTTGGCGTAAATGTCTGCCCATTCACCAGGATTTTCGATCATTAGATGAACGTCGAGCGGGATGCCCGACACTTTCTTTATTGATTGAACGACTGGGGGGCCAATCGATAGATTCGGCACGAAGTGGCCGTCCATGACGTCGACGTGATGCCAGTCGGCTCCCGCAGCTTCAGCGCGGGCGAGCTCGGATTTCAAGTTAGTGAAATCGGAGGCTAACAGAGAAGGGGCGATGCGAATCGGTAATTGCATTGTAAAAGCTTAGCAGAGACGGTTACTCTATAGTAGATGAATTGGTCGATACCATTGTTGTTTGAGCGCTACCTAGCATTTTTTGATGCTAGTCCTGTCTGGGCTGTGCTAGCGGCGATTGTAGTTATTTTCGCTTTGCTAATGCTAATGAAAGTTGCAATCAAGTTGTTCTTGTTCATGTTGGCGATAGTAGCGTTAGTGCTCGTAGCCTCATATTTCATTAATGGCGAAGATCAGACAAATGATGCCATACGCCAAGGTGCTGATCAATCATCAGAGATAATTAATCAGCACCTTGATAGAGCTGAACCTACAGGCAGTTAATTAAAACGCCTCGTCGAAAGCGACATTACCTTCGACCCCAACTTGATAAGCGGAAACGCGTCGCTCAAAGAAGTTGGACAATTCTTGAACGTCTTGTAACTCCATGAATTTGAAAGGATTTTTGCTTCCATAGTGAGGAAGCATGCCGAGGTTTTGCAAACGTTGGTCAGCGCAGAACTCTAGGTAGGTGCGCATATCATCTATAGATAAGCCTGGGATACCGCCTTCAAGGAGGTCAGTGGCGAATTCCATTTCACATTCAAGCGCTTCTTGCATCATTTCGATTACTTGCAGACGCATTTCGTCGTCAAACAAGTGTGGGTACTCTTCGCGCACAGTTGCGACAACTTCAAAAGCAAACTCCATGTGACAAGATTCGTCGCGGAATACCCAGTTCGTGCCTGAGGCAAGACCGTTAAGCAGCCCCTTGGAACGCAAAAAGTAAACGTAAGCGAAAGCAGCAAAGAAGAACATGCCTTCAATGCAGCC
>JAPKEZ010000026.1 GCA_028821845.1 Planctomycetota bacterium | reverse complement strand
GACAAGGCGCGACGCATCTCGATAAAGTCGGTTTCACGTTCGGCGCGTGGCGCGCGATTAAAAGTGCGAAAGCCAATGCGGCCTTCAGTCATCATATTTAACCCTAGCCAAGCGCGGTTTGATTCGCGGTTTTTGTCCCAGTGTTGCAGCTTATGCTTGCGTAATTGCTCAAGAGTATAAACCGTGCAATCAGGCATAGTGTGTGCGAGCTTAGCACACATCTCGTTTACCATTTTGTCGAGCAAAGTAAAATCTACTTCGGCTTTAGACAATATCTCTTTAGCAGCATTACGATCGTCGCCAGTTTTGAATTGGCCATAAAGTGAACGGCCGTATTCGTCAGTAACAAATTCGGTATAAGCCATCGGGTTGGCAATGAACTTGCCATCGATTTTTAGCACTGGCGCGATGCCGTTAAGCAAACCAATATGCTGTGCATAGTGGGCGCTCCATTGTTCACACAATGTACAAGACTCGACAGCCCTGGCGTAACCGACGTATTCTGGCAAGTAATCAGTAGAACCACCGACTGGTGCCGAACCGTGCTTCGGGCCCGCTTGGCCAAAACGCGCAGTATCGGCAGAAACAGAAAAGTCACACGCCATGCCGAGCTCTTGACCACCAGCGATGCGCATCCCGTTTACGCGGTTGATTACTGGCTTGTCGCACGCCATCAATGCTGACACACTATCATTAAATAGGCGCATATAGCGACGATACTCATCAGGGCGCCCGCTGTAGTGCTCACTGTATTCTTCGGTATCACCACCTGTACAGAAAGCGACATCACCTATTGCCGTAAGCACCACGCAAATGACACTTGGGTCGCTTGACGCACGTCGCAAAGCTAAAATCAATTCAGCAATGGCACGCGTCGTGTAAGAATTATATTTATCAGGGTTATCTAGCCAAATCCAGACGTTAAACAAATCTTCGACGATAGTACCGTCTTGCAGCACAAGTGGCTTGAGTTCATATTTGATATGCGTGAACTCGTAGTCTGGAGCTAAATCATGATTGGAGAAGGTAGTCATTATTATCTGGTGCTCTGCAAGTGTATGCGTGTGGACATCATCGAGCACCGAATGAATGATAACAGGCGGGAGTCTAAGGTTTTGGCCATGATTTTAACCTTGTATCTCATAGATTAATAATTTGCTTAGCGTTCGACTATTGTTTACTCATCCACATGAAACGACCTCGGAGCGATGATACAATATTTATGTGTCGAATATAAGTTACATTTCATCGCAAGATCCTATTATAAAAGGTCTTACGGGAGATATCCTGAAGAGAAATACCGCTGCTGAGCTCGATAGCTATATATTTGTCAGTAGTAGTTCTCGCAGCAACCGACTTCTAGAGCAAGAGCTATTACTAGAGGTTGAAAATCGTGGACTATGGTCTACATTTCAGGCACCTCAATACGCCACTTTAGGCTCGCTGCCCCATCAGATTCTTGATATTGCCACCGATAAGCTGGCCTCCGCAGCTGCATGCCAACTTGCTTGGGTTAACGCCTTGAGCAATTGCCTGCCAGCTCAAGCATTGCTGCATTTTGGCGTTGATATTAAATCTCGTAGCGAAACTTTATTGTTAGCTCAGCAGCTGTCAAAATTCTTTTCGCAGCTAGCGGCAGAACAAATCGACTGCTGCTCCCTGGCAGAAAACAATGTACTTAGCGAAAATGAACAACAAAAGTTTGCCTTGCTTGCGCAAATTCACGACGACTATGTTGCCTTTTTGAGTGCTGCAAGCTTGCAGGACAAAGATAGAGCACGCCAAATAGCGCTCGACAACAACAATATAGCTCTTAATGCGAACGCCAAGATTGTGGTGCTTTGTGTGCCTGAGATGAGTAAATTTCAGCGCAAGCTACTTAGTTTATGTGGTTCGCAAGTAGAATTTGTGCAACTGCAGTTTGATCACTTGACAAATGCCTTTGATGATTTCGCATGTGTTGATTGCGATGTATTTACTGAATCTGGTAATACTTTACTGCACGATGCTAGCCTTAGCTTTGCCGCCAACCCGCAGGAGATGGTTGAGAGTGCACTACTCTCCCTCGGCATCAACGGTAATAAACACTCTCCAGAAGACGTAACTTTTTCACTACTAGAAAAGCAATGCGCCCCATTCTTAAGTCAAGCATTAGGCGGATTCGATGTCGATGTCCGCACTGCGGTAGGTGGTGATCTTGAAGGTAGCTTGCCGGTATTGCTACTCAAACAGTTGAAAGCCTATATAGACATTCCCTCCTTTGATAATGGTGCAGCTTTGCTGGTGCACCCTGATTTGCTGCCTAACCCCAAGCTAAAAGCAGAATTAGACAGATACCGACAAGAAGAGTATCCGCAATTACTGCCTGAGATGTACTTAGCCAAGCTGCCAGAGGTGGTGAATGTAAAAACTAATGGTCTAAATGCAGCTACGGCTGCGACGCGAAATTTTTTACTAGAAGTTTACGGCGAAATCGACATCAATCCTGGCCAAAACGAAGAGTCACATCGTCGCGCAAAAGGTCTTGAGATGATTGCCTCAATACTTAGCGAAGTGCAGCATCTAGACGATAGCCTGTCAAACAATCCAAAGCTTGGGTTCAACTTCGCGCGCAGCTTGGATTTTATATTACACCAATGCCGCGGCAAAAAACTTACTCAACGCTACAACGAGCAAAGCGTCGAGTGTCTCGACTGGCTGGAACTTAATCTCGACCCAGCACCCGAAATGGTTATTTTGGGTTTCAATGATAATTATGTTCCGGGGCAGACAGCAAACAGCATGTTCATTGATAGCGAACTGGCACAGAGACTAGGCCTGTATTCTGACGAGCATAGACTTGCTCGTGATTCTTACATTTTGCAGTCTTTAGCTGCCGTCCGCAAAAATGCTGGGGGGCACCTTCACCTTATTTGTGGTCGCACGCAAAATGATGGCTCACCATTGCTGCCTAGTCGTTTACTGTTCATGTGTTCAGATCACGACGCTTACGCGAATGCTGCAGAGTTTAGTACCGAGCCTTTGCCGCCAGTTAAGGCTGCCGAGCGCCCTGCTAGCGAGCGTGTGTTGCCGCGCAACAGTAACAATGAAGCCCCGCTTAAAGTGTCTGTTACAGCCATTAATAATTACCTTAAGTCGCCCTATTCGTTTTATCTCAGCAATCATTTGCGACTGCGTTCGGTTGATGTCAATGGTGATGAGCTCAACCCGATGGTTTATGGCAACTTTGCGCACTCTGTTATGCAAAATTTTGGCAATAGCGAGGTTCGCAATAGTGTTGATGCCAGAGAGATTGCGAATTATCTACGGAACGAATCCCAACGATTATTCGAATTGCGCTTCGCTAGCCCTAGTGCTGTAATTCGCGCTCAAGTCGAGTTACTTAAGACGCGCTTTTTTGATTTCTCTGCTAAACAGGCGGCCCGCGCCGCAGATGGGTGGAAAATAATCTCTAGTGAGCGTAAGTTGCCTCCGGGCTGCAAGCTGTTTGATAGTAAGTTTGACATCAGTGGCATCATTGATCGTATCGATCAGCGTGGTGACGAGATTTGCTTGATTGACTACAAAACCCCAAACGGAAAATCACGTTACACTAAAAATGCTTTGTTCAAAGGAGATTTGTTTACAGACTTACAGTTGCCTCTTTATTTCTTCTTAAGCAACAATTTCAAGGACTTAAAATCTAGCAAAGTAAGTCTTGCTTACGCTTTACTTACGGCCGATTCAAAAGATTGCGGTTTCACTAGTTTAAAATTTGACGATAAACACAAATTAATCGCTGAAGCGCAGTGCCGTGAAATTTTTGCGGCTATAGAATCAAAGAATTGGTTTGTACTTGGCGACTCACCATTTGCCAGCGCCACCGAAGAAGCTTTGCGTGGCGACTCTCTCTTGGGCGTGACAACTCATTGCGATGGCAAATAGCATGAATCCATCTCAACAAATAAAGTTAGCTTCAGCTGGTACCGGTAAAACTTTTTCGCTGTCTAACGCTTATTTAGACCTATTTACCAACGGTAAAGCGCCTAATGAAATCATGGCGTCCACCTTCACCCGCAAGGCTGCTGCTGAGATATTAAATCGCTTATTCGAGCGCTTGGTAGAGGGCGTAGATGATGCCGACAAGTTGCAAGAGCTGAAAGATTTTTCGGCTATTCCTAGCGACTGGTGTGCTGAAGATGTCAAAGCATGTGTGGTAAAACTTGCACTGAGCATAGACAAAATACGAGTATCGACACTCGACTCATACTTCAATAAGGTGGCCTCACAGCACCGACGCGAACTCGGGCTACCTCTGCAATGGCGCATGAGTGAAATTCATCAAGATGCTGAACTGCTACAATCCGCCATCGGCAATTATGTCGCAAAAAACAGCCTGACTGACATCGTATCAATTGTTTCGTCGCTGGGCGAAGCAAATGCCCCGCGCGATTTCCTAGACAAGCTTCTTAGCGAGACCACTGCTACCCTCGATTTAATAAGCGACTGTGACGATAAATCTTGGGATTGCATCTCACCATTTATAACGAATGTTTCCGCTGAATTGTTGTTGGGGAAACTTGATGGTATCAACAACATCATTGACCGTAAAGGCGCTGAATCAAAAACCAAATTAATGATTGATGCTGTAAGCTCCGGAGACGTCAAGGCGATGTATCATCACAGCTGCTATGAAGATAATTTATGGTACAAGAAGCCAATTCACGATGATTGGGTTGAGTTGTGCCCTCTGGTAATGGATTACGCACGAAGTGTCGCCACACGACAGGTGATGGCGCGCAACAAAATATATGCCCGCCTGTTCAGTGACGTGCAAGATGAACTACTACGTTTGCGCCAACAAACGCGACTGTTTAGCTTCAGCGATATCACCCGTCTCATAGCTGCCGCAGTTTCCGAGCAGCGCATTGACTTAGCCGACAAGGAATTAGATTTGCTGCTCGATGAATTTCAAGACACCTCTGTGTTGCAGTGGCGCATTCTGCAACCACAGATTACGGCAAGCGTTGAACAGCAAAGATCGCTCTTTACCGTTGGCGACACCAAGCAAGCCATTTATGGATGGCGGTCTGGTGACTCTCGACTGCTATCAGGCTTCAAAGATTGGGCACAAAAAAACACTCGAGGTGGCTGCGTAGAGCAAAGCACCTTAGAAAAAAACTTCCGCTCAAGCGCGGTCATTTTAGACACTACCGACTTGGTTTTTGATAATTCTACTCAGCTAGTGCCAAACAGCGAAGAAGTAGCCAACGCAATTAACGACTGGACAGCGGATTACAAAAAGCATGATGCTGCTCAAGACATCCCTGGCTGCGCCTTACTCTTTGAAGTAGAAAAGACAGATACTATAAATGAAAAATTGGCAATGGCAAAAGCTGCAGCTGCGCGCGCAGCAAAATTGCACAAACAAGCACCGTCCAAATCTATTGCTATTTTGGTCCGGCAAAACTCTATGTTAGCTCTGATTCAAGACGAATTACGCAAGATTGATGTGCAGGCCGGCAGCCACGGCGGAGTTGCGATTACTGATGCTGAATCCGTGTTAATAGCACTTTCTTGGCTGACGGCAGTATTTTATCCTGGTGATACTTTGGCGCGATTCCATGTGCAGACTTCACAACTCAACACTTTCGGCGACGAAAATGATTTGAGCGACGAGCAGTTCGACCGACATGCGCAGTTGCAGCGCCGTACTATTCTCAGCATTGGGTTCGGTGATTACCTGCGACGCCATGTCGATGACTTACAAGTATGCTTCTCTAGCGGCCACGATCGTCACCGCTTACAGCAGTTGCTCGACTTAGCCTATCGTTTCGATGCGCTACCAGAGAAGGATGCACTTAGCTTTGTCGAGTTTATACATACCACCAAGGTCAGCGACAGTTCGGCAACCAAGGTACGATTGATGACTATCCACGCCGCAAAAGGCCTAGAGTTCGATGCAGTAATTTTGCCACAACTTAACGATAGCTTGATTGGTAATATTCATCGCCAAATTGCCCTCGGCTCGCGACCAAGCACAATCGCCCCTTACTCCGAATTATGTGCCTATCCTTCATCGACGCATGCTGAATTAATCCCCGAGCTCGCCAAGCTTGAGTCTAAATTAAAAACATCCCGCGCTAGCGAAGCTATGTCATTGCTATATGTCGCTTTGACCAGAGCGGTCGAACGCATTGAGATGATGGTGCCTCCTGCCAGCAAGTCAGGAACTACCGATCGTATTAGCTGCCTATTGCGCAACGGAATAGACTGCGTCAGTTCCGACACCAAACTCATCTTTACCGACAACGAAGAATTGTGTTTGAAATGGCAGCACCCGCAAAGTGACCTTAACAGTTGGGCGCAAGATGACAACCACGAGGTCGTTGCGCAACCGAAAAAAACATCACCGTTTACTGTAAGCAAAACTCCACGATTATTGAAGCGCGTTGCCCCATCTCAAGCCGGAGCTGGCAATTACAGCGGCGCAGATATCCTCGGAGAATTTAGCCAAGCTGCGATGGCGCGTGGCTCAAAGATTCATGCCTTACTTGAAGGCTGTGAATGGATTGAAGATTTCACTACAGATGACAGTGAACTACAAGTGATGCTCTCTAAAGAACATGTCCGCAGCAAATTGAGCCGTCCGCCTGCTGGTGATTTTGAAGTTTGGCGCGAACGCAACTTTAGCGCATTAATTAATGAAGGAGACAGTAGCTATATCTTGCGCGGGTGTTTCGACCGAGTAGTTATCCATCGCGATTCTAATGGCAAAAGGGTTGCCGCCGAGATAATTGATTACAAGACGGGAATCATCAACGACACAAGTCGTGTGAAATACCAAGCGCAGCTCGATGAGTACTCGAAGGCCTTGCAGCTGTTACTCGACCTCGGTGTCGACGACATCAGCTGCTGCTTGCTCGAGCTCGATACGTGAAAACCCTAAATCGTCGCCATCATTGTAGCATGCAATCACGCCGGTGGCAGTGCTCGCCAAACTGATGAATCCTGAGTTGCGAGCGATGCTTGACTTAGATATCTTCTTACGCGGCCCGGCCATGCCTTTGCGCGGGACGGCTTTTGCCACCCACCACACTTCGTCTTCAATGGTGTGCAGCCACGCGGCAACAGGTATTCCTTCGGGCAAATAAGCGATATCGGCGCGACCTATTGTATCTTTAGCTGACAGCACCGTCGCCAGTCCGAACTTTTTGCCACCACCATTTGATTGTGCGATTTGCAAACGCGGCGTACTCCATTGTTTATTACTGTAAGTCAAAGCTGCAGTATGCCGACCTGAACTTGCAATTGCCGGGCCATTAACAGGGCAACCGTTTGGCTTCCAGTGATCTAGAGCAATCGCTTTAGCGGCGGTAAAGCTATCTGGTTCAAGGGGGTTTCCTCGAACGTAATAAATATCACGCTCTTCGTCGTCGTTACGGTCGCGAAAGGTAATCACGACGTTACCACTAGCGAATATCTCAGCGTCAGTGTCACAACAGTCACAAACCTTATCATCAAGAACAAGCTCATCGCCAGATATGCCGTCTGCGCTTATTACCAAGCCCATCAGGGATGTTTGATAAACTTTCTCTGGACCGAAGTCACCCCCTTGCAACCACACTATGAAGAAGCCGCCAGATTGCAGCGGCACCAAAGAAACGAAGCCGTGCTCTGATCCTTTTTGGTCTTGGTGAAGCCATTTCGATTCGGTGTAAGCCGCTCCGCTTTCGCGCGAGAACATGTATTTAATGCCATAGCCATGGCCATTGCTTTCAAGCCAAGTGACAATACTACTGTCATCATAGCCGAGTGCAAAGCGCGGCCTATCTGCCCAATTGACCATCAAATCTTCGCTAGCGCTAATTAAAGTGGGAGATGTGAACTCACCGTTTATAACACGCCGCTGCTCAAGTCGTGTTATATCGTTTTTAGTAATAAAGTAATTAACGTACAAAACATCGCCCGCTTGAGTGATGGTGGGATATTTACCGCCCTCAATGGTCAGCTCAGGCAACTCAACTATTGTGATTTTAGGATTTTTAATTTCATGAGCAGGATTAACCACCTGCAGCAATGATAATGCGCAACTGAATATAAAACTCATTTTTTCAAATCACTAGGAGTAAATGCATCTGGCAATAACTGCCCAATAGCAGTCGTAGCGACGTCGGTGTTGCCACCCATAATTACTTGCACGCTATCGCTTTCGGCAAATTCGTGGATCACCTGTCGGCATCCACCGCAAGGGGCAACAGTGCCTTCAACAGCAGCCCACACGGCTAACTTGATGATTTTTTTAGTGCCGGCAACAACGCCCCCAGCGATTGCATTACGCTCGGCACATACGCCCAAAGGGTATGACGCATTCTCAACGTTCACTCCTAAACTAACACTACCATCTTGCCACAACACAGCAGCGCCTACCGAAAACTTGGAGTACGGGCAGTAGGCGTTGGCGGCTGCCTCCATGGCCTTGGCGAGAAGTTCTGAATCCTGCATCTATAAACTATACTCTAGCAAACGCTCGTATGCCGGCAAAGCAAACTCAAATAGTTCGTCTAGCTCGGGCGGGAGCCCTCCGACCTTCGGTACATGTGCACTCCACCCGCTAGTCTTCATCACTTTTCCGTACCATGCGGGAGCCCAAATACCGTAGCTGCTGTGACTGCCTACTGGCCAGCGCATCATTTGTTCTTCAAACTCAATGTTTAATGCTGTGCACAATCGCGGTAGCATCTCCTGCGGGTTAGCCAACAATTTTGTCGACTCTACAACCACCGGACGCTTACCCTGCGCAAGCAGCCGCTCAAATAACTGCAACTGCTGACCATAACCAATATCAATCCGTTCAAGTTGCTCCAAATCGCTAAACAACGATGGCAACATTTCGCGCGGATGGCGGATCAAAAAGGCATTGGTCGTGTCGTCGTCATCGAGGAATGATAAATCTTCGTCACCGAACAAATGGTGTGCCATATGCTTAACATACTGAACTGGCTTAGCGCATTCGGCGCGCAACACGCCGTTAACCACCTCGTCGATCGATTGCGCTTGCGACGACATCACTTCGTCCCGCATAGGATGCAATTTGCCGCTTCGCTTCAAGTAGTAAGCATAAAAAGGTTCGTCGACACCCACAACCTGTGAGTGCTGGCAAAAACTTCGCAACAACGCCGTCGACACCGTGCGTGGGCAGGCCCATATTGCGATGCGTTTATTCGTAGAAGTCATTAGCTTTTCTTCTTGCTTGCCTTCTTCCTGGTGGCTTTCTTCTTCGTAACCTTTTTCTTAGTCGACTTCTTCTTCGTAGATTTCTTCTTGGCGCCAGCTTCGCGCGGCTTAAATTCAAAACCATGGCGACCATTTGGCTTGCGTACTAATCGCGCAGTAAAATTACGCCCCTTGCGAGAAATAAAATCTTCAATCCAGCCGGTGTGCCCTAGCTCGCCAAAATATGAAATCAAGTCAGCGCGCTTCATCTCTCGCTGACAAATTGTACGCGGAAACTTAATCCCTTTGGGTTCGCTAGAAACAAAGTCCGTAACAGTTTCAATAATCATACCCTTACCTAACGGACACTCAACAAACTCTGATTTATCGACCTCGTAGGAAATTTCTTCTTGGCCAACAGCACTTTTTTCGTCATCAGATTTGAAGTTCTTAACCGGCTCAAACTCGAGTTTGTTTTCGTCATCAACTTTAATTCTGCCGGCATAAGATTCACCGCGCATACTAACAAAGCCTTCAATAGGCCCAGAATCGCGCTCATTTAGCAAGCGAATTGCAAGTGGGCGATTAATAAAGCGTCCCCGGAATTCTTTCCAGATGGTGTAACCACAGGCATCAGGCTCAACGGCTTCAATCTTAAAATCTTCTTTCAGCGAATCGCTTGGGGCGACAGCGTTGACTAACGGCAGCAATTCGGCAATGTAATCATCTACAAAGCTAATGCGATTAATCTTGAAGTTAATGTAACCATTAGTACGCTTGAGATCGTCTTCGACTTCGGTAACCTCATCACGTGCTGCCAGGAATTCGTGAACAACTTCGGCAATGCCCGCCAGCGTAGTTTTTGACTCTTTGCCCATCGACTTAATGGTCAACTTATAAGAATCTCCCTTGGCACGGCGTGAACACCGGTAGCCCTTTAGACCTTCACGCACTTCGTGCTCGTCGAGAGGGCACTTGCCAACCGACTCTTCATCTTTGTATAGTTCTTCATAGGAAAAGTTTACAAATTTATCAACCAATACGCGAGTTGTAGATTCGATTGAAGCCATGTAGTCTTCGCGGTTCATGTCGCCATGTTCTACTTTATACAACGAGGATTCCATTTCGGCAGTTTGCTCGGCCTTCGCCAAATCAATCGCGCCTACTCGCTCTAAAAAGTCAATTAAAGTAATGCCCTTAGCCGCAGCTCTCAAAGTTTTACCGTTACGCAAAACATATCCTTTACGCACAAGGGCTTCGATAGTTTGCGCGCGCGTAGCCGGTGTACCTAGGCCTTTGCCCTGCATTGACGCTATCACTTCCCCATCATCGATATCTTCAAAGGTATCGGCCGCAACATCGGTAGCAATTTCCATTTGGCGCAACAATCCAGCTTCGGTGTAACGCTTTGGCGGACGAGTCGAGTCGGACTCGCACGCAATTTGGTTAGTGGTACCTGTCGCAGTCTCGCCGACATCCACCCCAAGGTCTCCCAATTGTTCGGACGCCTTCGGCATACGATGCACTAGCATCCAACCTGGATAGACCATACGCTTTGATTCGTTAAAGAATGTTAGAGGATCTCTGCCAGCCGGAGATATTACTGTTTCGCGAACTACGTTTTCCCATTTCGATGGTTTCATAAACGCCGCCAAGAAACGACGCGTCACTAATTCAAAAATCTTAGCGTCATCGCCACCCAAAGTTGTCTTTGGCAATTGCCCCGTAGGAATAATAGCAAAGTGATCGCCCACCTTTGAGTTGTCAAAATTGCGTTTTGAGTTTTGCTTGCCGTCTTCAATAATTAACTTGGCTGCATCCGTGAAATTAAGCGCTTGCTTGCCATCAGCAAATACTTTACTAAATTCGTCACCAGCAATTACGTTAAGCAGATCGTCAACCTTAGAGGCATAATCTTCTGGCAATGCCTTAGAATCAGTACGCGGGTAAGTTAACATTTTATGCCCTTCGTACAAACGCTGTGCGGCGCCTGAAGTACGGATAGCCGAAAATCCGAAACGGTTGTTGGCTTCTTTTTGTAGCGAAGTCAAATCGAACAGAGCCGGTACATTACGCGTAGATTTAGAAGCCTTCTCGGTAACTGCAGTCGGCTGCCCTTCGCAAGACTTCGCCATGGCATCGGCGTCAGCTTCCTTCCATATCTTGTCACCGTCTTTACCAGAACGCGATGTGCGATAAGTGGCATCATACTTAGAACCATTGGCTGAGAACGAGCCCTTCAAGCGCCATAGATCAACAGGTATGTGCGCTAGCACTTCAACTTCTTTATGCGCCAATACGGCCAATGTAGGCGTTTGCACGCGGCCAGCAGACCATACTCCACGTTCGCGACGCCCTTTGAGACGCTTTGTAATGCCACGAGTGGCGTTGATGCCAACCAACCAATCTCCCTCGGCGCGGCAATATGCGGCAGCAGAGAGCCCCTCGAACTCCGCTCCAGGCCGAATATCCTCGAAAGAGCTGAGGATGGCGTCTTTAGTCATCGACTGCAGCCACAGTCTCTCTGATGGCTTATCTGTGCCAATGAATTCCTCAATCTCACGGAAGATCAACTCGCCTTCACGAGCCGCATCACAAGCATTAAGTATTGTATTTACCTCGTCGCGTTGCGCTAGCTTCTTCAACACACGCAACTGCTTAGTAGCGCCCTCGCGCGGCTTGCGTACAAACTTCTCAGGAATAACCGGCAAGTCAGCAAGTGACCACCCTGAAAGCGCAGGGTTGTAGTGCTCAGGATCGGCTAGCTCGAGCAAGTGGCCTACTGCCCAGGAGATAAGGTAGCCTTCACCTTCCCAGTAAGCGTCTTCGATCTTCTCAAATTTACCCGGAAGTGCGTTTGCTAAGTCATTAGCAACGCTTGGTTTTTCAGCGATGATTAGTTTCATTATATTTGGCAGATGCCCATTCTGGCTTACCCAGAGACAAAGGGGGCGTCAGAAGGCCCCACAGACAAGAAACTTAGGAGGAATTGCCCCTATATGCAACTATTTTTAATAAAAACATCCTTTTACTACAGTACCAAGTCGTAAAAAGCCGAAGTATGGGTACTCAATGACTAAAACCATGAAAAAAAGACTTCCTTTACTAGAATCCTTCGCTGCGGTGTTCGCCGTAGCTACAGTAGCCTTTATGACCGCACTGCCTGCCATCCAAGAGACTGGCGAGCGCAATGTCGATCTACAAGACAACCTCTCCCTAATTCGCACTGCTGTGTTCCGTTTTTCGATGGACCACGAAGTTGACGGCTCAGAGGTGAACCCTGCACAAAACAGCAATGACTTCGAATTGCAGATTCTTGGTCGCACTCGCAGCGATGGCTCAACGCATCAGCGCGGACGCTTCGAAGACCGTTTCTTCGGGCCTTACCTAAACTCAATTCCTATGAACCCCGTGAATAAATTGAGTTCGGTGCGCGTTATGCCAAGCGGCATCAGCGAGCCTGTCTTCAACGGCATAGCTGGCTGGGTATACATAACCGATACAGGCGAGATCTTCGCCGACCTAGCAGGTATGGACGATCGCGGTATCGCCTTCAGCGAATACTAAGTAGCTCCACATCCTATTCATTGCGGTACTTGCGATGGCAGTAGACACACGAAGACTTTAATTCTTTGTAACGATCTTCTACTGCCTCGCTTTTTTTATTTACTAAGGCTTGATACATATCATCTGCCAAAGCTACTGACTTGTTAATACGCTTTTCAAAATCTACATCACCCACTAGCTCGAGGGGTATCTCATCTGCGCAGCCGCGTAACAAATCACGAGTCTGTAGGGCTTCATTAACAACCACCAGATCTGGATGACTTGCTGGCACTTGCCAGTTGTTCTTATACAACAATTTAATGCGATCCCAAGTCCTATCAAGCTTTGCCATACCACTAGCAAAAGACTCTATTTGAGCAATTGCATATAGGCCTGGCCATTGCGCTTCAGGAACTTTTGAATCTTGCCAATCGCTTACAGCACTCCATAATCCTGGATAATCCCTTGAAGTGCCTGCCATTTCTAGAACCATTAAGCTACTAGCCGAAGAACATCCGCTACGTTGGCGCCAAGCAATGGCTGCTACGGTTGGACCGCGATGCTTACCGTGGTGGCAATGAATGTAAAACACATCGTCTGGTCGCTCCACAATCATACGCTTGATACTCAACAAAGCATACTCGTCAATTTCGTCGTAATCGACAGGAATATGAAGATAACTCAAACCATATTCGGCGGCCAACTCGACATTAGGTTGCACGCTGTCAACGCAAACTACAGTATTCACACCTAGCTCAGCAAGTGCTGCAAACGCTGCCGCATCAGCCGGAGCAGCGCCGGTGTAGATACCATCTTCAAGTTCGAGCAAGCCACTAATGTTGTCATCGGCAACGCGAGAAACGGTGGCGACCATGCCACACGCCGCGAGTAACAAGCAACAGCTGAGAAAACTCTTCATGCCTGCTTCTCGCAATTACTGTGCCGGGTTACTCGAACGATATACCGCATATTAAGTTCTAATTACGGAACGATTCAAGTAAACGCTGAGCTGCCCCGCTGCTGATTGCCTCACCTGCTAGAGCAACGCAAGTGGCAACCGACTGATTTGGCTTGGACAGTGAAATCATTAATCCTGCACTTAACAAAGTCGATGACAGCGCGGGGCTAGCCACACCTAGCAACACTTGATTTGTCACGCTAACGGCTTCTTGCAGATGATCGTCGGAGATGAACTGTGGCTCGTCAGACTCAAATAATGCGACATCGCCCGGGTGGATACGCAGCGGCGCCTTAACCCCATCGACTATGCGCATACCGCGCGTCGTTTCTAGAGTCGATGGGTCAATAGAGCCATCAAAGCCTTGCACTATCAAAGCGTGACGGTGCTGCAAAGACTCTTGGGCATTGGCCGCAATACCAAGCACCGGACCAGGAATCGCAGCCGACATAGCGCGAGAACCGTCAGGCACCAACAACTTTGTAACTACATCGGGGATACCGCGCAGCAAAGTTTCGTCTTCTACACGTTGCAGGCGCTGCCATCCGTCATCGGAGATGGTTGGATTCCAGCAAGCGAGTGGACCGTTATCAAACATGGATTCAACATGCTTAGCGTCACCAGTAAGCGGACTACACATTTCTTCCCACAAATCGCCAGGAGTCAATCCACCCCACCTTAATCCTGGCGAAGCTTGCAGCAGAACTGGGACGCCAGCTGCCGCTGCTGCCGCTGCTGCCGCCAAGCCCAATGGGGGCGCAGTGCGTTTGCCTAAGCGACTAGTTGCAACTACTACACAGTTTTCTGGCAACTGCGGGAAAACGATTCGCGAGCGCGCAGCGCGAGCAGCTCCGACTAACTCTTCGGCTGTCGTCCCTTTACTGCGTAGCACCGACAAGAACACGGCGAGCTGGGCATCAGTGCCCGCACCGTCTAAAAATAAATGGAATAACTCTTGGGCCTCAGATTCACTGAGATTGTAAGTTCGTCCGCCAGTAATCGCGCCATTAATGCGCTTTAACCACGGTCGTATCTTGTCAGCCATTTATTCTTCTTCTAGTACTTTTAGAAAAGTCTTGTGCACGCGCTCGACGTGCCCCTTAACGCGGCAGTTGTCCCACATAGACACTATCTTACCCGATGGGTCTATAATAAACGTACAGCGCACATGAGTTTGGTATTGCAAGCCGCCGCGCTTTACGTCGCGGAATGCACCATATCCGGTTGCGACTGCACTAGACCTATCGCCGAGCATTGGAAAAGGTAAACCTGATTCAGTGCGCATGCATGCCAACTGTTTGCTCGGTGCATTGCTAATGCCAACCAAAAATGCGCCGGCTTTTTTGAACTTGGTCAAGTACTTATTAAAGTCAACGGCTTCTGCGCGACACGAATTAATGGTGTGCGCTGGGCAAAAGAAAACTACAATCCAACGCCCGCGATGTTCGGTTAAGCGGAAACGCTCACCTTTATCGTCCTTTAGAGTAAACGCCGGAGCGCGCTTACCAATAGAAAGTTTTGGATTTGCCAATTAGAGACTAGGGATTATCGACTACCTCAGGGGCGTCGATAATAGTCTCTTCTTCTATTTCGTCAATCACTTCTTCAGCACGAGGACGAATGTGCGCAAAATACGATGACTGTTGCTTGTCATACATCATTTTTCCATCGACAACAGCCCATTGCACAAAGCTACGGTAATGAAAAAGGTCGCCGTCGCAAACAATAATATTAGCATCTTTGCCGACCTCAATAGAACCCAAGCGATGCTCGATCCCGAGCATCTCGGCAGCGTCGATAGTGATCGCACGTAAAGCAGCGTCTTGTTGCAAACCACCACGGATAGCAAAGGCTGCTTCCATTGGTAGGGTCATCAAGTCACGACCCGCAAGGCCCATGAGTGAAATCGAATTCTCGCCAGGCAGAATCGCAAATTTAACACCATGTTCCCAAAGCGTTTTTGCATTTTCAATGGTCCAGCCACTTGGTCGATTCAAATCATCACTAGCCCATTTTTTATTTCGCGGAGTAATAACCAGGCGCGCGTTAACACGTCCGAGACGTCCGGCGCAAGCCCACGCTTCTTGACCACCAAAAATCACAGATTGCATTGGGTATTCTTCGAGCAACTCGCAAGTCGCCAACAAATCCTTTAACGAATTCGCAGAGAGTCGTGCTGTCGCTTCACCTTTCAGCAGCGACAAATATTCTGGCTTAACACCTTTCGCTTCTGGTTCATCACCGGCATCTTCGCCCATCGAAGATGTTAACTCCCAGCTGCGATGAAGGCGCATAAAATCACGCACCTTAGAGAACTCGTCACGAACGCGACGGCGACCTGCTGATGACGTTGATGAGTAATTAAGATTAACCCACTCCGTCGGACCAACGAGGACGTTATCGATAGTACCGTGCTTTAGATTGGCTACCATTCCGCCAGTTTGCACTGTGGTAATTCCGCCAGCCAAAGCTAAGTCAATGTTCAAGGCGTATGGATCGTAAGAATCGGCAACAGCGACCCCACGACCGCTAACGATGCCTGAAGCGTCGATAGCGATCAAACCTGGGTAAACTTGCATACCCTCGGCATTGATGATTTCGGCACCTTCAGGGATGCGTACGCGCTTACCAACTTTCAGGATTCGTGAGTCTTTGCATAGTACGACGCCCTTCATGATCACGCCGTCAGTAACAGTGTGAATGTCGCCGCCAACGATTGCGAGGTAACTACTGTCTTGATCTTGCGCGTTAACATTCACGCAAAGAACAGATACCAATATTAATTGTAGGATTGTTTTCATCGTAGTAACTCGGACTCAAATTGTTCGCGGTTGAATTTCTCTTCGCCATCTAACACCAAACTATCTACTTCGGTGAGTGGGTCGAAAACATCGCCACTCCAGATGACGAATGACGCAGGCATACCTATAGCTATAGTGCCCATCACTTCTTCTTGCCCAACAGCCAAAGCAGGCTCGAGGGTAATTGCACGTAAGGCAATAGTTTGGTCAAGGCCTTCAGCAATCAAGCGTGATACGCTAGCTCGCAAATCCCTTAGTCCAGCTATGCTGTTCGATGCCGGCGAGAGAATCAATTTCTCGCAACCTGCTGCGACGAACTCTGCAGCAATGTTGACGCGATTACGCGTGTAAGGCAAAAAGCTCATGCGTGCAGGCAAGTCAACGCGTACTCCGCTAGCTACAACACTTTCGATGACTTCGTGTAAATTGGTTGTGCTACCCATAGAGAACACCACTTCGTAATTTTCCTCGCGGTCTTCCATGATTTGCATCCAGTGCAACCAATCTGACGCCGAACGCATGTGCACTTGTACGGTGCGCTCTTTGCGGACCCAATCCACAAAAGCTTGCTCATTGTCTTTTATTCCTGGTGCTTCAAAGGTTTCCGGCGGACCTTGTTCTTCGTCGCCCTCTTTAACTTTCTTTGCTTTTTCACCGTTAGCTTTCGCTGCTTCTGCAGCCTTCTTCTCTTCTTCTTTCTTGGCGTCCCACTCTTTGCGAGATTTCTTCCAGTCTTTCTCGGCCTGAATTTCGTTTTCAATAGCTGCTTCAGCTGCTTTGAGACCATCGCGAATCAAGTTCTTAGCAGAAGAGTTGGTAGCCATGTCCAGCTTAAGGTGCAAGTCGTCAACCAAAGTTTCGGGCCGCTTCTCAGATGCTGCAACCTTCAACACCGATGTACGTCCGGGCGCGCCATTTCCTGGAGGGTCTACTGCCACCATGCCCACACCGTATCTCCACAAGCTAGTCGGCCAATCCTCTGATAACCACAGCGAGTCGGCAGCGATAAAACGTGAATTATTGCCGCCATCACGCCGATCGCTTTGCAAAAAGTTGGCGTGCGACAACACCAATGGCGGAGTCATAACCGACCCAGTACCACGTAAGTCATGAACAGTTGCATGTCCAGGAATAATCACGACTTTACCGATGCGCTGGATTATGCCATCTTGCACAAGAACAGTTGCATTGGTTAAAGCATCGCCATCAAGAGTCTCGATGCGATCGAGGCGGTAAGCAGTGACACGCCCTACTAGTTCACGCTCGTCGGCTTGCTGCCAGGCGAGTGAGCTAGTTAGCGTAAGTAAAAGTGAAGAAATTATCATCTATAAAGATTAGTACATTTGACCATCGCTGATGTCGTAAACAACTTCTCCAGAAATTATTACAAGTTCTACAGCAGCACGCGGGTCTAAAGGTTGACCAGAACTAACTACCAAGTCTGCGCGCAAGCCAACGGCAAGGCGTCCGAGTCGGTCGTCGATCTGAATTTGAGAAGCGGGACGCACATTGATTGATTCGAGTGCTGTCCATGTTGAGCACCCTAGGCGCTCGGCCAACGTGGCCTGATAAACGTATTCTTCTTGCGGAATTACCGAAGCGTCCGTTTGAATAGAGATATCGGTGTTGCCAGCGGATTCGTAGGCTTCAACTAAGCCGCGAACTTGCGCATTCTTAGCAACGCTAAAATCAAAATTACGCGGGCCTATATTTAACTTGGCATTAACCGCTGCCAATTCTCTACCAACAGCAAAACCGTTAAACGAACCGTGGCTTACCACAACGGGAACTCCGGCTTCGATTTGAAACATACGCACGGTACCATAAGTATCTCGCGCGCCAGCAGTGTGCACCAAAAACGGATGCTTCTTTTGAAAGATTCCGGCAATTGATGCCATATCAGGATGTTTTGCCAAGCTATCTGCTTGTGCGATTTCATCGGCGCGATCTAGATACCAGCGCAGCATCCACCACATGCCCATGCGACTCGCGCCAAGGTCATCACCGCGTTCGGGGTTGTAGCCTTGAGCGACTTTCACAGAACCAGGGTATTTATAAACCACATCTTCGACATGGCTCGAGTTGACTAATTGCACCAGGGTAC
>JAPKEZ010000131.1 GCA_028821845.1 Planctomycetota bacterium | reverse complement strand
CTTTAGAGAACGACTTGCATCGAGGTCAGTTGCAGCGAGAAAAACTAGTTGAAGAATTGTTCGCTTTGGAGTCACGTAAAACTTTCCTAGAAAGCGGTGAGGTCGATTTCAGTAGCGACTCAATGTACTTGGCTCTGTTAGAGAACTCCGATGATTTTATTGATCTGGCTACACAGTCTTTGGCCGTAGTAGATGTTTATGCGCAGCAAGATGGCATTGTCAGACAATATGCAAGTTCTGGTGATCAAGTTTCGAAGGGTGGCCGTTTGTGCGAGATTAGCAACGTAGATTTATCGTACTTTCTCTGCACCATTAAAGAAAGCGATCACCATTCAAGTTACCGGCGGGGGCATTTCTTTTTGCGACTCGATGACCAGCGCGAGTATTTGCTCGACATCCATTCTGAAACATGGAATCACGGAGTTTTTTCCTATAAGCTAAAAATGGACGTCATCCGTCATAACGAAGTATTTGACGATTTAGACTCGAACCTAAATTATGACATCATCTTCAGAGCACGATAAACCTGTTAGCCTTAGTGCGAGTGCCGGCGACATCGTTATTGATTTCGTTAACGGTAAACTAGATTATCGCCGCAGGTTTGGTGGTGGCAAGAATCAGGCTTTGTCAAAAGCAGTCGGCCTGCATAAAGCCAAGCAGCCACTACGAATCTTCGATGCCACAGCTGGTCTCGGTCGTGATAGCTTTGTGTTGGCGTGTTTAGGCGCTACAGTGCTAGGTTGCGAGCGTCACGCGCAGGTTTTTTCTGCTTTACGTGACGGTTTGCAGCGTGCGCTGGCCGATGCAGAGTTGCAGGAATTGCTCGATGGCAGGTTGTCTTTTATAAATGGTGATGCCATTGAGTTGTTGAGCTGTGCAACTAATGGCTTAGCCTCAGAGTTTAGGCCGAATGTGATTTACTTAGACCCAATGCATCCACCACAAAAGAAAACGGTGCTGGCCAAAAAGGACATGCAAATTTTCCGAGAGATTATCGGTAGTGATGCAGATCAGTGTGAATTACTTGAAGCCGCATTAAGCTTCGGCGCAAATAGGGTGGTCGTTAAGCGTCCTTCACATGCCGAACCGCTGCGCGAGGAGGTTAGCCACTCGATAAAAGGTAAGACCACACGCTTCGACGTATATCTGGGGCAAAGCTAAACTATGCACCCTGTCATGGAACACGACACCTTAGATTTAGATTTACTGCAAGTGCCCGAGCCATCCGCGATTCGCGAATGGGCGACTGAACGTGGCATTTTGATTCTAGCTCACAGTTACCAAGATGGGTTTCTGCAAGAGGCCGCGCATTTTGTTGGTGATAGTCTCGAGCTAGCGCGCAAGGCAGCGGCGGCCGATGCTAAGTCGATTTGCTTTTGCGGTGTGCACTTTATGGCCGAAACAGCCAAGTTGCTCAGCCCCGAGGCCAAAGTGTTTGTACCTGATTTAGAAGCAGGCTGTTCGCTTGCTGATTCATGCAAGGCGGAAGACCTAAAGCAGTATCAGCAACACTTAACTGAAAAGTTGGGTCAGCGTCCGACAACGGTGGCTTATGTTAATTGTTCGGCGGCGGTTAAGGCACTGTGCGATATTATTTGTACTAGTGGCAACGCACGGGAAGTGGTCGAATCAATTCCTGACGACCAGCCAATTCTGTTTGTGCCAGACAAGCATCTGGGGGGCTGGTTGAATGAGACCTTAGGTCGTGAAATGATCCTCTGGAATGGCGCCTGCGAAGTGCACGAACTGTTCTCTGTTGAGACTCTTAACGAGATGAAAGCCGAATATCCGGCGGCGAAGGTAATCTCGCACCCCGAGTGCCCGAAGCCGGTTCGCGATGCTTCTGACTATGTGCTTGGTACCGCCGGCATGTTGCGTTTAGTTAAAGGATCACATGGCGAAACATTTATTGTCGGCACTGAAGCCAACATGATTTATCGTTTTGAGAAAGAGGCGCCGCAAAATACATACTTAGCTGCGCCGGGCGCGTCATGTGCTTGCAATCTTTGCCCTTACATGCAAATGAATACGCCAGAAAAGCTTTGGCACGAACTTAATGTTCAAGCAAACGAAGTCACTATCCCTAGTGAATTATTTGCCGATGCGCAACAGTCATTACAGCGCATGCTGAGCATTGTTTGATTCTACAGTCCGGTAACGTCTGTCCAGTTACCGCCGATTTTTATTTCATCCACAACAACATTGTTGGTACCTAAAGACGATCCAATCGCGCCTGCGCGAATGAACAGGTGATTGAAAACACCATCGGCGTTACCGGTGGTTGAGACCAAATCCCATTGATCGTTGCCGTTGCCTGAGCCACTGAGCAACGTGTCACTTTGATGGACAACATCGCTAGCGCTGTTGTATATTTTCATAGAGATGACATCATCGCTTTGATTGTTAGCATCAATTCTGACCACAACAAACTGGGTGTTATTGCGTGGAGCAGTATTGCCAATCAAGTTGCCTGCTGCTCCACTAATCGCCCAATTACCGTCATCGACGCCCACGAGAATAGTGTCGCCAGTCGTCGAGTCAAAGAGACCGGCCATCGCCGACATATTGAGATTATAACCGTTGAGGCTTAATGCAAAGGATAAGTAAATGCTGGTGTCACCTGACATGTCAACCTCTATAGCAGCAGAGTCGAACATACGTTGGCCCTCCATTGGCAGCGAAGGAATGGCCTTGCGTTGCAGGTAACCGTCGGTCTCGGTCAACGGAACATTTGAAGGGTAGGCTCCGATGCTACCGCTATAACGTAGGTACTCGTTATTAGCTGGCACTGACCAAGGACCACTAAATCCGCTGCCACCAGCCAAGCCATTTAGATGGTCGCCACTATTGCCGTCGCCAAATCCTTCGCTGACTATAGTCGTCCATGGTAAATGAGTTTTAAATCGCCAGATTTTGCTGGGAATAATGTCGCCATTAGCGTGGACTTCGTCAACTCTCCAGTAATGCCATTCGCCAGGGCTTAAGTTTTGTAAGTCAAGATAGTCGTTGCTTTGGCGCCCAACGTAGGTACTCGAAGAAGTGGACGCATCTCGCACCGCATAGTAATCGGTACCAAGGTAAACATCATGCTGCGGAGCGTTCAATGCCGCCACCCATTCAAGTCGTGGCGAGTTGGGAATGTTGCGCTGCGTATCAAACGGGGTTGGACCACATGCTGCACCGCCGGTCATGAGCTCGGCAATTTCGCTGTCGCTCATCGAGTAATCCCATACAGAATATTCATCGATAAGACCTTTGAAAAACGCGGTGGCGTAATTCGGGTTCTCTGGTGCTAATTGAATGCTAGCGTCACTTGCTGCAATACTTGTTGAGTATGAACCGATAAGAATGGCGTCGCTGTACAAGCGCAATTTACTACCGTTGTAACTGGCGGTCAGCATCAACCACGCGTTAGTCGCAAGGCTAAAACCAGTATCGATGCCGGCGAAGTGCAGCGAGTGGCGGCGTACGATGGAGTTTCTGCTGGAAAGAATGTTGCGTATTTCAAAGTAACGCGCATCGCTAGCGCCGGTGTCGCCAATGCCGCAAATCAAAGTGCCATCGTCAAGAACGTTTGGCGTTTTTAGGTAAACATTAAGAGTAAAAGCCTGGTTGCTTGATGTCGGTGCACCAGTAGCCGACTTGGCACTAATCTTATTGCTGATATCAAGCGAATCTCCGAATGGCCCGGCAATACGTTGGAATGGCGGGTTGAGGGTAGGGTCTCCGAACAAAGTAAGTTCGCGTCCACCGTTGTCTCTTATGAAAGAGAAGGCAGTGTCGTTGATTTCCCAACGTACATATCTAGCTTGGATTGCATCAAAATCGACAACTAGTGACTGCTCCTGGTTGATGTGATTAATAGTCACCGATGGGTCGCTTGCCGAGAAAGTGCTGCTGTTGCTAAACCACAATGTTGAGGTTGTGACGTAGGCCGCACCGTTGCTTAGATCTAAAAAGCTAGCGCCCTCGAAACTTTGAGTGCTGTGGTAGTCGAGCTCTATCCAGGTGCCATCATTTGGGTTGGTGCTTAGAGCGGAACTTACAGCGCCCTGGCTATCTGAGATGAAGGAGGTAGTTGCGTCGTTATCAACTAAGTTCGCGGCACCATTTCCAGTTTGTGAGTTAGCAGATAGTATTACGCTTGGCGCAAGAAGTTCGACCATGTCTGAGTCGTAAACAAAAGACATTTCTGT